>LRTP01000329.1 GCA_001550305.1 Streptomyces diastatochromogenes
GAAGTTCGACGAAGCGATCGCCTTCAGTACCCCCGCATCAGCCCCGCTCGCGGCAGCTGCTTGACCCGACAGCTGCATGGGGTGTCTTGTCCGCGCGGACCCGGTTGGGGCGGACGCGTGGCCGACCCAACCCAATGCGCGGCACGCGGACCTTCTCCAGGACGGGCTCGAACTGCGGCGAGTCGCCGCGCTGTCCGGCCGTGACCACGATCGACATGGGCTTCTGACCTTGCTCGACAGCCAGGTGCAGCTTGGTCGTGAACCCGCCGCGCGAGCGTCCCAGTCCGTGATCTCCGGGCTCCATGAACACGCCGCCCGGTGGTTCCTTCTGCAGGTCGCCCTGTTTGCGGGCCCCGGCCGCGTGCTGATGGGCGCGGCACACCGTGGAGTCGACGCTCAGGTCCCACGTGATCGCGCCTTTCGCGTCGGACAGGGCCTGGAGCCGGGTGAGGATGCGGTGCCAGGTGCCGTCCCGCTGCCACCGGCGGAACAGGTCGTAGACCCGGCCCCACGGTCCGTACTCGACAGGCACGTCCCGCCACGGAATACCGGTACGAACTCGGAACCGTATGCCGTCGATCAGCTGCCGCCGAGGCCAGACCGGCGGCCGCCCCGCCCTGGCACCCCTCGGCAACAACGGCTCCAGCACCGCCCACTGCTCGTCCGTGAGATCTCCCCGCCCCATGAACCGTGATCATTCACAGCCCAAGATCCACTTTCGATACACGGCCTAGGACGTGCGCTGGTCGGCCACGTACGAGGTGACGCTCGTATCCCCTCGGGCCGACGCACACATCCACCACCTGGAACACGGACAGCCCGAGGCCACGCACGACTCACGGCAGGACACCGCTGAGGCGGCGGCCGTGTCTCCGCCTGCCCCACCGAGCGGGGCAACCAACCCCGTCGACATCGGCCGACGCGTGGCCGCCGAGCGCCGGAGACACGGGATCAGCCGGGAGGAGACAGCCCGTCGCGCCCAGATGTCGCCCGACCACCTCACCTACCTCAAGCCGACGGGCCGCCCGGTCCGGGAGTCGGTGGGTGTGTCGCGGCGATTCGCGAACGGTGCGACGGTGTTTACAGGGGGCGCCCGACAGTCGGACGGAGAAGGCGGTGGCGATGATGGAACTCCCACTGGTCGTGGGTATCGACGGATCGGACTCCAGTCTGCTGGCGGTCGACTGGGCGGTGGACGAGGCGGCGCGGCGCGGGCTGCCGCTGCGCCTGGTCCACGCCTCCCTGTGGGAGCGCTACGAGGGAGTCCGGCCGTCCTTCGGCACCGACCGTCCTGCCGAGCAGGTCATGGCGGAGCACATCGTCGCTTCCTGCGTGGAGCGTGCCCGGCTGCGCAATCCCGAGGTCAAGGCGTCGGGCGAAGTACTGCCTGACGACGCCGTTTCCGCGCTGCTGCAGGCGGGGCCCGAGGCCTTCGCCCTGGTCACAGGCGTTCGTGGGCGGGGCCAGATCGCCGGGCTGCTGTTGGGGTCGGTCAGCCTCGCGGTGGCGGCTCGTGCCGTGTGCCCGGTCATCGTGGTCCGGGGCGCGGAGCCCAACCGCCAGGGAGTACTGGGCCGCGTCGTGGTGGGGGTCGGGGACCCGACCGGCAGCGCGAGCGCTGTGCGGTTCGCCGTGCGCGAGGCCGAGGCGCGCGGCTGCGACCTGACGGCCGTGCGAGCCTGGCGCAGCCCGGCCAACGAGCCCGTGGACCACATGCTGATCGCTGACGACGCCGCCCGGCTGCGCGAGGAGCGGGCCTCGGCCGGCATCGACGACGCCCTGCGCGAGATCGAGCAGGAACACCCCCGGGTCGATATCCATCACCAAACGGTCGAAGGCCCCGCCCACCACGTCCTGCTGGACGCGACAGCCGAGGCCGACCTGGTCGTCGTCGGCGCCCTGCGCCGTCACGGTCGCTTCGGTCTGCAACTCGGCAGGGTCGCCCACACCCTGCTGCACCACTCGGAATGCCCGGTCGCCGTCATCCCCCAGCCAGTCTGAGTGTCACCGCACGGGCTACGACCCCGCTGCCGAACAGTTGCCTGAATCGCTCTGCGCTCTCGGCGATGGGTACACCTGGTCAACCTCCCGGACCGGCTGCTTCTCCGGTTCCGTGTGCGCCGCGCCACGGGAGCGTGGGGCCCGCGGTTCTTCCCTCACACGCACGCCTTCCTGGACCTCCGCCATCCGCGGCTGGGACGTGTTTCAGAAGTCACGGGCGCAGGCTCACTCGCTCCTGACCGCCACCGTGTGCCCGGTCAGTCGTGCGGCACCACCGCCACCGGGGCGGCGGCATGGTGCAGGACCGCTTGCGTCACCGGTCCGATGTGCGGACCGACCGGCGTACGCCGGTTGCGACGCCCGACCACGACCAGTGCCGCGTCCCTGGAGGCGTCGACCAGGTGGGAGCCCGCGCTGCCGACCACCGCCTGCTCGTTCACCTCGACGCCGGGGAACTTCTCCCGCCAGGGCCGCAGTACCTCGATCATGTTGTGCCGGATCTGCGCGTGCAGCTCCGCGTTGAGGTCGAGGTCGAAGGCGCCGCCGTAGCCGTAGGAGGACGGCAGACTCCATCCGTGGACGACGCGAAGGTTCCGACCACGCCGGGACGCGGCTTCGAACGCGAAACCGATCAGGGAACCGTCCGGGCGCTCCAGGTCGAGGCCGAGCACGACACCACCCTTCAGGTGGTCGTCCACGACACGTTCGCCGGCTCGTACGAGGACGACCGGTCGCTCGGTCCTGGCCACGACGGCGAGTGCCACGGAGCCGACGATGAACCCGGTGACTCCGCCAAGACCCCGGGACCCGAGTACCAGGAGATCGGCCTCCTCGGCGGCGGCCAGCAGCGCGGTGACGGGCTGCTCCGGGATCCGCTCGGCAGAGATGTGCAGGCCGGGGTGGCGTTCGGCAAGACGGGCGGCGGTCTCCCGCGGCAGGCGCTCGGCCCACTCGCTCCGCGGGTCGTCCATGGGCGGCACGGAGGCGCCCGCGAGCGGCGAGTACGTGTAGGGCTGCCACTGCCAGGCGTGCACGAGGCGCAGGGGCGCGTCGCGCAGCAGCGCCTCGTGGGCGGCCCAGTCTGCGGCTGCGAGACTCTCGGGCGAACCGTCCAGACCGACGGTGACGTTGCGGGACATGTGCGGACCTCCTCAAGGGGATGTGACTCAGTCTCCGGGTGGCAGGCTCACGTCAGGAGGGGCCGCAGGTCCCGGCCCGGGGCCGAACGGCCCATCCGCGCGTGCCCCGTTCTCCCGCGAGGGTCCGTTCAGACGATCGCGACCGGGCAGTGGGAGTGATGCAGCAGGGCGGTGGTGACCGGGCCCGGTTGGGGACCGATGCGGTGGGCGTGTCCGTGGGTACCGACCACCACGACAGCGGCTTCGCGGGTCGCCTCCAGCAGCGAGTGCACCCGGCCGGAGTCGCATGTGCGGAACTCCACCTCGACCTGGGGATAGCGCTGCCGCAGCCCGGCAACCGCACGGCGCGGTACGGCCTGTTCGGTCGGTACTCGCACGACGGCATCGTCCCGCCCCCGATCCGCGGGAATCAGGGCCGGTGGTGCGGGCGCCGTGCGCCGGGAGGCCGCGGCGTCCAGCACACTCAGCCGGACCCCACGGCGCGCCGCCTCCGCGAAGGCGTATGCGGCGGCATCCGCGTCGGCGTCACTTTCCATGCCGAGCAACACCTCACCGCGGCGGGCTGACTGGTGGTTCCCCCGCACGACGAGCAGCGGACCGCGCGTCCGCGCGGCCAGCCGCAGGCTCACCGAGCCGAACAGTAAGCCGGCGACACCGCCGAGCCCTCGTGTGCCGACCACGGTGAGTTCAGCGCCCCGACCGTGCTGAGCCAGCGCCTGGACCGGTCCGCCCTCGAAGGCGGAGGCCGTGACGGGCAGGCCGGGGTGCCGCCGGCGTACCCGGGCCGCCGCGGACGCCAGGACCGGCCCGGCCTCGTCGAGGTCGGACACGGCGTACACAATGTCCAGCAGGGCGCCGCGCAGCACCGCTTCCTCGGCGGCCCGGTCCAGCGCCCTCACGGCGATGAGCGTGCCGTCCACGCCGACGGTCACATGACGGGTGGTCATGTCCTTCCCTCCCCTTGGTCGGTGATGCCTAGGTGGCCGCGGACGCCCCGTCGGCCCGGTTCGCCAGTGCCGCGCGGCCCGCTTCCAGGCGGGCGGCGGGAACACGGAACGGCGAGCAGGAGACGTAGTCGAGGCCGGTGTCGTGGAAGAAGTGGATGGAGTCCGGGTCGCCGCCGTGTTCGCCGCAGACGCCGATCTTCAGGGTCGGGTTCGTCGCGCGGCCCTCCTCGACAGCGATCCGAACCAGTCGGCCGACGCCGTCCCGGTCGAGGGTCTCGAAGGGCGAGGTGGCGAAGACGCCCTGGGCGAGGTAGGCGGGGAAGAAGGACGCCTCGACGTCGTCACGGGACAGTCCCCACGCCGTCTGCGTCAGATCGTTGGTGCCGAAGGAGAAGAAATCGGCGGCCTCGGCGATCCGGCCGGCGGTCAGCGCGGCACGGGGCAGTTCGATCATCGTGCCGATGGGACAGTCGACCGTGAATCCGGAAGCCTTCGACACCTCGGCGAGTACGCGCTCCGCTGCCGCCCGTACGATCCGCAGCTCCTCGACCGTGCCCACCAGCGGAACCATGATCTCGGCCCGGGGGTCGCCCCCGTCCCGCAGCCGCTCCACGACGGCTTCGGCGATCGCCCGTACCTGCATCTCGACCAGCCCGGGGACGACGAGTCCGAGGCGCACGCCGCGCAGCCCGAGCATCGGGTTGTTCTCGTGCATGCGCTCCACGGCGGCCAGCAGGCGCCGGTCGTGCGCGGTGGGGTGGGTGGCGACACGGACGGCGAGTTCGGTGCGGTCGGGCAGGAACTCGTGCAGCGGTGGGTCGATCAGCCGGATCGTCACCGGCAGCCCGTCCATCGCGTCCAGGATGCCGGCGAAGTCGGCCCGCTGGAGCGGCAGCAGCGCGTCCAGGGCGGCGCGCCGCCCTGTCTCGTCCTCGGCGAGGATCATCGCCTCGACCAGGCCGCGCCGCTCGCCGAGGAACATGTGCTCGGTGCGGCACAGGCCGATCCCCTCGGCTCCGTAGCGGCGGGCGCGGACCGCGTCCTCGGGGGTGTCGGCGTTGGCACGCACCCCCAGGCGGCGTACGGAGTCGGCGTGTTCGAGAGTGCGGGCCACGGCCTCGGTCAGTACCCCGTCGCGTTCCCCGGTGTCCAGGAAGCGGCCCACCGGCGAGTCGGTCAGCGGCAGTGCCCCGAGGTGGACCGTGCCCGCCGTGCCGTCCACGGAGAGCACCGTGCCTTCGGCGAGCACGGTCCGGTCGGGTGCGGTGAGCGTCCGTGCCTCGACGTCCACCGTGAGTTCTTCGGCGCCGCACACGCACACCTTGCCCATGCCGCGCGCCACCACGGCCGCGTGGCTGGTCTTGCCGCCACGGCTGGTGAGCACGGCCTCGGCCGCGACCATCCCGGGCAGGTCGTCGGGGGTGGTCTCCCGGCGCACGAGGATCACCTTGTCCCCCGTCGCGGCGCGCCGCACCGCCTCGGCCGAGTCGAAGGCGATCGCTCCGACTGCGGCGCCCGGGGATGCGGGGACGCCGTGGGCGAGCGGCTTCGTCTCGATGTGTGCTTCGAAGCGGGGGAACATCAGGCGGGCGAGCTGTGCGCCCGAGACCCGGGCGAGCGCTTCGTCCTCGCCGATCAGTTCCTCGTCGACAAGTGCCTCGGCGATACGGAAGGCGGCCTCGGCGGTGCGCTTGCCGACCCGGGTCTGGAGCATCCAGAGCGTACCCCGCTCGATGGTGAACTCGATGTCGCACAGGTCGCGGTAGTGGTGTTCCAACGTGCTCATGTGGTCGATGAGTTGCCGGTACGAGGGCGGGTCGAGCCGTTCCAGTTCGGCGAGTGGCACGGCGTTGCGGATGCCGGCCACGACGTCCTCGCCCTGGGCATCCTGCAGGTAGTCGCCGTACACACCACGGGCGCCGGTGGCCGGGTCGCGGGTGAAGGCGACTCCCGTGCCGGAGTCCGGACCGAGGTTGCCGAACACCATGACCTGGATGTTGACGGCGGTGCCCAGGTCGTCGGATATGTGTTCGCGGCGGCGGTAGAGGCGGGCGCGCTCGCTGTTCCAGGAGCGGAAGACCGCCCGGATCGAGCGGTACAGCTGCGCGCCGGGGTCCTGCGGGAACTCCTCGCCCGTCGCGTCCCGGATCACCTTCTTGTAGTCCTCGACGAGCCGGGCGGGGTCGTCGTTGCTCCCGCGCCGGTCGAACAGTTCCGGGGCGATGCCGAGCACCGTGCGGCCGTACATCTGGAGGAGGCGGCGGTACGAATCCCACGCGAAGCGCTCGCTGCCGGTGGCCTTGGCGAGTCCGAGGACGGATGCGTCGCCGAGGCCGATGTCCAGGATCGTCTCCATCATCCCGGGCATCGAGAACTTGCTGCCCGAACGCACGGACAGCAGCAGGGGGTTGTCACGGCCGCCCAGCTCGCGTCCGGTGCCTCGTTCCAGCTCCACCAGTGCGTGCGCGACCTGGGCCGCCAGTTCTCCCGGTTCCTCGCCGGTGGCCAGATACTCCCGACAGGCATCGGTGGTGACGGTGAAGCCGGGCGGTACCGGCAGTCCCAGCCGGGTCATCTCCGCCAGGTTGGCTCCTTTGCCGCCGAGCAGGTCCGCCATGTCACGGCCGCCCTGGGAGAACTCGTACACGTAGTCGGCCATCTGTCTCATCCTCCGGGCTGTTCAGGCGTGCGGGACGACGGCGACGGGGCACGGCGCATGGTGCAGTACGGCATGCGCGACGGAGCCGAGGCGGGTGCCGAGCCGGGTCTCGCGCACCCTGCGACCCACCACGAGGAGGGCGGCGCCGTCCGAAGCGTGGATCAGCTCGCCGGCCGCCCGCCCTTCGGTGACGGTCTCGGCCACGGAGACCTCGGGGAACTTCTCGCACCAGGGACGAAGCGTCGCGACCACGGCCCCCTCGTGCTCGGCGAGCAGCTCGGGGCCGTTCTCGGGGGCGAGCCTGTCGATCGCCGCGTAGGCGGGCGGACCGCTGAAGACATGGACCACGCGCAGCGGGGTGGCACGGCGTCGGGCGGCGTCGAAGGCGAACTCGATCAGTTCGTCGCACGGCCGGGCCGTGTCGAGGCCGAGCACGACCTCGCGGTACGGGGTCTCAGGTATCTCGTCGGGGGAGATTCCGTCCACCGCCGAGAAGTGCTCGTCGGCGGTGCACTCCCCCGCCCGCACCAGCACCACGGGGCGCGGTGACCTGGCGACCACGCGCTGTGACACCGATCCGGTCAGGAAGCCCGCGACGCCGCTGATCCCGCGGGAGCCGAGGACCAGCAGATCGGCCTCTTCGGCCGCCGCGAGCAGGGCCCCGACCGGTGCGTCGGCGACCGAGTGGGTGATGACCTGCAGGCCGAAGTGTGCGGCGCGCATGCTGTCCGACGTCTGCGCCATCATGTCCTCGGCCCAGGACCGCTGCGACATGTCCGCGGGGACGCTCGGGGCCGGCCGCGGCTGCCACTCCCAGGCGTGCACCAGGCGCAGCGCCGTACCCCGGCGCATGGCTTCCCTGGCCGCCCAGTGCGCGGCGGCCAGGCCTTCGGGAGAACCGTCGATCCCCGCGGCGACGTGTCGAAGCATGGTCCGCACCTCCTGCGTGCATGCCGGTGGATTCCTCTTCTCCCATCGAGCCTGATACCGGCCCGGGCCCGGGTGCAGGGGCCGGGCAGGCCCTTCCGAGGGGCCCTTCGGCCCATGGTGGAAGGGGGGGCGGGAGCAGAGATTGGAGGTGGCAGGGTCGCGCTCCTGGAAGAGGAGCTCGAGGAAGAGGACACGATCATGAACGCTTCCCCCACCTCCAGCATGCTGCGGGCATTGCCCGCCGAGCACGGCGAGCGGCTGATGCACGTCGCCCGGGAGGTGTCGTTCCCGCTGGGAACCCGCCTGTTCGAGGAAGGCCGGCGAGCGGACCGGTTCTGGATCATCCGTACCGGCACGGTGGCCCTCGACATGCGCGTGCCCGGCCGCCGCGCGGCCCTCATCGAGACCGTCGGGCACAACGAACTCGTCGGCTGGTCCTGGCTGTTCGGACCGCACACCTGGCACCTGGGCGCCGAGGCCACGAGTCCGGTGCGCGCGTACGAGTTCGACGCCGAAGCCGTCCGCGAGATGTGTCAGGCCGATCCGGCGCTGGGAATGGCCGTGAGTCAGTGGGTGGGAGACACGGTCGCCCGCCGACTGCGGTCGGCCAGGACCCGGCTGTTGGACATGTACGCGCCCTACGGCAGCGGAAGTCTCAGCTGACCACGTCGCAATCCACAGAGGAGGCACCGTGCACGGCACCCCGCACATCGTCAGCGACGTGATGACCCACACCGTCGCCGCCATCGGCCGGAAGGCCAACTTCAAAGAGATCGTGCAGTTGATGGAGCAGTGGAAGGTCAGCGCACTGCCCGTCCTCGAGGGCGAGGGCCGGGTGATCGGCGTGGTCTCCGAGGCCGATCTGCTCCCCAAGGAGGAGTTCCGCGACAGTGATCCGGACCGGAACACGCAGCTGCGGCGGCTCTCCGATCTCGCCAAGGCCGGCGCCGTGACCGCCGAGGACCTGATGACGGCCCCGGCCGTCACCGTCCAGGCGAACGCGACTCTCGCGCAGGCCGCACGGACCATGGCGCACGCCAAGGTCAAGCGACTCCCCGTCGTCGACGACATGGGCCTGCTGGAAGGCGTCGTCAGCCGCGGCGACCTTCTGAAGGTGTTCCTGCGGGGCGACGAGGACATCGCCGAGGAGGTGCGCCGCGAAGTGGTGTCGTATCTGTTCCGTGCGCCGTCGGCACCCGTGCGGGTACAGGTGCAGGACGGGGTCGTCACCCTCACCGGGCGTGTCAGGGACACCTCGTTGGTGCCCGTGGCCGCGCGCCTGGTACGGGCCGTCGAAGGCGTGGTGGACGTCGAGTTCGAGCTGCCGGGGCCGTCCGGGCAGCAGGAGCGGTGACCGGCGGTCGATTCCAGGACCGCTCTCAAGTGGGGCCGGTCGGCCCTAGTGCGTTCGGCCCCGGAGCGTGATGATCGTCGTCACAACCCGCTCGTGGTCCGCAGTCCACCACTGAAACTGAACAAGGGGTCGTCATGGCCGAGGCGCGCACCTTCACGGAACAGAACCCCATCCGGGTCTTCCTGCTGGACGACCACGAGGTGGTGCGCCGCGGTCTGACCGATCTCCTGGACGCAGAGCCGGACATCTCGGTGGTCGGCGACGCGGGCAGCGTCGAGCACGCGCTGGTGCGCGGCCCGGCGCTGCGGCCCGACGTGGCCGTCCTGGACGTACGCCTCCCGGACGGCGACGGGATCAGCGTCTGCCGGGAGCTTCGCAGCCAGATGCCGGAGCTGGCCTGTCTGATGCTGACGTCGTTCGACGACGAGGAGGCCCTGCTCGACGCGATCATGGCGGGAGCCTCGGGGTACGTGCTCAAGCAGATCAAAGGCTCCGACCTGGTCGCGGCGGTCCGCACCGTGGCTTCCGGCCAGTCGATGCTGGACCCCACGACGACGGCCCGGCTCATGCGGTCCCTGCGCGCGGACCCCACCGAGGCCCCGGCACTCGCTCCCGAACTCGCCGGCCTCTCGCCCCGCGAGCGCGACATCCTCACGCTGATCGGGGACGGGCTCACCAACCGTGAGATCGGCAAGAAGCTCTACCTGTCCGAGAAGACGGTGAAGAACCACATCTCCCGGCTGCTGGCCAAACTAGGCGTCCAGCGCAGGGTCCAGGCGGCGGTCCTGGCCAGCCAGTTGGAGCACCCCGACACCGCCGACCACCAGACTCGCTGACCCCGGGAGCGCCCTTCAGGGGCGCGCCGACCTGCGCGACCAGCCCCCGTCACCCGCAGCCGACGGACACCGGACGCACAAGGTCACCGGCGGTCTCAGCCGTTCGCGGGACCGGGCCCCGGACCCGCGCTGGGTGCGCCCACCGGTACCCGCCACACCAGCCGCGTGCCACCGCCCTCGGGCCGTTCGCCGAGCGTCAGTACGCCCCCGAGGGCGATGGCCCGCTCCTCCATGTTCTTCAGCCCGCTGCGCCGTGCGTCACCCGACACCCCGCAGCCGTCGTCCGTCACGGTGAGCGTCAACTCGCCCCCGGCGCACTGGAGTCGGACGTCGACGGCGTGCGCTCCGGAGTGCCGGGCCGCATTGCTCAGCGCTTCACCGAGCACCGCGACGGCGTGGTCGGCGACGTCCCCGGGAACATCGGTCTCGACGAGCCCCTCGATCCGCAGCGCGGGCGGGAACCCGAACGACGTGGTCGAGGCGTTGACCGCCTCGGAGACCCGGCCACGCAGACCGTTGCCCTCCCGGCCGGCCCCGGCGTGCGTCCGCAGGCCGAAGATCGTGGACCGGATGATCTTGATGGTGTCGTCGAGGTCGTCGACGGTCCGTGTCAGTCGCTCCATGCCCTCGGCGTGCTCCATGAAGCGCTGGGCGCTCTGCAGTGTCATGCCGGCCGCGAAGAGCCGCTGGATGGCGAGGTCGTGCAGGTCCCGGGCGATGCGGTCGCGGTCCTGGAGCAGTGCGATCTGCTCCGCGTCCCGCCGTCGCTCGGCAAGCTCCAGCGCCAGTGCGGCCTGGTCGGCGAACCCGAGCAGCGGTCCGGTGTCCGCGTCCCCGAAGGGTGCGCCGCCCTGGACCCGCCCGAGCAGCAGCACACCCCGGGCCTTCCCGCTGGTACCGAGCGGCACCGCCACGACGGGTCCGAGCTCGGCCCACTGGGCTTCGCCCTCGCCCGCGCGGGCGTCGTGTGCGATGTCGGCGCTGACCACAGGCTCCGCGGAGCTCAGCGCGGCTCCGACGAAGCCGTCCCGGGTCGACATCACCAGGCCGCCGCGCTGCTCCGCGCCGAGCCCGACGGCCAGCGCGGGCCGCAGCGCCTCCTCGCCCTGTACGCCCTCCGCGATCATTCCCATGTCCGCGGAGACGATCTTCCGGGCCTCGTCGACGATCAGCTCCAGCACCTCCGCGCTGGGCGCGCCGGTCAGCAGGGCACTGGTGACCTTCCCGCTGGCCCGCTGCCAGCGTTCGCGAAGCCTGGTCTCCTCGTACAGCCGCGCGTTCTCGATGGCGACGCCGGCGGCCACGGCCAGCGTCGACAGAACGGACTCGTCCTCCGCGTCGAACTCCCGCTCGTTGCGCTTCTCGGTGAGGTACAGGTTCCCGAACACCTCGTCGCGCACCCGGATCGGTACGCCGAGGAAGGAGTGCATCGGCGGGTGGTGGGCGGGGAAGCCGTACGACTCGGGGTGCTCGGAGAGCTCCGGCAGCCTCAGGGGCACCGGGTGCCGGATCAACTCGCCGAGGAGCCCGTGCCCGCTGGGCAGCGCCCCGATCTCGGCCCGCCGCTCCTCGTCGATGCCGACGGTGATGAACGCGGACAGCTTCCGGTCGCCGCCGATCACACCCAGGGCGCCGTACTCGGCGTCCACCAGGACCACCGCGGCCTCGACGATGCTGCGCAGCACCTGGGGCAGGTCCAGCTCCCGTCCGACGGACAGGACCGCCTCCAGCAGGTTGTGCAGGCGGTCCCGAGTGCCACGGACGGCGTCGATGCGCACCTGCAGCTCGCCCAGCAGCTCATCGAGGCGAAGCTTGGGCAGATGCTGCTCGGATCCCCCACGCGTGTCCGCACCCATCGCTTCCTCCAGCCGATTCGGCGGACAAGACCGCGCACCAGTTCGCCTGCCCTCACGGTACTGCCTGGGGGACCTCAGCAGCACCACACGCTGCTCCGACGACGGGAATTCTGAACACAGTTCAGGCCATCGGGCCGTCGTCGGGTTCCCGTCCGGTCGCGTCACGCTTCAGATCGACGTGAGGGCGCAACCGGAAATGTTCCGGTTGCGCCCGGTCCCGAAGCGGCACGGGATTCAACCCGACCGCGCTCCCGACACCAGTTCGGTTCCGATGTCCGCGGCCCATGCCTCGATCTGCCCGAAGTCCCGGAAGTCCCCGCCCTTCCCGGAGGAAACGATCTTCCGGGCCACGAATCCCTTGGCCCCTTCCTCCAGGCAGCCCCCGAACGTGACGTGCGCACGGACACCGAGCCGGGTCATGACCCGCCGCACACCGGGGACGGGCGGAATGTCCTTCTCGGTGGCCGAGGCGTCGAGCGGACCGCTGCTGAAGAACCACAGCGGACGCCCGGCCAGCACTCGGCCCTGCCGACGGACGAAGCGGCGGGCGTCCTTGTGCCAGCGTCCCGCATACAGTCCACCGCCCACGACCACGGCGTCGTACGACTCGACGTCCGTCACCGAGTGAGCGGGCACCGCCTCGGTGGGCACGCCCCCCTTGCGCAGGACATCCGCGATGGTCTCCGCGATCCGCGCCGTCGATCCGTTCGTCGTCCCATAGGCGACAAGTACCTTGGCCGGCATGACGGTACCCCTCCTCTCGCCCTGCTTCACAGCTTGCGCAGCCATTCCTCGGTGACACCGTGCAGAGCCGGCTCGTCGGGCCGCAGGTGCGAGTCGTCCAGTCGGTAGGTCAGCCTGTCGACCACCGCGACCACTCCGTCGATCCGGTCGGTCATGGAGGCGGCGATCTCCGCCTCGCTCCTGCGCTCCACCTGGCCGGTCAGCGTGACGACCCCCTCGTACACGGCGACTTCGACGGTCGAGGGGCTCAACCACAGCGTGCGGACCAGCACCTCGTCGATCACCTCACGGCGGATCACGTCGTCCGGCTGCAGGAAGACCTGGATCAGGTCGCGGCGGGTGACGATGCCGACGACCCGGTCCTCGTCGTCCACCACCGGCAGCCGCTCCACGCGGCTGTGCGCCATGGTCCGGGCGGCCTCGGCGATGGTTTCGTCGGCGTGCACGGTGACCGGTGGCACGGACATCAGCTGTCCGGCTGTACGTGCGTGCCCCTTCGCGGCCTGCCGTCGGGCTCCGCGGGTCAGCCCGGTGAACCGGAAGCGGCGCGGCGTCTCGTAGGGGTCAGGGACGCCCGCCTGCCGGACCATGAGGTCGGTCTCGGAGATCACACCAAGGACCTTGTCGTCCTCGTCGATCACGGGCAGCCCGCTGATGCGGTGCTCGGTGAGCAACCGTGCCACTTCCTTGAAGGGAGTGCCGTACCGGGCCGTGACGACCTCCGTGGCCATCACCGATCCGACCTTGTTCTGCCTCATGTCTGTTCCTCCTCAGCGCAGTCGGCGCAGATAGGGGTCCTGGGCCCGGCGCGGCAGCAGGCGGACGCGTGCGTCGAGCACGGTGACCGCGGCGGGTGTCGCCAGGACAGGGTTGAAGTCGGCCTCGGCCAACTGCGGCAGGTCGCCGGCCATGCGGGACAGCCGCAGCAGGAGCTGTTCGAGGCCCTGGAGATCGGCCGGCCTGCCGCCGTGCGCGCCAAGCAGCAGGGGCGCGCAGCGCGGCGCGGTGATCAGGTCGTGCACGTCGTGGTCGGTCAGTGGGGCGAGGCGAGCGGCGTGGTCGGCCAGCACCTCGGTCGCCGTGCCGCCGAGCCCGAACAGCACCAGGGGGCCGAAGACGTCGTCCTGCACCACGCCCGCGAACAGCTCGGTGCCGCGCGCGGCCAGCGGCTGGACGACGACTCCGGTCATGAGTCCGGCAAACCGGGTCTCGAAGTCCCGGAAGGCGGCGCGTACTTGGGCGTCGCCCTGGAGGTCGAGATGGATCGCGTACTGTTCGGTCTTGTGGACCAGGCCGGGCCAGTGGGCCTTCATGACCACGCGGCCGTCGGCACCGCGCAGCCGTTCGGCGGCGATGACCGCGTCGTCCTCGGTCTCGGCCCAGGCCCACGGGAGTTGCGGAATGCCGTAGCAGGCGAGGAGTTCGGCGCAGGTGCGCGGGTCGAGCCAGCCACCGTCCGGATGTGCGGCTAGGTAGGTCTCGGCGACCGTGTGCGCCGAGACCGTGTCGACCTCCACCAGCTCCGGGATCGTGCCCACGGGCCGGTTCAGCCAGGCCGCACGACGGGCGGCGTGCGCCAGGGCCCGTGCCGCCGCGACCGGTTCGGCGTACGAGGGGACGGCGCCGCCCTCCCGCGCGGGCAACAGCTTGACCGGCAGGTCCTGCTCCAGACGTACGACGGCGACGGGCCGTTCCCGCCGTCCGGGGCCTTCGGTGACGGCGCGGACCAGGTCCTCGCCGGTCGCCACGGCGACGGCGGTGGGGACGAGGGCCAGCAGCACGATGTCGATGCCCGGGTACCGCAGGAGCCGATCCACGCAGTCCCTGATCTGGTCCTCCGTGACGGCCGCCGTGGCGTCGACGGGGTTGCCCACGGCCGCCCCTTCGGGCAGCACGGCGAGCAGGTCGTCGATCAGTTCGGGGGTGGGGGCGGGCAGGGTCAGCCCGGCCTCGGCGCACGCGTCCGCCGCGAGGACACCCGCACCGCCCGCGTTGGTGACGATCGCCACGCGAGTCCCGGCCGGGAGCGGCTGGGCGTGCAACAGGGCGGCGGTTTCGAGGAGTTCGCCCACCGAGCGGGTTGCGGTGATGCCCGCCTGGGTGAACAGCGCCTGTCGGGTCATGGTCCGGGTCGCGGCGGCCGCGGTGTGCGAGGCGGCGGCACGGCGACCTGCCTCGGTTCGGCCCGCGTCGACCGTCAGAACGGGCATCCGGCGCGTCACCCGCCGGGCGGTGCGGGAGAACGCCCTCGGGTTGCCGAAGGACTCCAGGTGCAGCAGGGCCAGGTCGGTGCGACCGTCGCTCTCCCACCACTGGAGCATGTCATTGCCGCTGACGTCGTACTTGTCGCCGAGCGACACGAAGGTCGAGACACCGATGCCGAGCCGGGACAGCCCGTCGAGCAGGGCGATGCCCACGCCGCCCGACTGTACGGCGACGCCCGCCGTGCCGGGGCGCGGGTGATCGGCCGCGAAGGTGGCGTCGAGGCGGAGCCTCGGGTCGGTGTTGGAGATGCCGAGGCAGTTGGGGCCGACCAACCTCATGCCGTGGGTACGGCACGCGGTCATGAGCGCTTCCGCCTGGTCGGGGTCGAGCCCGGCCGTCAGCACGAGCAGCGCCCGTACGCCGACCTTGCCGCACTCCTCGGCCGTGGCGGGCAGGGCATCCGCGGGTATCGCGAGGACCGCGAGATCAGGGACCTTGGGCAGCGAACTGACGGACGGATAGGAAGGCACACCGAGGACCGAGGAGACGTGGGGGTTCACCGCGAAGAGCCGTCGGGTGAAGCCCCCCGCGTGCAGATGGTGCAGGAGAGCCCGCCCCACCGATCCGGGCCGGCGTCCGGCGCCGACCACGGCGACCGCGTCGGGGCGCAGCAGCGGTTCCAGGCTGGCCACGTCGGCGGCCCGGCCACGGGCCTCGACGGCCGCGAGGTAGGTGTCGTCCTCGTCGAGCGCGATGGTGCAGCGCACCTCCGGACCCTCGAACCGGCGTCCGACACTCAGGCCCAGGTCGGTGAAGAGCCGCAGCACCTCGTGGTTCTCGCTGAGCGCGTCGGCGGTGAACGTGGTGACACCGTCCGCACGCGCGGCGGAGACGAGGTGTTCGACGAGGAGGGTGCCGACGCCCCGGTGGTGCAGCCCGTCGGCCACGGCGATCGACATCTCGGCCGCCTCGGGGTCGTCGACGGTCTCGTACTCGGCCAGGCCGATCACCCGGCCCTGCATCTCGGCGAGCAGCGCCCGGTAGCCGGGGCGGGCCGGCGCCGCGGCCAGGTGGGC
>LRTP01000033.1 GCA_001550305.1 Streptomyces diastatochromogenes
AGGCGGCGGCGCTGCTCGTCGGGTTGACGGCGTGGCAGGGCCTCGTCGACCTCGGCGGCGTGACCGAGGGCGACCGCGTCCTGGTCCACGGCGGTGGTGGCGGGGTCGGCCACGTCGCGATCCAGATCGCGAAAGCGCTCGGCGCGCATGTGATCGCGACAGCCAGCGGGAGCAAGCGGAAGTTCGTCGAGGGGTTCGGCGCCGACGAGGTGATCGACTACACGGCGGTCGACTTCACCGAGGCGGTCCGCGACATCGACGTCGTGGTCGACACGATCGGCGGCGACACCGTCGAGCAGTCGCTCGGAGTGCTCCGCCCCGGCGGTCATCTGGTGACGGCGGTCGCCGAGGAGGATCCGGAGCTCATCGCCAAGTACGAGGCGGCCGGCATGCGCTTCAGCGGCATCGCGGTCGACCCCGATCCGGTCGCCCTGCGAGGTCTCGTCGAACTCGTCGAACAGGGCAGGCTCCGGGTCCACGTGCAGGAGACATTCCCCTTCGAGCGCGTCGCCGACGCGCACCGGCTGCTCGACGGCGGCCATCTCCAGGGCAAGCTCGTCCTCACCGTCTGATCCCGTCGTGGGGCCTCGCGTGAGCGAGGCTACGCCATGGTCATCGGCCGCCGACCGGACAAGTACCCAACTCGCCGTTCACACCGGACCCGTGACCTGCGACTTCACGATGCACACCGCTCAATGCAGTTCTACCGCGGCTTCTCAAGCAAGTTGGGCCGAAGCATGCGGCCTGATCTCAGTGATGCAGTCCAGGAGTCACCTGATGGGGTCCCTCAGGGCGATCGTCGATCCAGGACAGGCCGCCCATGCCGAGACTCTGGCCGGTACACGTGACAGCCACGTAGGCGAGGCGGGCTGCGCCGTCGTCGATGGGGCCAGACAGAGCACGGCCCGTGTCGTCTTGCTGGTCGCTGTCTGAGGGCGGGTGAAGTGGTCGGCGATCCTCACGCGGGCCCATTCGCGGCCTTTGGCTCTGTGGGTGGTCGAGACGGTCACCTCGGCTTGGCTTTCGGGAGCGACCTGGGCGACGGCGGCCAGAATGGCGTCGGTGCCCTGGGTGCCGACGAGGTCGACCAGCGGTTGCAGGTTGCGCCCTGCCGGATCGTGGGCGGCGTAGTCCTGCAATTCCCCTCAGGTAGTGAACAAGACCAGTTCGGGGTGGGTGGTGCGACGGCCGTCCTTCGGGTCACGGGCAGCCAGCGCCAGAGCGCGCAGGCTGTCTCCTCCCCCGCCGTGTGCGCCGCGCCTGTTCGCGTTCGCCGACCGTATTCGCCGATGCCAGTCCACGCAGGGCCAAGGCGAGGATGGCCAGCCCATCGGGGGAATCCGTCCGGTGCTCAGCGCACTCTCGGTCGAAGCCCGCAGAATCACGGCCTGGCCACCGAGGGGGGAGCATGACCGCCGGCCCCCTCGCGCCAGGCAGGCGATCATGGTCTCAGGGGCGGGATGGTTGGCGTAGGGTGGAGGAATCCGACGCGGGGTGGAGCAGCTCGGTAGCTCGCTGGGCTCATAACCCAGAGGTCGCAGGTTCAAATCCTGTCCCCGCTA
>LRTP01000330.1 GCA_001550305.1 Streptomyces diastatochromogenes
CCCCGCACGCCCGGCGCGCGCTGACGGTCCCCCTGGCGATCGGCCTCGCAACCGCCGCCGCACTCGCCTACGCCCTCGTGACCCGTCCCGTCCGAGCGGAGGTCCGCGGCCACACCCTCGGCTACTTCGTGCATCTGGACCACCCCGAACTGCTCGTCGCCGGCTACCTCCTGGCCACCGTCGGCTCCCTCCTGCTCTCCGGTGACCGTGGACTTCGGCTGCTCGGGGTGCTGATGAGCACGGGCGCGCTGATCTGCTGGTTGCTGTGGGAGCTTGAGTTCGTGTCGACCTGGTGCGCGTTCGCGGCGGTCGGTTCGGTGGCGCTGTTCGGCTGGGTGCGTCGGCGCCCGGTCGGGCCGGACGCGGGGCGCTGACGGGCACGTCGTGCGCGGCCCGCCCGGCCGTCGCCGTCGTTCAACCGATCGGTTGAACGCGGGTTCCACCGCACGCGTGTCCTTTGCTGCGTACGGATGACGCGAGGCCTCACACCACGGCGCCAGAATCGCCACTGACCATGGCGCCGCGTTCAACCCGCCGCGGTCCTCACCCTCATCAGAGAGGCCCCACAGAGTGTCCAGTTTCCTCAGCAGACGACGTGTACTTGCCACCGGAGTCGGAGCCGGAGCCGGAGCCGGTGCCGCAGCCCTCGGCGCCACGGCCGGCCCCGCCGCCGCTGCCTCTTCCACCGAGTCCCGGCGGGCCGGCGGGGCCGAGGAGACCAAGACGCTCGACGAGCTGTACCGAGCCGCCTGGCGGGCGGCGGCAAGCTCGTCATCTACGCCGGCGGAGACACCCCGACACAACGGGACGGCACCAAGGCCGCCTTACGTATGCGAGCGGGCTCGCCCACTGGGACCGGCTCGGCCCGCTCGGGCGGCACCTCCGGATCCCCCTGCTGCTCCTGCGCGGCCGGGGGTTCCATGGGACTCACCGCGGAGATCGTCGGCGAACCTGTGGGGCAAGTTGTCCACCCGGAGCGGGACTTGAGGCATCGCGAGATCGAGGTCGTCCGGTTGCTGGCCGAGGGGCGCAGCAACCGGGGCATCGCCGAGGCGCTCTACCTCAGCGAGGCCACGGTCAAGACCCACCTCGTGCGCGTGTATCGCAAACTCAGGGTCGACGATCGGGCGGCGGCCGTGCGCAGGGGGCTGCT
Source organism: Streptomyces diastatochromogenes (assembly GCA_001550305.1). Classification (GTDB taxonomy): domain Bacteria; phylum Actinomycetota; class Actinomycetes; order Streptomycetales; family Streptomycetaceae; genus Streptomyces; species Streptomyces mirabilis_D. The sequence continues at coordinate 1,154 of LRTP01000330.1, forward strand.
CGAACTCATCTGACACACAAGGCGTTTGGCGCGGCCGAGGCATCCTCTCCGCACCCGCGCCGACCGTCATGGGCGGGCGCGGAGAGGGATGGTGCGGTAGGGCTAGGAGCCGGTCCCGGCGGTCACGTCGGACACCGTCCACCGTTGATTGGAGCCGGAGTTCGGCGTCCAGATCGTGACGGCGGATCCGTCGGCGGTGGCCTGGCCGCCCACCTCCAGGAGCCTTCCGGTGGCGGCGTTGACGAGGGTCCAGGTGCCGTCACCGGTCGTTGACATGATCCACTGCGTGGCCGTGTCACGAGGGCCGGTGTCCGCCTCCAGGACAGGGGCGCCGTCGCGTACGGCCAGCCGCTTGCCCTCCACCGGGTTGGTGAACACGTACCGCTGCCGGTTGCCGGTCTGGCCGCTGATCTGTCGCAGCTGCCACCGCTGGCCGGTGACCGTGGCCGCGTCCGTGCTCGCCGTCTTGATGACGAGCTTGCCGCCGTCGTCCGCGACGGTGAGCGCCTTGCCGCTCTGGACGCCGGTCAGGGAGTAGGTGTGGCCCTTCTTCAGCAGAGCGGCGTCCTTCGCCACGCCCGACACGCCCTTGACGACGAAGGAGGTCACCGACTGGGCGGGCACGGTGAACGTGGCCTGGCGGTCGGTGACCGCGACGGGGCTCTGGCGTGCCAGCTTGCCGTCGGCGCTGGTCACCACGGGAGTCACTGTCGCGCCCCGCGCGATGTGGCCGAACTTGGACAGGTCGATGGTGACCGTACGCGCGCTGGTGGTGCTGTTGACGTGGACGACCGTCGCCCCGTTGCCGCTCTTGGAGACCGCGGCGGCGCTGGACGTGTCGTCGGTCTTGATCAGCCGGTCGCCCGGCTTGATGTAGTGGGTGAAGTTGCGGGCGGTGTCGAACTTCGTGTTCGTGTGGATGGGGCAGGTCGCGAGGGTGTCGGCGGAGGTGCAGCTGAACGGGATCTGGATGCTGCCCCAGTTGCCGCCCTTGGCGGACTCACCGCCGGGCTTCATGTTGTCGTAGTCCTCGACCGGCTGCCAGAACACCCAGGCCTTGGGCTCGAGTTCGCGCAGGTCGTCGACCATCTGCTGGGCCAGGCCCAGTCCCGGCCGCATGTCCGTGAAGCTCTGACCGTCGCCCCAGTCGCCCTCGACCTCGCTCATCCACAGCGGCTTGTCCGCCGCCTTGGCCAGGTCGCGCACACTGGTACGGCCGCCGGTGCCGTAGGTGTGGACGTTCAGCTGACCGACGAGGTCCCGCACGTCCTGGGGGTAGGAGTTCCAGTTCTGCGTGAAGATGCTCGGGTTGGTCTCGTCCATCGCGGAGATCTTCGTGCCGGTCTTCGCCTTCTCGAGGGCGGGGGCCAGCGCGCGGATGACCTGCTGCTGGAGCGCGGGGCCGATGTGCGCCCCCTCCTGGCGGCCACCGACCGGCTGCCCGTCCGCGCCCAGACGCGTACCCCAGTAGTTCGTGTTCGGCTCGTTGAACGGGTCGAGGGTGTCGACCTTGATGCCGTGTGCCTTCTCCAGCCGCTTGGTCGCGCCCGCCAGGTAGGCGGCGAAGTCGTCGACGGAGTCGGCCTTGAGCTGGTCGGCGGAGGAGTTGAAGCCGCCGGAGACATAGCCGCTGTTGGTCATGAACCAGGGCGGCGAGTTGCTGAACGTCTCCCAGTGGGTGATGTCCTTCTTGATCCGGTCCACCCACCAGCGCTGCGTGGCGTCGGCGTTCGGGTTCCAGTCGGCCGCGTCGTCGGCGCTCCACCAGTCGGTGTCCGTGCGGGTGGTGCCGTCCGGGGCCTTCCACCAGCCCTCGACCGCGCCGCCGGCCCGCAGGTAGTTCTTGACGTCGGGGGCGTTGCCGCCGCCGATGTTGTAGCGGGCGATGTTCAGATTGAGGCCGTCGTCGCCGAACAGGAGCTTGGCGAGCTTCTCGCGGATCGGTGCGGGGTAGTTGCCGGTGGCGTTGGCGAACCAGACCAGGCTGGTGCCCCAGCCCTCGAAGCTCTGCTCCTTGTACGAGGGATCCGGCCGGACGGTCACGGACGCGGCCGCTGCCGGCGCGGTCTCCGCGCTCGTCGGCGGGGCGGTGACCAGGGCTGCCCCGGTGGCCAGTGCGGTGCCTGCGATGGTTCCCAGAAGCCGTCTTGTGCGGGTACGGCGTGCCAACGTGTGCTCCCAACTCGTGTGTGGTCGCTGCGATGGACCGGCGTGCCCCCGCGCGGGGGCACGCCGGCTAACCCTCGAACGGGGGGCCGTGCTCGCTGTTCGAGGGCTGTCAGAGGGCGGGCTGCCGCAGTACGGCGACGTCCCGGGGGGCGAGGACGACGGTGCCGTCGTCGTCCGTCCGGCCGATCAGCAGGTCTCCGGAGACTCCGGTCAGGGGCACCGTCTCGTCGGTCCGGTTGACCAGGAACAGATAGCGGTTGTCCGCGCTTCGGCGCACGATCAGCTCGACGCTTCCCCGCGCGCCGTCCGGCAGTTCACTGTGCACACCGGCCGGGGCGAGGAGCTTCGGCAGCAGCGCGGTGAGACCGTCCGTGCCGAGCCGGGTGGAGACGTACGCGGCCGAGCCCTGGCCCGTCGGGCGCCGGGTGACGGCGGGACGGTCGGCGTACGTGCCGCCGCGGTAGTGCGCCAGCACCTCCACCGCCGGGTCGGTGACGCTGATCCGGTCGGTCCACAGGGTGCCCGGGGCGGTGCCGTCCACGCCGTCCAGCTCGACGTCGGCCGTCTCGCCGTCGAGCAGCGGGCCGAACTCCTCGATGCGGATGCCGAGCAGCTCGCGCAGGGCGCCCGGGTAGCCGCCGAGCCAGATGTGGTCGTTCTCGTCGACGACACCGGAGAAGTACGTGGTGATCAGGTGGCCGCCGTTCTCGGCGTACCGGGTGAGCTCCTTGGCGAGCGGAGCCGGCATGACGTGCAGCACCGGCGTGATCAGGACCTGGTAGCGGTCGAGTTCGGTCTGCGTGGTGACGACGTCGGCCCGGATGCCGAGGGCGAGGAGCGCGGAGTACCAGTCCAGCGCCTCCTGCCGGTAGCTGAGCTGGGCGGTGGGGTGGGAGTCCTGCTCGCTCGCCCACCACGAGTCCCAGTCGAAGACGATGCCGACCCGGGCCGGCTCACGCTCGGTCCCGGCGACCGGAGCGAGGGTCTTGAGTGTCTGTCCGAGGTCGGCCACCGCGCGGAAGAGCTCGCTGTCGGCTCCGGCGTGCGGGACCATCGCCGAGTGGTACTTCTCGGCGCCTGCCGCCGACTGGCGCCACTGGAAGAAGCACACCGCGTCGGCGCCGTGGGCGACGTGCACCAGCGAGTCACGGGCGAGGTCGCCCGGCCGCTTGGCCACGTTGATCGGCTGCCAGTTGACGGCGCTGGTGGAGTGCTCCATGAGGAACCACGGGCGGCCACCGGCGATGCCGCTGACGAGGTTGGCGGAGAAGGACAGCTCGTCGCGGTCCTGCGGGCCGGGCACCACGTAGTGGTCGTTGGAGACGAAGTCGATCTCGGCGGCCCAGTCCGCGTAGTTCATTCCCTTGGTGTTGCCCATCACCATGAAGTTGGTGGTGACCGGAACACCGGGCGTGAGCTCGCGCAGCACGTCCCGCTCCGCGCGCAGATAGTCCTTCAGCACGTCGGAGGAGAAGCGCTTGAAGTCCAGCTGCTGGGTGGGGTTCGGGTGGGAGGCGGCCAGCCGGGGCGGCAGGATCTGCTCCCAGTCGCTGTAGCGCTGGGACCAGAACGCCGTGCCCCAGGCGTGGTTGAGGGCGTCGAGCGTCGTGTAGCGGGCGCGCAGCCAGTCACGGAAGGCGCGGGCGGCGTCGTCGGAGTAGTCGTAGACGTTGTGGCAGCCCAGCTCGTTGGAGACGTGCCAGGCGACCAGCGCGGGATGGTTCGCGTACCGCTCGGCCATCTTGCGCACCAGGCGCAGCGCGTATTCGCGGAAGACGGGGGAGGTGGGACGCCAGTGCTGGCGCGCCCCGGGCCACAGCGTCTCGCCGGAGGCGGTGACCGGAAGGATCTCCGGGTGCGCCGTGCTGAGCCAGGGCGGCGGAGAGGCGGTGGCGGTGGCCAGGTCGACCCCGATGCCCCCCGCGTGCAGCAGGTCCATGACCTCGTCGAGCCAGCCGAAGTCCCACTCGTTCTCGGCGGGCTGGATGCGGGCCCAGGAGAAGATCGCCACGGAGACGATGTTGACGCCCGCCTCCCGCATGAGCCGGATGTCCTCCTCCCACACCTCGCGTGGCCACTGCTCCGGGTTGTAGTCGGCGCCGTAGGCGAGGCGGGGGGTGGGATCACCGTCCGGCCCGTGCCGCAACTGGGACAGGAGGGTGGAGATCATGGTGGTCCTTCCGGTTACTGCACGGGGTGGCGCGAGGTGCGTGGTTGCTTCCGGGCGGCCGCCGCTGAGCGCCTGCTGCTCAGCGGCGGCTCCCGAGGGGAATGCCGGTTACTTCGAGACGGTGAAGCCCTGCTCGTTGCCGTACTTGACGGAGGCGTCCTGCCAGGACTTCAGGCCGGCGGCCAGCTTGGTGCCGGAGATGTAGGCCTTGCCGACGGTGTCGTTGAAGATCGAGTTGGCGTACTGCTGGAAGGGCAGGTACGACCAGTCGCTGGCGACGTTGGCGGCGGACTCGGCGAAGATCTTGTTGGCTTCCTGGCCGCCGAAGTAGTCGAACTTGGTGTTCTGGAACTCGGTGGACTGGAGTTCGGCCTTGGTCGCCGGGAAGGCGCCCTGCTTGATGCGGGTCTGCACGCCGTCACCGGAGTTGGCGTACTCGACGAACGCGTAGGCGAGTTCCTTGTTCTTGCCCAGCGCGGGCAGGGCGAGGGAGCTGCCGCCGTTCTCCGCGCTGGCCTTGTCGCCCTTGGTCCACTGCGGCATCGGGGCCGCTCGCCAGTCACCGGAGGCGTTCGGCACGCCGGAGACGAAGTTGGCGGGCATCCAGGCGCCGGTGGTCAGGGTGGCGATGGTGCCGTCGCCCAGGCCCTTGTACCAGTCGTCGGTCCAGCCGTTGATGGGCGCGACGAGCTTCTCGTCGATGAGCTTCTGCCAGGTGTCGGTGTACTTCTTGGCGCCCGCGTCCTCGAAGTTGACCGTCACCTTGGTGCCGTCGACCTTGTAGGGGCGCGAACCGGCCTGCCACAGCATGCTGGTGGTGAAGCCCGCGTCACCGGCGTCGTTGGCGATGTAGACCTTGGGGTCGGCCTTGTGCAGCTTGCGGGCCGCGTCGACGTACTCGTCCCAGGTGGTCGGGACGGCGATCTTGTACTTGTCGAAGACCTTCTTGTTGTAGAACATCGCCATGGGGCCGGAGTCCATCGGCAGGCCGTAGACCTTGTCACCCTCGCTCACGGCGTTCCACGGACCCGGGGTGTACTTGGCGGCGAGCTTGTCGGCGCCGTAGGGGGCCAGGTCGCTGAGGCCCTTGGTGAGGGAGTACTGGCTCAGCGCGAAGTACTCGACCTGCGCGACGTCGGGGACGCCCTTCCCGGCCGCGATGGCGTTCGACAGGGCGGTGTAGTGCTTGTCACCGGACCGGTCGCTGACGAGGTTGATCTTGACCTTGGGGTACTTCTTCTGGAAGTCGGCGGCGACCGTCTTCAGCGTGGGCTCCCAGGCCCAGACGTTGACCGTGCCGCCCTTCTTGAGGGCCGCCTGGATGTCCGCGGCCGAGACCGCCTTCTGGCCCGAACTGTTGTTGTCGGAGCCGCCGCAGGCGGTCGCCCCGAGGGCGAGGACGGAGAGGACAGCGAAGCCGCGCAGCAGGCGGCCGGTGGTTCTGCGCATGGAGGTGCTTCCACTTCTTCGTGGGTGGGACTTCTTCATGGGTGGGACAGGGTGAGGGTGAAAGAGGTGAGGCTGCGGGGGGTGGGGGCCTGAGGGCGGGCTATTCCTTGACGCTTCCGGCGGCGAGACCGGACTGCCAGTACTTCTGCAGCAGCAGGAACGCGGCGATCAGCGGCACGATGGTGAGCAGCGAACCGGTGATCACCAGGTTGAAGATCACGTCGCCACCGATCGTCTGGGCCTGGGAGTTCCAGGCGTCCAGGCCCAGGGTCAGGGGGTACCAGTTCGGGTCCTTGAGCATGATCAGCGGCAGGAAGTAGTTGTTCCAGGTCGCGACCGTGGTGAACAGCAGGACGGTCACGGTGCCAGGAGCGAGCAGCGGCATGGCGACCTGGAAGAAGGTGCGGATCTCGCCCGCTCCGTCGATGCGGGCGGCCTCCATCAGTTCGGTGGGGATGGCCTCGGTGGCGAAGACCCACATCAGGTACAGGCCGAAGGGCGAGACCAAGGAGGGGATGATCACCGCCCACGGTGTGTCCGTCAGTCCCATCTTGCTGAACATCAGGAAGGTGGGCACCGCCAGGGCGGTGCCCGGGACGGCGACGGCACCGATGACCACGGCGAAGACGGCGCGCTTTCCGGGAAAGTTGAACTTCGCCAGCGCGTAGCCGCCCAGGATCGACAGGAGGGTCGCGCCGCCGGCGCCGAGCACGACGTACAGCAGGGTGTTCAGCAGCCAGCGGACGAAGATGCCGTCGTGGTACGTGAACGTGTCGTGGATGTTTTCCCAGAGGGCGAACTTGTGGCTGAACCACAGGCCGGACGAGGTGGCGAGCCCGTCCTGGGTCTTGGTGGCGCTGATGACCAGCCATACCAGGGGCACCACGGTGTAGAGCATGATCAGGCCGGTGAGCACGGTCAGCAGGACGCTGCGCTTGGGGCGTCCGGGAGTGTGCTTGTGCCGTGTGCGCAGTCGGGGCGTGTTCTTGGAACCGCCGGACTGGGCGGACGGGGGCTGGGAGGCGGTGGTGACGGGGCTGCTCGTGCTGCTCATCGGGTCACGCTCCCTTGCGCATGCCGCGGAGCTGCACGACATAGGCGATGACCATGGTGATCAGCCCCATGATGATGGCGACCGCCGCGGAGTAGTTGTGCTGCTGTCCGTTGAAGGACAGTGAGTACGTGTAGAAGTTCGGGGTGTAGTCCGTGGTGATGGCGTTGCGCGCCAGCGGCCGCAGGATGCTCGGCTCGTTGAAGAGCTGGAAGCTGCCGATGATCGAGAAGATCGTCGCGATGACCAGGGCGCCCCGGATGGCGGGGAGCTTGATGGCCGAGATGATGCGGATCTGCCCGGCGCCGTCGATCTCCGCGGCCTCGTACAGCGAGCTCGGGATGACCCGCAGCGCGGAGTAGAAGATCAGCATGTTGTAGCCCACGAACTCCCAGGTGACGATGTTGCCGATCGACGCCAGGACCAGGTCCGCGGAGAGCGGGTCGGGCAGGGTGACGTCGAAGGCGCTGTTGATGTCACCCACCAGACCGAACCGGGTGCCGTACATGAAGCCCCACATCAGGGTGGCGACCACGGCGGGCACCGCGTACGGCAGGAAGATCGAGATCCGGAAGAAGTTCTTGCCGTACAGACGGCCGCTGTCCAGCGCGAGTGCGACGAGCAGGGCGATCCCCAGCATGATCGGCACCTGGATCAGCAGGAACAGTGAGACCCGCTCCAGGGAGGACCAGAACTGGTCGTCCTGGAGGGCCTGCTTGTAGTTGTCCAGGCCGACGAAGGACGTTCCCCCGATGAGCTTGTCACGGAAGAGGCTGAGGTAGATCGAATAGCCGATCGGAGCCAGGAAGACGAAGGCGAAGACCACCGCGAAGGGGCCGATGAACCCCCATCCTGTCCAGGAGCGGCGGTCCCTTTTCGGAGGCCGGTCCGGGCGCCGTGCCACGCCCGCAGGGGGTTGAAGCGTCGTCATGTCGTTCCTCGCTCGTCCATCTCGGAACCGGCGTCTCACGCCGTCGCGATGTTTACGTAAACATGCAGTCCCCCTTCGCGTCGAGGGCTGTTATGTTTACGTAAACATCTGATGGCGGCATGTCTACACTGCGCCAATGTCGGTGGTCAAGGGTCGTCTGACGAAACGGCGACCCGGGCAACAAAGGAGACGGGTGGACACTGCGGACAGCGCCTCGGCGGGGACGGAACGGTCCCGCGGGCGCAAGGGAAAACGGGCGGTGCGTCGCACGCAGACCGCGTCCATGGCCGATGTCGCACGCCTGGCCGGGGTCTCCTCGCAGACGGTTTCCCGCGTGTCCAATGGTTACGCGGGTGTGAACGAGGAGACCCGTGAACAGGTGCTGGCGGCGATGAAGGAACTGGGCTACCGGCCCAACAGCGCCGCCCGGGCCCTCAAGCGCGGTGAGTTCCGCACCATCGGCGTCATCACCTTCAACCTCTCCACCACGGGCAACATGCGCACCCTGGAGGCGATCGCCACCTCCGCGGCGCAGGAGGGCTACGCCGTCACGCTGCTGCCGGTCGCCGTGCCCACCCAGGACGAGGTGCGCGGCGCCTTCTCCCGGCTCGGGGAGCTCGCTGTCGACGCCGTCATCGCCATCATGGAGGTGCATCTGCTCGACGCGGCGACCATCTCCCTGCCCCCGCACGTGCAGGTCGTCGTCGCCGACTCGGACGCGGGGGACCGCTACGCGGTGGTCGACACCGACCAGGCCGGGGGAGCCCGGGCCGCCGTACGCCACCTTCTGGACCTCGGCCACAGCACGGTCTGGCATCTGGCCGGCCCCGAGGAGTCCTTCGCGGCACAGCGCCGCACCGATGCCTGGCACGCCGCCCTGACCGAGGCGGGCCGCGTCCCGCCGCCCCTCGTACGCGGCGACTGGTCGGCGGAGTCCGGCTACCGCGCGGGCCTGCGGCTCGCCGACGAGCGCGACTGTACGGCGGTGTTCGCCGCCAACGACCAGATGGCACTGGGCCTCCTGCGGGCCCTGCACGAACGCGGCCGGAAGATCCCCGACGACGTCAGCGTCATCGGCTTCGACGACATCCCCGAGGCCGGCTCCTTCCTGCCGCCGCTGACCACGGTCCACCAGGACTTCGCCGAGGTGGGACGCCTCTGCGTCGAGGGTGTCCTGCGGCGGATGCGCCACGGCGGGCCGGAACACGGCACCACGCTCGTTCCCACGAAGCTGGTGGTGCGGGGGAGCACGGCGCCGCCGGCCGGGGATGCGTGAGGTTCGCGTGCCGCGAGCTGTGAGCCGCGCGCCGAGAGCCGAGCGGCGAGGAGCGACACCGAGCGGCACTGAGCGGCTGGAATCGAGCGGCACTGAGCGGCAGGAATTTCGTGGCCGCTTCAGCCTCCGCTAGCGCGGTGCGAGGGCTTTGAGCCAGTCCTCGACGGTGACGACATCCGCCCATTGCGGGAACAGCTTCTCGGTGAGGATCCGGTGCACCTCGGGGTCGGTGTCGAGGCAGGCATCCGTCAGGACGGTGAGGTCGAAGTCCAGGTCGATGGCGTGGCACAGGGTGGACAGCACCACACCGCTGGTGGCGATGCCGGTGAGAACAAGGCTGTCGATGTCACGAGCCCTGAGGACCAGGTCGAAGTCGCTGCCCGAGAACGCGCTCCCTCGCCGCTTGGTGACCACGATGTCGCCCTGCTGGGGCGCGACGTCTTGGTGGATCTCGGTGCCGGGGTCACCCTCGGTGAACAGGCCGGCCCGCACGGCGGCGGTGAGCACCCTGTTGCGGGGGCTGACTTCCGGATTGCCCGGCCGTAACTCGATGACCACGTAGATCACGGGGATGCCCGCCGCGCGGGCACCGTCGATCGCGTTCCGCAGGCGCGGCAGATATCCGGAGCCGTCGTCGGCGATACCCACGATGTCCCGTTGGACGTCCATCACGAGGAGCGCGCTGTTCGCCATACTTGCCGTCCCTTCGTCACGGGGAAACAAGAACAAGTCTGGGGGATCGACCGTGCCGCGTCGGCGAATCGCGGAGATCCTCATACGGGGTTGACGCCGTCGATCTCGACCGGAAGGTGGCGGGAGCCGCGCAGACCAAGGCTCGCACGGTAGGGCGGTGGGTCGGCGACGAGTCGGGGGTTCTCCAGCCGGTGCGCCAGCTGGTGAGGGCGATCTGTATCTCGGGACGCGCCAACGGGGCACCGAAGCAGTAGTGGATGCCGCCGCTGACGTCGACAGCGCGGCACCCCGCATCGCAGGCCACGCCCCAGTCCCCTGCCGCCGGCCCCGAGCCCTCCAGCCATTCGACGTTGCGGATGCTGCCGAGAGCTGCCACCGCCACTTCGACGTCCAGAGTGCTGCCGTCGGACAGACGGGCGCGCCGCAGCCCCCCACTGTCATCGCCTTCCAGTGACTCGACTCTGACGCCGCACCGCAGGTCGACGCCGTTGTCGGTTCACCCGGGAAGACGGGAGTACGAGCGGTGGATCACCTTCCGGGAGCAGTACGACATCGATGCCCTTCGCGCAGGAGGCCCCGAGGGAACTGACCGAGGCCATGGGCTCGCGCCGGCGCTGTCGGCTCGTGCCGGCGGCTGCCGGATTCACGGCTCGGCGGGGTTCCTTCCCCAGACGAAGACCTCGGTGCTCGGGAGGCGTTCGGAGAATCGGCCCGACGGGGACACCTCCCGCAGCAGGAGACGCACGTCCGACTCGAAGGCGGCGCGGCGCGCGCCGAACAGGTGCGGAGCCGAGAACGACATCGAGAACACCCCCGCGACGACGTCATCGCTCGTGCGCTCAAGAGCCTGCCCGCCGGGAACGACATGACGCCGGGGACCGGAGAATCCCGCGCGCGTGAGCACCGCCGCCTCGCCGCCGGGCGTGCCCTGCGGCAGCACCCCGCGCCCGGCGCGTCGTACCGGTCCGAGGTAGTGCCTGACCAACTCGTCCATCGCCGCGTAGGGCACCGCCGGATACGGAAGACCGTCGACGGATCGACGCTCGGTCTTCAGATCCGAGATGTGCACGAACGCCCCGCCGGGCACAAGCATGTCCCTGATAGTGGCCGCCACCAGATCCCGATCCATCCAGTGGAAGGACTGGGCGAAGGTCGCCACGCTGAACGTCCCGAGACCTGCGGGCAGGTCCTCGGCCCGGACCCGCACCCACCGCGACTTCCCGCTCACCCCCGCCTCGGCGGCTCCGCGCCCCGCTTCGGAGAGCATCCCGCCGTCCGGGTCCACACCGACGATCTCAGCGAACAGGTGCGCGAGACTCAGTGCCAGGGTGCCCGGTCCGCATCCCACGTCGATCAGGCGCCCCCGACCGTCGAGTCGCAGGACCTCGGCGAGTACGTCCGCGAGACCGGGTGCGTACGGGAGCCTTCCTCGTCGGTAGTAGGGGGCCGTCCCCGAGAACAACGTGTCGTCCCACTCCCAGCCGGCGACCACCGCCATCCGCCACCCTTCACAGAAACACAGGATTGCCCGACGGCGGTCGCCGCACCGGTCAAGATAGCGAACGCACGGATTGCCGGATGACCAGTCCTGCTTCCACCTTTGGCTGGGCGAACCGGGTCCAGCGCTCCGCGGAAGACCACTGTCGTAGCTGTCGGCGGGTGGCTCTGCTCATGAGCGGATGACCGCGCTCAGGCCAAGTGCGGGGACCTGGCCGACCGCGACGAGCAGTTCGAGTGGCAGTTCCTTGTCTGCCTGGCCGATGGCGAAAGGCGGCCCCAAATTCTCAAATTCCGTCGTGGGAGCGGCCCCCCTTTCCACGGCTTCAGCCTGCCGAGACTTCGGTCGCCGGACTCGATACCGGCGACCTGGACCCACGCTGCTGCCCCTGCTGGTCAACGCGTGTTCGGCGCAGTGCGTGGCCGCACTTCCCCCGCCACCCGAGGGTTACGTCCAGTCCGCCCACACAGGCGGCCCGGTCAGTCGATCCGTGCCTCGCCGTACGGCACCAGCCGCACCGGCCCGAGCAGCCCGTACGACTGACGCGCCGTACCGCCGTAGACCGCGGGATCGCTGACCCGCAGCCGGTTGGAGAGCGGGGTGGCGACCTCGACCTCGATGACATTGACCCCGCGCCTGAGCACGTCGCCCAGGTCCACCACCGGATGGATCTGGTCCACGGGGTCGAGGCGGTGGCCGTTCACGGTGACCCGGCAGGTGTCGGTGACGGTGCCCAGTTCCAGGCGGGCACCGTGGCCGCCGGTCCACCCGTCGTCGAGGGTGACCGTGGTGCGGTAGCGGCCGATTCCGGAGACGTCCGCGAGTTCGGCGATCTGCGACCAGGGCAGCAGTGCGTCGAGGGTGAGGTCGTGCTCGACGACGGTGGTGCGGTAGGGCGTGTCGCCGGGCCGCCAGTCCTGGACGTGCAGTTGCCAGGAGGCGAGATCCATCGGCGCGGGGACGGTCTTGAGTGTCGTCCGCACGGTGCGGCCTGAGGACAGGACGGTGCTGTACGTGCCTGCCGTGGTCGCCCGGACGGTGAGTCCGGCGTCGGTGAAGCGCACCTCGTCCGCCTCGCTGCCGACCGCGTGCGGACGGCTGCCGGCGCGGTCGCCGAAGAGACCGGGGCGGCCGAGGGCCAGGATGAGGGTCTCGGCGGGCTGGAGGGTGACGCGAGCGGTGATGGTGTCGCCGTCCTCGGTGTAGCGGGCGAGGCGCTCGGACCTACCGGTCCACGGGTCGAGGAGGTAGGGCACGGCGCCCGCGGTCGTGCGGCGCAGGGTGACCTCGTGGTCGATCGCGGCCACCGGCGGTTTGACGGTCTCGGCGTGCTTGCCGTTGCAGAGGTAGTAGTAGTCGACGCCGTCGGCCACGCGGTGGGCGTTGAGCAGGGTGGAGGAGGTCGCGTAGCCGACGTCGGGTGCCACCCCGAGGTCGGCGAGAGCGGTCGGGACGGCCGACTTGTCGGTGACCTGGCGGACCAGCGGTTGGGCCAGCAACTCGGTCACCACGGAACGCAGTTCGTCGCTCTCGCCGCTGTCCGGGACGCCGGGCGGTACGACGGTGTCCCAGGCGCCGAGCAGCACGACGGGCAGTCCGGCGCGGGCGAGGCGCAGCAGGGCGCGGGCGTCGGACAGCGCAAGGGTGACCGTGGAGCCGTAGAAGAAGTCGCCCTCGACGAACAGGGCCTTGTACGCCGGGCCTTCGGGTGCGAGGCGCCCGTGGCGCACGGTGGCGGCGGGCAGGTCGAGCAGCGGCCCGCTGAGGAACTGGTGGGTCCAGCCCAGGGGGATGCCCGTCGCGGTGAACCAGGAGGCGCCGATGCCGGTGGCGGTGTACCCGGTCTGCCGGAACACCGCGACGTCGACGCGCGGGCGGCCGGTCTGCAGCACCTGGTGAACCCGGCCCAGGTACCCCGACACGTCCGCGACGTGCCGCCAGGTCGGATGCCGCGGGCCCCAGGACTCGCCATAGCCGACCGTCCCCTTGTACGGGGTGAAGGCGGCGTATCCGGGCCAGTTCACGCCCGGCAGCTCGGCGTAGGAGAAGCCGTGGACGACCGTCTGATTGACCCCAGCCGCATAGGCGCCGCCCATGGTGCGCAGGAACTTCTGCCAGGTGGTGTTGTACGCGCCGCCGGCGTAGGCGCCCGCCTCACAGGACAACACGGTGTGCCCCGCCATGTCCCGGCCGCCCGCCAGACAGCGGTAGTCGTCGAGGTTCTTGAAGCCGAGGGACTCGCCCTCGGGGATGTCCAGGAGCGCGGCCGAGGCGATCGCGTCGGTCTGCAGCCCGTAGGGCTGGGACCGCAGTTCGAGGCCGAGGGAATGGGCCCAGGCGCGCAGGGCCGTCACATGGTGCCGGTTGAAGAGGACGGACACCGTTTCCCAGAAGTCGTGCCGGATCTGCCGGGTGACGGCGGCTTCGAACGCGAAGACCTGGTTGCCGTGGTCGAGGATCACGGCGGGCAGCAGCGGCAGCAGAGAGCGGCCGGTGTGGGCGAGGAACGCGTCCGGGAGGCCGGGCGTCCACTGGAGGCCGTCGGTCTCCAGCTCGATGGAGTCCTCGAAGAGCGCCCCGCCGGAGACCTTGAGCAGGCGCCGGACGGCGGGGGAGAGGAGGTGGGCCTCCCAGAAGTCGGTCACCGCGCGTGTGCCGGCCGCGCTGAAGTGGTCGACCACGTACGCGGCCGGGGCGGTGTGCGGGCCGCCCTCCGGAGTCTGCCCGGAACCGCGTGCCCAGTAGGACACGATCACCCAGCTGCCGTCGTCGGGCGCGGTCCAGGCGAGCGTGCCGTCGGTGACGGCACCGGTGAGGTCCCGGACCGAGTCCAGGTCGAGCCCCGTCTCCTTGCGGGTGGAGTTCGCGGTGTTCATCCGTGCGGCCTGCACCAGGAGCAACTGCTGCCGGGTCACGCCCGAGGCGGCGGCGTGGACCGGGGCCGGCACCGGACCGGCGTAGGCGGATCCCGCCGTCAACGTGACCGTCCCGTAGGCCAGTTCCTTGACCGCCGCCTCGCTGTCCGGTGTGATGCCGGGGACCGCCGCCGGCCAGCTCGGGCCGATGGTCAGATCGACGGTGAGGCCGCGCCGGGCCGCCTGGCCGAGTGCCGCCTCCACGCCCGCCACCCACGCGGCGCTGCCCCAGCCGTTCCGCTCGGTGTCCAGGACCGAGGCGTCCGTGACGCTGTGATGGACCGCGGCTATCTCGGCCCCGCCGAAACCGGCGGCGGCGATCTGGTCGATCTCGCGTCTGATCTCGTCGGGCCGCACGAGGCCGTCGGGCCACCACCAGCGGAACTTCGGCCGCACGGCGCGCCCGGGCGTCGCGAAGTGCGGC
>LRTP01000331.1 GCA_001550305.1 Streptomyces diastatochromogenes
CCCGCTGGGCGCGAAGCCCGCGCCGGCGTCCGGTCCGGGCGAGCCCACCGCGCGCCTCAACCCGAAGTACCTCTTCGACACGTTCGTCATCGGCGCCTCGAACCGCTTCGCGCACGCGGCCGCCGTCGCCGTCGCCGAGGCGCCCGCGAAGGCGTACAACCCACTCTTCATCTATGGGGAGTCGGGTCTCGGCAAGACGCACCTGCTGCACGCGATCGGGCACTACGCGCGCAGCCTCTACCCGGGCACGCGGGTGCGGTACGTGAGTTCCGAGGAGTTCACCAACGAGTTCATCAACTCCATCCGCGACGGCAAGGGCGACAGCTTCCGCAAGCGGTACCGCGAGATGGACATCCTGTTGGTCGACGACATCCAGTTCCTGGCGGACAAGGAGTCGACGCAGGAGGAGTTCTTCCACACCTTCAACACGCTCCACAACGCGAACAAGCAGATCGTGCTCTCCAGCGACCGGCCGCCCAAGCAGCTGGTGACCCTGGAGGACCGGCTGCGGAACCGTTTCGAGTGGGGTCTGATCACGGACGTCCAGCCGCCCGAGCTGGAGACCCGTATCGCCATCCTTCGTAAGAAGGCGGTGCAGGAGCAGCTCAACGCTCCGCCGGAGGTGCTCGAGTTCATCGCGTCCCGGATCTCGCGCAACATCCGTGAGCTGGAGGGCGCGCTGATCCGGGTGACGGCGTTCGCGTCGCTCAACCGGCAGCCGGTGGATCTCGGGCTGACGGAGATCGTCCTGAAGGACCTGATCCCGGGCGGCGAGGACTCCGCCCCGGAGATCACCGCGACCGCGATCATGGCGGCCACCGCGGACTACTTCGGCCTCACGGTGGACGATCTGTGCGGGTCCTCACGCAGTCGCGTCCTGGTGACCGCGCGACAGATCGCCATGTACCTGTGCCGCGAGCTCACCGATCTGTCGCTGCCGAAGATCGGCGCGCAGTTCGGTGGCCGCGACCACACGACCGTCATGCACGCCGACCGCAAGATCCGCGCGCTGATGGCCGAGCGCCGCTCCATCTACAACCAGGTCACCGAGCTCACCAACCGCATCAAGAACGGCTGACAGGCGCGGCGGTACGCCACCGAGGGCGCCCCGGGACACGGTCCCGAGGGCGCCTTTCGCTGTTCCGGACCGATATTCCGGGCCGCGCGACTTTCCGGGCCGCGCGACTTTCCGGGCCGCGCGGCCCGCGGTTCTCGTATGCGCGCCGCGACGGGTTCCGGCAGCCGTCCCAGAGCCGCCGGCACTCGCTCCGAGAGGGCCCCGGAAGGTGCTCGACCTCGCTCCGAGGGGCCCCGCGAGGGGCCTGAGACCCGGTCCCAAGGGGGCTCCGAGGGCTTCTGGGGCCTGTTCCGAGGCCGTCGGCCCTCGTTTCACCGCTACCGGAACGACATCAGCTGTTCGAATACGAGCCGGGTTACGGCCACTCTCCACAGATTCGGTGACTTTCTGGCGTCCACACCCTGGGGACCGCGAAGTTGTCCCGATCGTGTCCACAGGGGCCACTGTTGAAAGACCATCAGACCAGGTCAGCCCCCTGTGGATTCGTGGACGAAGACTCTCCACAGACTGTGGACGAAGAAAAGATCCACAGGGTGTGCACGAAGTTGTCCACCGACCACCCACAGGCTGGAGCCGGTTGTCCCCAGCCGTCCCCAGCTTCTCCACATCCCTGTCCACTGTTCGGCAACGTGACGCGCCCGATCACCGTGTCGAGTGAAAGGCGTCACACCAAGGTGCCGGATTGGCCTGTGGGGAACGGGGGTAAAGCTGGGGACGGATCTGGGGAGAAGTGGCCCGAGGCTGTGCATCGAGTGTGCAGAACTTTTCGTCGTCCACAGAGACCCCCGGTTGTCCACCGCCTCCACCCACAGGGTCAGTGGACAAAAAATCCCGGCTGACCTGCGAAAACGCGGTTATCCACGGTTTCCACAGGCCCTACTACTAAGACCAACTAGATAGAGGCTGGGAATCGTTTCGAAGACGGGGCTGTGCACAACTCGCTCTCGGAGGCTCTGGTGCCGCTCGGCACGACTTGACCCCGAGGGGCACCGACTGTCAGCGCGGTGCGTCAGACTGGTCCCCGGTGTCCTGCCCGCCACAGGGCTGAACGACACCGAGTCAGACGACGAAGGCCAGCAGGGCGAGAGCGCCGGCAACAGACGGAGGCGGCAACGGTGAAGATCCGGGTGGAACGCGACGTACTCGCGGAGGCAGTGGCCTGGGCGGCACGCAGCCTCCCGGCCCGTCCGCCGGCGCCTGTGCTCGCCGGCCTCCTTCTGAAGGCCGAGGAGGGCGCACTGAGCCTCTCCAGCTTCGACTACGAGGTCTCGGCACGCGTCTCCGTGGACGCCGAGATCGACGAGGAGGGCACGGTCCTCGTCTCCGGCCGCCTGCTCGCGGACATCTGCCGCGCCCTCCCCAACCGGCCGGTGGAGATTTCCACAGACGGTGTACGGGCGACCGTGGTCTGCGGATCCTCGCGATTCACACTCCACACCCTGCCCGTGGAGGAGTACCCCGCGCTGCCGCAGATGCCGTCGGCGACCGGCACCGTCCCCGGTGAGGTCTTCGCCTCGGCGGCCGCCCAGGTGGCCATCGCGGCGGGCCGTGACGACACGCTGCCCGTGCTCACCGGTGTGCGCATCGAGATCGAGGGCGACACGGTCACGCTGGCCTCCACCGACCGCTACCGCTTCGCGGTCCGCGAGTTCCTGTGGAAGCCGGAGAACCCCGATGCGTCCGCGGTGGCCCTGGTGCCCGCCAAGACGCTCCTGGACACCGCCAAGGCCCTCACGAGCGGCGACAGCGTGATCCTGGCGCTGTCCGGCTCGGGCGCCGGCGAGGGACTCATCGGCTTCGAGGGGGCGGGCCGGCGCACGACCACCCGCCTGCTGGAGGGCGACCTGCCGAAGTACCGCTCGCTGTTCCCGACGGAGTTCAACTCCATCGCGGTGATCGAGACCGCCCCCTTCGTGGAGGCCGTCAAGCGTGTGGCCCTGGTCGCCGAGCGCAACACCCCGGTGCGTCTGAGCTTCGAGCAGGGCGTGCTGATCCTGGAGGCGGGCTCCAGCGACGACGCACAGGCTGTGGAAAGGGTCGACGCGCAGTTGGAGGGCGACGACGTCTCGATCGCCTTCAACCCGACGTTCCTGCTCGACGGCCTCAGCGCCATCGACTCGCCGGTGGCGCAGCTCTCCTTCACCACGTCCACGAAGCCCGCGCTGCTGAGCGGCAAGCCCGCGGTGGACGCCGAGGCGGACGAGGCCTACAAGTACCTGATCATGCCGGTGCGTCTGAGCGGCTGAGCGAGCTGAGCCCGCCGGACGGTCGGTCCGATCGGACCGGCGGGCACATCCGCAGGTGGGGCGTACGTCTGAGCGGCTATGCCCACAGGTGTGCGTGAGCGTCCGGGTTTAGGCTCAGACACAGGTACGAAAGTGCCCTCACGCCACGTCGCAAACCTAAGGAACAACTGATGGAGCTCGGTCTCGTCGGCCTCGGCAAGATGGGCGGCAACATGCGCGAGCGGATCCGCCGCGCAGGCCACACCGTCATCGGATACGACCGCAACCCGGACCTCGCCGATGTCCACAGCCTGGAAGATCTTGTGGGCAAGCTCAAGGGTCCGCGCGTGGTGTGGGTGATGGTCCCGGCCGGTGCCGCCACGCAGTCCACCGTCGACCAGCTCGGCGAGCTCCTGGAGCCCGGGGACGTCGTCGTGGACGGCGGCAACTCCCGCTGGACGGACGACGAGAAGCACGCGGAGGAACTGGCGGCCAAGGGCATCGGGTTCGTCGACTGCGGCGTCTCCGGCGGCGTCTGGGGCCTGGAGAACGGCTACGCGCTGATGTACGGCGGCGACGCCGAGAACATCGCCAAGGTGCAGCCGATCTTCGAGGCACTCAAGCCGGAGGGCGACTTCGGCGCGGTGCACGCCGGCAAGGTCGGCGCGGGCCACTTCTCCAAGATGGTCCACAACGGCATCGAGTACGCCATGATGCAGGCCTACGCCGAGGGCTGGGAGCTCCTGGAGAAGGTCCACTCCGTCACCGACGTGCGCGAGGTCTTCCGCTCCTGGCAGGAAGGCACCGTCATCCGCTCCTGGCTGCTCGACCTGGCGGTGAACGCCCTGGACGACGACGAGCACCTGGAGAAGCTGCGCGGCTACGCGGACGACTCCGGCGAGGGCCGCTGGACCGTCGAGGCGGCCATCGACAACGCCGTCCCGCTGCCCGCCATCACCGCCTCCCTCTTCGCCCGGTTCGCCTCCCGCCAGGACGACTCCCCGCAGATGAAGATGATCGCGGCGCTGCGCAACCAGTTCGGCGGCCACGCCGTCGAGTCGGCGAAGTAACGACCATGGGCGACCTCCTGCTGGTCCGCCACGGTGAGACCGAGTGGAGCGTGTCGGGTCAGCACACCAGCTGGACCGACCTGCCCCTCACCCAGCACGGCGAGGAACAGGCCAAGTCCCTCGCCCCGCTGCTCGCCGGCCGGACCTTCGCCCTGGCCCTGACCAGCCCGCTCGGCCGCGCGGTACGCACGGCGGAACTCGCTGGCGTGTACGGGGCCGTGGCCGATGCCGATCTGCACGAGTGGGACTACGGCGCGTACGAGGGCATCACGACCGTCGAGATACACCGCACCCGGCCCGACTGGTTCCTGTGGAACGACGGCGTGCCGCCCGGCCCCGACGGCCATCCCGGCGAGTCACCGGCGGAGGTGGGAGAGCGCGCCGACCGCGTGCTGTCCCGCGTCGGGCCGGCGCTCGCCGACGGCGACGTGATCCTCGTGGCACACGCCCACTTCCTGCGCGTGCTGACGGCCCGTCGGCTGGGGCTGTCCCCCGCGGACGGGCGGCTGTTCCAGCTCGCGACGGGCACCGTCAGCCGGCTGTCCACCGAGCACGGGCATCCTGTGATCGCCGAGTGGAACGCCACCGGAACTTCTGCGGCGGTTCGCTAGTTTCTACATTGCTGTAGAAATCGAAAGGTCACGGCCCGCCCTCCGGGGCGGGCCGGACCTCTCCCAACGTATGGAGCTCTCATGGCCCTGTGGGACCGCATCAAGGAGTCCGCGTCGACGATGCAGACCCAGCTCGTGGCGAAGAAGAACGACCTGAAGAGCGGTGCCTTCCGCGACGCGAGCATGGCGATGTGCGCGCTCGTCGCCGCGGCGGACGGGACGGTCGATCCCTCCGAGCGCCAGCGCGTCGCACAACTCATCGCCACGAACGAGGTGTTGCAGAACTTCGACGCCGACGACCTGCGCCGCCGCTTCGACGACAACCTGAACAAGCTGACCGCCGACTTCGCCTTCGGCAAGGTCAGCGTCCTCCAGGAGATCGCCAAGGCGAAGAAGAAGCCGGCCGAGGCGCGCGC
Source organism: Streptomyces diastatochromogenes (assembly GCA_001550305.1). Classification (GTDB taxonomy): domain Bacteria; phylum Actinomycetota; class Actinomycetes; order Streptomycetales; family Streptomycetaceae; genus Streptomyces; species Streptomyces mirabilis_D. The sequence goes on from LRTP01000331.1 coordinate 5,401, forward strand.
CGTCATCCAGATCGGCATCGTCATCGGCGGCGCCGACGGCGACTTCGACAAGACCGAGCAGGCCGTCGTGCGCGAGGCGTGCTTCACGCTCGACCTGCCGCCGCACGAGTTCGACCTGTAGTTCCCCACCGGCCCCGGCCGTGCCACCTCGACGGCCGGGACACGCGAGGTGGCTCAGGCGCCGCGCGTGGCGCGCCTGCGCCACTTCACGTACTCCGCCTCCGGGTCGCCGGTGCGGGACCAGGGCATCCGGCTGGCGCGCACCCCCAGGGTCTTGAAGAGCGGGGCCGCGAGGTCCGGCAGGCCCGCGTAACTGGCGGCGTGCGCCAGGTAGTTCAGGTCGCGCACCTCCTCCGGCGCGGGCTGGCCGTCCGGGCGCGCGGTGATCCAGCGCTGCCAGGTACGCCGTACGTCGTCGACGGCTCCCTCGCTGTTCCAGTGCCCGTCGAGGTCGACGGACACGTCCGGCCGCCCGTTCGCACCCTCCTGGAGAAAGCGGTACTCCTCCACGCGGGCGAACTGCACCAGGACCGGCAGCGCGCAGCCCGGCGGGGCGACGGCCGCCGCGTCGCGGGCGAAGTCGTACATCAGGCCGTGGGTGCCGTGCCAGCGCGCCGAGTAGTAGCGCAGCACATGGAGGTGCCCCTCGATCGTGTAGGGGTCGCGGGCGTGCAACTCGTCCCACCAGCGGCCGAGTTCCTGGCGGCGTACCCCGGCGGCGTAGAGCCGGGCGACGGAGATGAGGCAGATCCAGGGCGTGGGGTCCTCGGGGTAGGCCTCGGCGCCCTGCAGACAGGCCATCACCGCCCGGTCGACGCGCCGCTGTTCGACGGGTACGCGCCTGCCCGCGGCGATGGCGAGGGTGAAGGCCCTGGCCACCTCGGTCGCGGCCCGCAGTACCAGGGCGTCGGGGCTGCGCGGCTCCTCGGCGAGCCAGGACTCGACCGACGAGTTGCCCGCGCACGCGGGCGCGAGCAGCCGGATCCGGTGGGCGCGCACGGACCACGCGGGGCCGGTCACCCGCAGCAGATCCCGCAGACCCTGCCAGCGCCCGTTGGCGATGTCCTTGCGTGCGGTGCTGAGGGGCGCGTCCCCGTAGTCGGGGTCGAAGTCGGGGGTGAAGCGGTCTCCCGGCATGGGCTCCCTCTCAGAACGTGAAGCACTGAAACCGGCCTCGGAGCCGGAGGCCGATTGCTCCACGTCCTGGGCAGCAGACTGGGGGCGATACCGTGCTGCCGCTGTCATCGGCCGACGGTCGCTCCGCAGAGGTGTTCCGCGGGTGGTGTGATGATAGCGGTGGGCATTGATGTTTCAATGTCAACTGGCGGGTAATATGGCTCCGCCCGGGGCTCGGACTGGCGGCGTCGTGACGCGAGTGGCGCCGTGCCGCGGTCGAGGGGTCAGCGCCCCGGTCGGCGCGGCAGGTGCTGCGCGGCCAGCCGCACAGGGGCGTTCTGCGCTCCGTAGCCCCGGTAACCGCCGTCACGCTGGACGAGTTCGAAGAAGACACGGCCGACCGTCTCCGTGTAGCAGTGGCGGAACTCACCCTCCGCGTCACGGTCGTAGAGAATGCCGAGTTCGCGGTACGTCTCCGGCTCGCCGTCGGCGAACTCATACCGTGCGGCGAGGTCGTCGTAGTAGTTCGCGGGCATCGCCAGCAGTCGGCCGCCCGCCTCGCGGAAGCTGCGGGCCGCGGCGACCACGTCGTCCGTGGCGAGGGCGATGTGCTGGGCGCGGGCGCCCTCGTCGGTGGGGGCGGGCCCGACGCCGAGGGCGATACGGACGCTGCCGTCGGCGTTGGTGACCGCGCGGCTGCGGTGCAGTCCGTACGGGTCGGCGACATCGACGCTGTCCTGTGCGCTCAGCCCGAGCACACTGCGGTGGAAGAGGGCCGCCTCGTCGAACTGGTGCCAGGGCTGGGTGAGGGCCAGGTGGTCGATGCGGGCCACGTGCTGCGGGAGTCGTTCGTGCGGGACCGGCACGAAGTCGCCCGTCCACCCCGCGGGTTCGGGGTGGACGGAGCGATCCGTGACACAGAAGAAGAGTTCGGTGCCGTCGGGGGCGGCCACCGCGTCCAGCGGTGCGTCCTCGGGGGCGCGGCGGCGGGGCAGCACCGGGGCGAGGAGGGATTCGGCACGCCGGGCCGCGGCGGCCGGGTCCGGGGACTCCAGGCCGACGGCGGCGAGGGAGGTGCCGTCGCGCCGGGCGGCCGGTCCGGTGTTCACGAGGACACGGGCCTCGCCCTGCTGCCAGAGATCGACGGGCTTGCTGCGGTGCCTGGCCCTGCGGGTGAAGCCGAGGGCGCCGAGGAGCGCGGTGACGGGTTCGACGTCGGGGGTGACGAGCTCGGCGAAGGCGACACCGGTCGGCACCACGGGCGCGGGCGGGGCGGCGAGTCCCGTCGCCTCCTGGAGGACGAGGAGGGAGCGACGCGCGTCCACGGCGGTCGGCCCGGCCTCGGCCTGCCGGAAGACGTCGTTGAAGACCTCGAGCGAGAGCGGTCCGCGGTATCCGGCCCGCAGGACGTGTCCGAGGAACCCCGCGATGTCGAAGCCGCCCTGGCCCGGGAAGCAACGGTAGTGGCGGCTCCACTGCAGGACGTCCATCGCCATCAGGGGGGCGTCTGCCAGTTGCAGGAAGAAGATCTTCTCGCCGGGGATGTCCTCGATGCCCTTGGGGTCGCCGCCGCGGGCGAGGATGTGGAAGCTGTCCAGGCAGGTGCCGAGGGCGGGGTGGTCCGCGGCTTCGACGATGTTCCAGGCGTGGTCGTACGTACTCACATGGCGGCCCCACGCGAGCGCCTCGTAGGCGACGCGCACCCCGAAGTCCTGCGCGAGGTCCGCGAGCCGGCGCAGCTGGTCGGCCGCGAGCGCGTCGTCGTCCACGGCGAGCGGGGAGACGCTGGAACAGACCAGGACCGTGTCGGTGCCGAGGCGGCGCATGAGTTCGAACTTGTGCCGGGCGCGGCGCAGATTGCGGGCGAACTCCTCTTCGGGCACCGCTTCGATGTCCCGCATCGGCTGGTACAGGTCGATGCTCAGACCGAGGTCCGCGGTGCGGGCCCGGATCTCCTCGGGGGTGAGGGGGCTCGCGAGCAGATCGTTCTCGAAGATCTCCACCCCGTCGAACCCCGCCCGCCCCGCGGCCGTGAGCTTCTCGGTCAGGGACCCACTGAGCGAGACGGTGGCAATGGACGTACGCACGTCGATACTCCTTAGCTGTCGCTGCACATCGAGGCACGGCCACGAGAGCCGTCGGCTCGGACGAGCCCCGCAAGGGGCGCGGGGCCGTGACATCTGCGGCTCCGCCGCGTGGGCGCGCCCGTACCCGCCCCGCAGGGGGCGCGGGGAACTGCGCGACCAGCCCCCACGCCCCCGCACCCCGCCACACAACCCGAGCCACCCCACCCATCAGGCGCCCTCAGCCACCGACACCCGCGCCTGGCACACCCGCCAGCTCAGCAATGTCCGCCAGCATCCGCACGGCATCCGGCTCCCGCCCCGTGAACAGCCGAAACGCGTCCACCGCCTGGAACACGGCCATGCCCCCGCCGTCCAGCGTCGCGCACCCCACCGCCCGGGCCGTGCGCAGCAACTCGGTCTCCAGCGGCCGGTACACCACCTCGGCGACCCACAGTCCGGGATGCAGCAGCTCGGCCGGGAACGGCAGCCCGGGATGGGCCGCCATCCCGGTGGGCGTCGCGTGCACCACCCCATCGGCACGGGCGAGCAGCCCCCCGAGCGCGTCCGGCGTCGCGGCCGCCGCCCGCCCCGCGCCGAAGTGCCGGTTCAGCCCGGCGGCAAGATCCGCCGCCCGGTCCGGCATCGCGTCCACGACGGTGACGTGCCCCGCGCCCAGCGTCAGCACGGCGTGGGCGACCGCCGCCCCCGCCCCGCCGGCGCCCAGCTGCACGACCCGCTCCAGCGGGACGTCGGGCAGCCCGCGCGCGAAGGACGCCGCGAACCCGGTGACGTCGGTGTTGTGCCCGATCGCACGACCGCCCTCGAAGACGACGGTGTTGACCGCGCCGAGGGCCGCCGCCTGCGGAGCGAGCTCGTCTAGGTGGTCGATGACCAGCTGCTTGCAGGGGTGCGTGATGTTCAGCCCGTCGAAGCCGAGGTCCCGCGCGGCCCGTACGAGATCGCCCACCGCCTCCGGCCCGACGCCGAGCGCGTCGATGTCGAGCAGCCGGTACACATAGCGCAGTCCCTGCCGGTCGGCCTCCCGCTCGTGCAGCGCGGGGCTGAGCGAGGGGCCGATGCCGGAACCGATGAGGCCGACGAGATACGTGTCCATGGTCACGGCGGACCTCCTGAGCGCTCACTAATGTACGAACTAGTACGTTAGCTATATCAGCATCCCGAGCGCGCGGGAAGGCCCGCCCCGGAACTCGGGACCACGGCGGCAGACCCTGCTTCTACAATCGCGGGCACCGACCCCCTCGCCCGAAGGAAGCCGATGACCAGCGTCGAAGAACCTGCACGGCCCGCCGGGCGCATCCGCGACGCCGCCCGGACCAAGGCCGAGATTCTCGACGTGGCGACCCAGGAGTTCTCGCGCGCCGGCTTCGCCGGTGCCCGCGTCGACGAGATCGCCGCCCGCACCCGCACCACCAAGCGGATGATCTATTACTACTTCGGCGGCAAGGAGCAGCTGTTCACGGCCGTTCTGGAGCGCGCGTACTCCGTGATCCGGATGGCCGAACAGGAGCTGGACGTCGAGCACCTGGACCCGGTCGCGGCCATCCGCAGGCTCGCCGAGCTGACCTTCGACCACCATGAGGCGCATCCGGACTTCATCCGGCTGGTCAGCATCGAGAACATCCACGAGGCGGAGCACATAGTCGCGTCCGAGGAACTCGGGAAGATCGGTTCACCCGCGCTGGAGGTGATCCGCCGCATCCTGGAGACCGGCCGGAAGTCGGGGCTGTTCACGGCCGACGTCGACGCCGTGGACCTGCACGCGATGATCAGCTCGTTCTGCTTCTTCCGGGTCTCCAACCGGCATACCTTCGGCGCCCTCTTCGGCCGTGACCTGGTCGCCCCCGACCAGCGGGAGCACTACCGGACCATGCTCGGCGACATGGTCATCGCCTATCTGACGGCGGACCGCACGGAGGACTGAGAACGGCAGGACCGTCGCCCCCTCCCGTCCCCCGCTCCGGGCCCCGCTCCGGGCCCCGCTCCGGGCCCCGCTCCGGGGTCAGGGCGGGGCGCGGCCGGGAGAGATCCTTCAGTACGACCTCTTGACAGCCGGGAAACGTGGGCGCAACATCCGTAGCCATCCGCTACTAACTATCCAGTGGGTTAATTAGCCGGACGCGCAACGTTGAGCAGACCTCCCACCGTCGAGCAGACTCGTCGCATCCGGCACGGCCGACCCGTACACCCCCAGGGCCCCGGCACCTCACCCCTCCGTCACTCCCGTCCCCGGAGTTCCCTCGAAGGAGCACGCCGTGTCTGTCCCCGCCGTCCCGCTCGACGCGCCACCCGGCCAGCCCCGGAAGGCGGCCATGGCCGCCTGGATCGGCAGCGCCCTGGAGTACTACGACTTCTTCATCTACGGCAGCGCCGCGGCACTGATCTTCCCGAAGGTCTTCTTCGACGAGTCGGACCCGGCCACCGCGACCCTCCTCTCGCTGGCCACGTTCGGCGTCGCGTACGCGGCCCGCCCGGTCGGCGCGCTCTTCCTCGGCCACTTCGGCGACCGGGTCGGCCGCAAGAAGATCATGGTCTTCACGCTGATCCTGATGGGCCTGTCGACGTTCCTCATCGGCTGTCTGCCCACCCGCGCCCAGGTCGGCGGCCTCGCCCCGGTCCTGCTGGTGCTCTGCCGCGTCCTCCAGGGCATCTCCGCGGCCGGTGAGCAGGCGAGCGCCAACTCCATGACGCTGGAACACGCGCCGCCCCACCGCCGGGGCTTCTTCACCAGCTTCACCCTCAGCGGCACCCAGGGCGGCCAGCTCCTGGCGACCCTGGTGTTCCTGCCGGTCGCCGCGCTGCCCGAGGACCAACTGCTCTCCTGGGGCTGGCGCGTGCCGTTCTGGGCGAGCGTCGCGGTCGCCGTGGTCGGCTATGTCATCCGCCGCACCCTCCAGGAGACGCCGGCCTTCACCCAGCAGGCCGCGAGCGAGGGCGTTCCCAAACTGCCGCTCCTCGTGCTCCTCCGCGAGCACTGGGCGGACGTCCTGCGGGTCGTCGCGGGCGCCCTGATCGCCTCGGTCAGCACGATCTTCACGGTCTGGGCGCTGGCGTACGGCACGAGCGACTCGGTCGGACTGTCGCGCACGCAGATGCTGTGGGTGGGCGCGCTCGCCAACATCGTCGCCCTCGGCGCGATCCCCGCCTGGGCCACGCTCTCCGACCGCATCGGCCGCCGTCCGGTCTTCCTGATCGGCGCCGTGGGCAGCGCCGTGCTGATGTTCGCCTACCTGTGGGCCATCTCGACCGGCTCGTACCCCCTCGTCCTCCTCTTCGGCATCCTCGCCTTCGGCGTCGTGTACAGCGCGGCCAACGGTGTCTGGCCGTCCTTCTACGGCGAGATGTTCTCCACCCGCGTCCGGCTCTCCGGTATGGCGATCGGCACGCAGATCGGCTTCGCCGTCGCCGGGTTCGCGGTCACCTTCGCCGCGCAGATCGCGGGCCCGGGCGGCGACGGCTGGTCGTCCGTGGCGCTGTTCACCGCGGCGCTGTGCGTCCCGCCGGTGCTCGCCGCCCTCACCGCCCGCGAGACGCACACGGTGCCGACGGAGGAGCTGGGCGAGCGGGCGCCCCAGGACGCCGCGAAGCGCGAGGCCGTGACCGCCTGACCGCCCGACGGGGGGGCACGGTTGACAGCTGACGTTTTCGGCATGAACATCGCCCGGGGCAAGCGGAAAGAAACAGCGCGGTTACACAGAGCCACTCCGCGCACCCCGGCCGGGTTCAGGGGCGGCCGGTGTGCGCGGAGATCCTGTCGCCCCTCGGCTCGTCGTCCGGGCCCCGTCCAGGAAGGGACCGAGTTCGTGGGCCACGGCGGTCAGGGCCCGTACGTCCCGTTCGGTCCTGGCGATGAGGAGCGCCCCCTCCAGGGCGCTGATCATGACCGTGGCCAGCGGTTCGGCCCGTTCGGCAGGTACGCCCATGTCCGTCAGGGCCTCGGCCACCGGACGGTTCCAGCGGGCGAACGCGGCGGCGGCAGCGGTCCTGGTGGACTCGGTGGACTCCGCGCAGTCCACGGTCGCCGCCGCGACGGGGCAGCCGGAGGCGAATCCGGCCTCCTGGAACTCGTCGGTCCACTGCCGCACCATCGCCGCGAACAGACCGCTCGGCGTCGGTTCGTCCAGCGCCGCGAGGAAGCGGGCGACGCGCTTGCCCGCGTAGCCGCCCGCCCAGTCCACGGCCTCGTTGACCAACTGCTCCTTGCCGCCCGGGAAGTAGTGCTGGAGCGATCCGCGCGGCGCCCCCGCATGCGCGGCGACCTCGCGCATCCCCGTCGCGGTGACCCCGTCGCGCCGGATGAGCTGTGCCGCGCTGAACACCATCCGTTCGCGCGGCCCCCGCTCGGAAACCGCCATCGTCGACCTCCCACCAGGACTGACGTAGGCACACTACCCACTATGACCGCTGTCATAGAGCTGGCTATCATGACAGCGGTCATAAGCGGCGACGGCGGCCCGACGGGGGTGCCGGCAGAGACGGTGGTGCGTCGTGTACGTGGGATTCATCGGCCTCGGCGTCATGGGACAGCCCATGGCGCTCAACCTCGCGAGGGCGGGCACCCCGCTGGTGGTCTGGAACCGCACCGCCGCGAGGACCGAGCCGTTGCGCGCCGCGGGAGCCGAGGTGGCCGCGGACCCGGCCGAGGTCTTCGCACGCTGCCGCGTCGTCCTCCTGATGCCGGCGGACGGTTCCGTGACGGACGCCGTCCTGGCCCGCGGCACCCCGGACTTCGCCGCGCGCGTCGAGGGGCGCACCGTCGTCCCCATGGGCACGACGTCCCCCGAGTACTCACGCGGCCTGGAGGCCGAGGTGCGCGCGGCGGGCGGACGATACGTCGAGGTCCCGGTCTCCGGATCGCGGGTCCCGGCGGAGGCCGGGCGGCTGGTGGCGATGCTCGCCGGGGATCCCGCGGACGTCGAGGAGGTACGGCCACTGCTCGGCCCGATGTGTCACGAGAGCTTCGACTGCGGGCCGGTGCCCAACGCCCTGTTGATGAAGTTGTCCGTGAACCTGTTCCTGATCACCTTGGTGACCGGCCTCAGCGAGGCGTTCCACTTCGCCGAACGGCAGGGCCTGGACCGCAAGCTCTTCCTGGACGTGCTGGACGCCGGTCCGATGGCCAGCGGCGTCTCCCGGATGAAGGCCCCGAAGCTGCGGGAGCGCGACTTCGCCGTGCAGGCCGCGGCCCGTGACGTCCTGATGAACAACGAGCTGATCGCCGGGGCCGCCCGCCGAGCGGGGCTGGCCTCACCCCTGCTCGACGTCTGCCACGCCCTCTTCGACGAGACCGTGGCACAGGGCCACGGCGGGTCCGACATGGTGGCCGTGCTCCGCGCGATCGAGGCCCGCAGCGACGAGGGAGCGGGCTCAGCGTCCGCGGGGGACGCCGTACGCGCGCTCCACGTGGAGCCGTAGGACGAGCCGGCCGTCGCTGACCATCGCGGCCCGGTATTCGTCCCAGTCGGGGTGCTCGCCCCGCACGGCCCGGTAGAGCCGCACCAGTTCCTCGACCGTCTCGTCGTGTGGGTCCCGGGCGACGGGAGTGAGCTCGGCGGTGCCCTCGGCGACCGTGTACGCCCAACGGTCCTCGGCCGTGACGTGATAGGAGGCCCGCGGGTCCCGGCGCAGATTGCGGGTCTTGGCCCGGTCGTCCGTGACCGAGACCCGGACGATCCGCTCGTCGGGATCGTAGGCGTGGTTCACGTTGGACAGCTGGGGCCGGCCGTCCTTCTTGAGGGTGACCAGCACTCCGCCGTCGTACTCGGAGAGCAGCTTGAGCAGTGTGTCCTGCGTCGCGTCCTGAGTCATATTTCGCTCAACCCCGGGGAACGCACGGCCATTCCCGTCACGTAGACGCTGTCTACCGGATTGGTAGACAGCGTCTACGGGGACTGGTAGACAGCGTCTATGAGTGAAGCGGACACGGGGCTGCGAGCCCGGTTGATCGAGGTGGGCGTGGACCTGGTGTCCACGGAGGGCGCGCAGGTTCTGACCCTGCGGGAGATCGCCCGTCGCGCGGGCGTCTCGCACGGTGCCCCGCGCCGCTACTTCCCGACCCATCTGGAACTGCTCTCCGCCATCGCGCGCCGGGGCTTCGCCGACCTGGGAGCCCGGGCGACGGAAGCGCTGGGCGACGCAGCGGCGAGTCCCCGCGACCAGGTCACGACGCTGGGGAGGCTCTATCTCGACTTCGCCTTCACTCAGCCCGGCATGTACGAGCTGATGTTCCGCCATGATCTCTTGGAGAGCGGGAAACTGGGGCTCCGGGAGACCAGTCTGCCGCTGTTCGGTGTCCTGGTGGACCTGGTCGGCCGAGCACGCCCCGAGGCCGACACCGCGCTCGTCGCGGGCGCCCTCTGGGCGAACCTGCACGGGATCGCCCAGCTGTGGGGCTGGGGCAGCCTCCAACTCGCCACGGGAGCCACCGACTTCGTACCCCTGCTGGATGCCGCGCTGGACGCGCACCTCGGGCCGGACGAGCGGTGAACCCCTCGGCGCGGCGCCGTCTCACGCTGGCCAACAGCGTCGTCGGGGCCGTCGTCGTCGCGCTGGACGGAACCGTCCTCACGATCGCTCAGCCCACGCTGCGGCGCGACCTGGACGCCTCGTTCGCACAGGTGCAGTGGACCAGCACCGGCTATCTCATCGCGGTGGCCGGTCTGTTGGTGTTCGCAGGGTGACTCGGCGACCGGTACGGCCACCAACAGGTCTTCGCCGTGGGGCTGGTGGGCTTCGGGGCGGCGTCCGTGGGGATCGGTCAGGCGCCCGACATCGGCTGGGTGATCGGACTGCGGGTCGCCCAGGGGGTCTTCGGCGCGCTGTCGCAGCCCGCCACGCTCGGGATGCCGCGCGCGGCCCACCCGCCCGACCGGCTCGGCATGCCCATCGCTCTGCGCACCAGCGCCATCGGTCTCGCGGCGGCCGCGGATCCCCTCCTCGGCCGGACTCGACCTGCCCGGCGCGGCGCTGCTCGCGGTGGCCCTGGTCGCCCTGGTGCGCACGCTCGTCGTGCTGCCGGCGACCGGCTTGACCACGGCGACCGTGCTCGGGCCGGTCGTG
>LRTP01000332.1 GCA_001550305.1 Streptomyces diastatochromogenes
CGGCGCGCACGACCGCTTGGCCGGCCGGGTCCGGTACCGCGTCCGCGGCCCGCTCGTACAGCGCGGCGCCCTCCTCCAGGACCAGACCGGCGTCGATCCCGGCCGGGACCTTGATCGCGGCGGTGTGGCGCCAGGCGGCCACGGGATCGCTCCAGGCCTCGACCACAAAGGTCCAGTGGCCCACGGATTCCGGTGTGACCTCGGCGCCCCAGCGGTCGGTGCCCGGGACGAGTTCACGCATCGGGGCGCGCGGGCCGGGCCGGCCGCTCTGGTCGCACAGGACGACTTCGGCGCCGAGCACATCCCGGCCCTCGCCGAAGAGGGTGGCGGTGACCTCGAAGGTCTCCCCGACGACCGCCTTCGCGGGGCGCCGGCCGTGCTCGACGACCGGCTGGACGTCCACGATCGGGATACGGCCGATCGGGTCACGGCCATGGGCCGGATGTGCCTCCATGTTGCGCCTCCGCCGTCTTCGCGCCCTGCCCCCTCGGTTCAGAGCTGCACCGAAAATTCCCGACACCACGGTCCGCCTCAGGGACGCCTGCCGACCGCTCGACCCGCTCCCCGCCCCTGAGGCTCCTGGGGGAGCTGAGAGCCCCGCGTGCCGTGCGCCACCGTCGTCGACGACAGCGCGGCAGCCGGTGCCTCGTCCCGCAGATAGTGCTCGGCGGCGTCCACCGCCTCCCGCGCGCAGCGCTTCCCCATCAGCACGCACAGGGTGTACCCCGCGCTCTCGAAGTTGCCCCGCACCGTGTGGTCGGCGGGGGCCACGAGCAACAGGCGTTCCCAGGCCCGGTATTGCTCCAGATGCCTGGCGACCTCGGCTTTGGCAGGAAGCAGCATGGGCCGGTCACCTTTCCACTCTCGCGACTGCGCACGGGACACCCGGCTGATGCCGTACGGCCGTGCACGGAAGGGCACCGACCCGTTACGGAGGGCGGTGCCCTCACTCATGGTGCCTGCACGGACACTCAGCGTCTTGTTGGCTCTTCAATCACATGGGGTCGGGCTCTCGTGTTGCACGAACGGAGTAGTGCTCGCACTCTGGGAATGACTCAAAAGCGATCAGTGCTCACGCTTCGTGATCGGGGCTCGGTCCGAGAAGGGCGAGGAGAGGCGAGAGCTTCGCCGTGAGGAGCCAACGAAGATGAAACCTGCAGTGCCCTGCTACTACCACCTCGACGTGGAGGTCAGCCCGGAGCGGGTTGGCCAGGTCAAGCGCATATTGGGGGCCCATCTCCGGTACTGGAACCTGGATACGCTCGTCGATTCCGTCTGCCACTGTGCGGAAGCGCTGCTGCACACGATCGACCGGCACGCGACGGACAAGAACACCACCATCGAGATGTGGTGGAACGGTTCCCACCTCATCACCGCGGTCTCCGACAACGACCAGGATCTCCGCCCGCACAACGAGCCCCAGGGCTGTCTGGCGCAGATCGCCGCTCTCAGTGACGGCTGGGGCTGCTGCGCCACCGGCGCCGGCGGCAAGATCATCTGGTTCTCCTGGCGGGCCCGCGCCGCCGAGCATGCTCCGCTGGTCCCGACCACGCCCATGCCCAGCCTGCGCGAGGCGCGCCGGACGCCGCGTCAGGTGGCTTTGCCGGAACCGGCGCTCGCGGTGTCCCGTCATGACACGGAGGCCGTGATCGCCGTGACGTGATCACGGCGACCGAGGGGCGGGGACCACCCGCCCCAGCGGTTGTACAGAACAGGCGCGTCGGATCCATCGGAGGGAGACTGGAGCCGAGGCCCCGGACACGGGTGCCCTGAAACCGGCCCCCAGGCGGGGGGAGGCGTATGTCCATCACGACGGCAGAGGCAGCGCGCCAGGAACTGACGGCATTCAAAGGGCAGTTGATCGGTCCCGGCGACTCCGGGTACGACGAGGCACGCACCGTCTACAACGCGATGATCGACCGGCGGCCCGCCCTGGTGGCGAGGTGCACCAGCGCCGAGGACGTCTCCCACGTCATCGGCTTCGCCCGCGACCACGGCCTCCCGCTCGCCGTGCGGGGCGGTGGCCACCACGGCGCGGGCCTGGGGGTCTGCGACGACGGCGTGGTCCTCGACCTCTCACCGCTCAAGGACATCGAGGTCGATCCGGGGGCCCGTACGGTACGGGTCGCAGGCGGCTGTGTGTGGAGCGAGGTCGACCGTGCCACCCACGAGTACGGTCTGGCCACACCCGCCGGCATCATCTCCACGACGGGAGTCGCCGGCCTCACCCTGGGCGGCGGCATCGGGCATCTCTCCCGCAAGTACGGGCTGACCGTCGACCATCTCCTGGCGGCCGACCTCGTCCTGGCGAGCGGCGAGCGCGTGCGCGCGAGCGACACGGAGAACACCGACCTGTACTGGGCGATCCGCGGGGGCGGCGGCAACTTCGGAGTCGTCACCTCGTTCCTGTTCCGGCTGCGTGAGGTGAGCACCGTCGTCGCCGGCCCCACCTTCTGGCCCGTCGAAGTCGGCGCCGAAGTCCTCACCGCCTACCGCGACTTCCTCCCGGACGCTCCCCGCGAACTGAACGGCTTCTTCCTGTTCGGCTCCGTGCCGCCCGGCCCGCCGTTCCCCGAGGAGATCCATCTGCGCAAGGTCTGCGGGGTCGTCTGGTGCCGCGTCGGTGACGACACCGAGGCGGCGGCCGCGGAGATGGCACCTCTCCTCGACGCCGTGCCCGAGCCGCTGCTGCACGGAGCCGCGCCGATGCCGTACCCCGCGCTCCAGTCCGCGTTCGACGGGATCTACCCGCCCGGCGACCAGTGGTACTGGCGCGCGGACTTCGTCGACGAGATCCCCGACGAGGCGGTCGCGTCGCACCTCGGATACGGCGCCGAACCGCCGACCTGGAAATCGACGATGCACCTGTACCCGATCGACGGCGCCGTCCACGACATCGCACCGGCGGACACCGCCTGGAGCTACCGGAACGCGCACTGGGCGACCGTCTACGCGGGCGTGGACTCCGATCCGGCCGGCGCCGAGCGCGTCAAGCGGTGGAGCGTCGACTACTCCGACGCCCTGCACCCGTACTCCGCGGGCGGGGCCTACGTGAACATGATGATGGACGAGGGCCAGGAGCGCGTACGGGCCAGCTACCGCGACAACTACGCCCGCCTGGCCCGAATCAAGGCCGACCGCGACCCGGACAACCTGTTCCGCCTCAACCAGAACATCCAACCGGCGCCGCGCACCTGATCACGGCTTGAGGGCCACCCCGCCGTGCACGTCCGTGGGCTCCGGTGCGGTGCCGGGCTCGGGGCGCCACAGGGGGCAGGAGACGATGCCGGGTTCGATCAGCTCCAGGCCCTCGTAGTACGCGGTGATGTGCTCCGGGCTGCGCAGCACGTAGGGGACGGCGCCCGTGTCGTCGTAACCCTGCTGGGCCTGCTTGAGCGCGGCGTCGGTGTCGGTGCTGTCGTAGTGCACGAAGTAGCTGCCGGAGGGCAGGGCGGCCTGGAGGGTGCGGACGATCGACTTGGCCTCCTCGTAGTCCTGGATGTGACCGAGGATGCCCATCAGCATCAGGGCGACGGGCCGGTCGAAGTCCAGGATCCGGCTCGCCGCCTCGACGATCTTCTCGGGCTCGTGCAGATCCGCGTCGATGTAGTTGGTGACGCCCTCGGGGGTGCTGGTCAGCAGCGCCTGGGCGTGACGCAGCACCAGGGGGTCGTTGTCCACGTAGACGATGCGCGACTCGGGCGCCACCCGCTGGGCGACCTGGTGGGTGTTGTCGTACGAGGGCAGACCGGTGCCGATGTCCAGGAACTGGCGGATGCCGAGCTCACCGGCGACGAAGGTCACGGTCCGGATCAGGTACTCGCGCGAGGCCCGGGCCATCGTCTCGATGTTCGGCGCGACCTCGCGGTAGGCGTCGCCCGCGATCCGGTCGACCTCGTAGTTGTCCTTCCCGCCCATCCAGTAGTTCCAGATGCGGGCCGAGTGCGGCACCGTGGTGTCGATCTTGGACAACGCCTCTTGGTCGGGGTTGGGCCGGCCGTCTGCCATGGATGTCTCCTGCCTCCGTCACGCGGTCTGTCAATAACCTACCGTCAACTACCTCTGGCACAACCCGAGTTGATGTTCCGGGCAGGCAGGGCCGCGGATGGGGTGGCCGAGGTCCTTGGCCTCCAGGGTCACCACGGGGACGTGCTGGGCGAGGGTGTGCAGCGCCCGCTCGTACGCGTCGACCGCCTCCGTGTCGTCCGTCTCGCCGGTCACATGGACGAGGGCTCCGTCGCGTTCCGCCACCGCTTCGGCGAAGTCGAGGGCCTGGATCCAGGTCACCCGGGAGCGTCCGCGGCGCAGCGGTCCGTAGACCAGCTCGTGGACGAGACTGCCGTCGACGGCCAACCGGCCCGACGCGGCGAGGAGTTCGCGGTACGGCTGGGTGGGGTCCACGTGATGGAGAGGCCCGCGGCAGAGCCGGACCAGGAAACCGTGCCGGGCCAGCTCGGCGATCAGGGCGCCTCTGCCGATGCCGTCCGGACCGTCGACGACCAGGGTCCGGCACTGGGCGAGGGCCTGGCCGAGGATCATCGCCGCACCTCGCGACAAGGACCGGCGCACATACCGCTCCCTCCGGGACGACCGATTCCCTCAGTGTGAACGGACGACCCGCACGGCGGGAGTGGGCGTGCGGGTTGTCCGGTTGTGCGGTCGTAGTGGTGGGTGCGGGCGTGGGTGATGGTGCGGCTCCGGTGGTTGCCCGAGGGGCGGACGGCTCTCCCGGCCTCAGGCGGTCTGTCAGCGCCTCAGGCGACGAGGAAGTCGGCCTGGCCGGACTTCGCGCCTTCGAGGAACGAGATCATCTCGTCCCGGGTGTACACCAGCGCGGGCCCGTCCGGGTCCGTGGACTGGCGGAAGGCCACACGGCCGTCGGGCAGCCGCTTGGCCTCGACACAACTCCCGCCGTTCGTACCGCTCCAGGGCTTCTCCCAGCCCTCGGTGCCCAGGTCGACGGCCGGCATGCCACTGTAGATGGGGCCCTTGGATCCCATGGATCACAACTCCTTACGCAATTCAGCCAGGATGGCCCTGGTCCGAGCGACCGGTTCCGCCTGCACGGACATCCGGTCCAGTACTTCGAGATAGGTGACGACGTCGCCGGGCCGGTCGACATAGACCGCGCCGGCGAGGCTTTCCGTGTAGATGACGTCGGGCAGTTCGGAGAAGCCGAAGCGGAAGTGGTGGAACGGGCCGAAGGCACCGGGGTGTGCCCCCACCCCGAAGCGCATGACCTGGATCCGGACCTTCGGCATGTCCAGGACCTCGTGCAGCCGGTCGATCTGAGCCCGCATCACCTCGGCCCCGCCCACAGGCCGGCGCAGCACCGTCTCGTCGAGGATGGCCCAGATGGCGGGCGCGTCCGGCTTGGCGAGCAGGTCCTGCCGCCTGGTCCGCAGGGCGACTCGGCGGGCGACGTCCTCCTTCGACTCGTTGGGGAAGCCCACGCGCATGAGCGCGGTGGCGTAGTCGTTCGTCTGCAACAGGCCCGGAACGTAGTGGGGTTCGTAGAGACGGATGACGCTGGCTTCGCTCTCCAGGCTCACGTAGGCGCTGAACCACTCGGGCAGCACGTCGCGGTACTTGTACCACCAGCCCGGCTGGTTGGCCTCCCGGGCCAGAGCGAGGAAGTCGTCGATCTCCGTCGCCGGCACCCCGTAGGTGCGCAGCAACTCCTTCACATAGGGGATCCGGAGGCCGACCTCGGCCTTCTCGATCCGGCGGACCGTCAGTGGAGTGACCTCGATCGCCCGTGCCGCCTCCTCGAACGACACTCCCGCCTGTTCCCTCAGCTGCCTCAGCCGCTTGCCGAGAACCATCCGCAGGACCGTGGGTGCGCTGCCGCCCGAGCGGTTGTCACTCACGTCCTACCTCCCGGTACGGCTGTATCACAGCGTGCAGTGTGCCACGCGGTCGTTGACAGAGACAGGGTGATGCGGATCGTTCTGAAATTATCAGAACGCCGGTTGCGTGTTGAGCCTGTCGGCGACCATAGTGATCGAGCGACCTGTCGCACAGTCCCTGGCGGCATACGTTCAACTGTGCTGTGTCGCAATGGAATTGATGGATCAGCAGATACGGGCGCAGCCGTACGGACCGTGATGCGAGACCTGGGTGGCCACCGTGACCGACGGACAATCAAGGAGCGCAGGCAAGGGCCCCGGCGGGGCCAACTCGGCGCTGGCGGTCGCCCTCAAGGAAGCCGGTTGCTCCTACGCCTCCCTCGCCCTCAGGGTCAACGAACTGGGCCGCCGCCAGGGCGTGGACTCCAACTACGACAAGGCGTCGGTCACCCGCTGGCTCCAGGGCCAGCAACCGCGCGGCACCACCCCGGAGTTGATCGCCGCCGTGCTCTCCGGGCGGCTCGGCCGCGCCGTCTCGCCCGCGGACCTCGGCTTCCACTCCGATCAGCAGCGCCCGGTCGCGGGCCGGGCCCTGGTCTACGGCGAAGACGTGGCGGAAACCCTGCACACCCTGGCTGAACTGGGCTCCACCGACATCTCCCGCCGCAGCCTCCTCGGCTCGGTGCCCTTCGTCGCCGCCGCGCTGACGAACCCCCAACGCGAGTGGCTGCTGTGGCTGTTGGAGCAGCAGGAGGCCTTCCGCCCCACGGCGGTGACGAGCGGCGGGCCGGTCGAGCAGGTGCACGCGATGATCGCCATGTTCGACCAGATGGACAACCACTACGGCGGTGGCGGGGTGCGCACCAGCATCGTGCACTACCTCTCCACCGAGGTCGTCCCCATGCTCCAGCGCCGCGGCACCCCGCCGCAGCTGCAACGGCAGTTGTACGCCGCGGCCGCGCGCCTCGCCGCGATGGCCGGCTGGAGCTCGTACGACGCGGGGGAGTACGGGCTCGCGCAGCGGTACATGATCCAGGGGCTGCGTCTGTGCGCCGAAGGGCGCGACCGGGTGCTGGGCGGCCAGATCCTGGCGGGGCTCTCCCATCTGGCCACCAACCTCGGCCGCCCCGACGAGGGGGTGGCACTGGCCCGGGCCGGAGTCGCCACCGCGAAGGGGGCGGGCAGCCCGCTCGGACTGATGCGCCTGTACGCCATGGCGGCACGCGGACATGCCGCGCAGGGGCACTCGTGCGAGGCCTCGGAGGCGCTGCGCCTGGCGGAAGGGCAACTGGACACGAGCCGGGGCCCCGACCAGGAATCCGTCTGGGTGCGCTACCTCGACCACCACTATCTCCAGGCCGAGGCCGCCCTGTGCTTCCGTGACCTGGGGCTCGCCGCCCAGGCCGAACGTACGGCGAGCGAGTCGCTGAGCGCGAACGCCGACCGGCGCAGACGCCAGGCCATCAGCCGCTCGGTGCTCGCGACCGCGCATCTCCAGCAGGACCGGCTCGACGAGGCCGTCGGCACGGCCACCGAAGCGCTGGACACCCTCGGTACCGTGCACAGTGAACGGTCGATCCAGGCCCTGCGCGACTTCCGTACCCGTCTGGAGCCACGCCGCCACGAGCCGATGGTGCGGGAGTTCGAGCGCAGGTCCCGTGCGGTGCTGGGGGCGGTCGCATGACGGGGAGCGCGGCGGTCGGTCCGGTGGGTGACTTAGCGGAAGCGGTCCCCGAGACGGATGTGGCCCCTGAGGCGCGAAGGGTTCCTGAGGCAGGAACGGTCTGCTCAGTAGCCGTCCGGCGAGGGTGCGTTCTGGGCGCGGTCGACGGGGAGGTGCGCTCCGGAGATACCGCTCGACCAGTCGGACAGCAGAAACGCCACCACCCGGGCGACCTCCTCCGGAGCGACCGGCGCTCCGCTCGGAAGCTCCGTCGCCACGAATCCCGCGTACGCCTCGGAGTCCTCCCGGCGCATCCGGTCCCAGCGCCTGCCCGGGATGAGCATCGACCCGGGGGAGACGGCGTTCACCCGGATTCCGTCCGGCCCCAGTTCACGGGCGAGCGAGGCGGCCAACTGGATCTGGGCGGACTTCGCCACCCCGTACTGGACGGGCGGCCCGGGCTCCCAGCCGGAGATCGACGAGATCACCACGACCGATCCGCCCCCGGCGGCCCGCAGATGCGGCACCGCGGCCCGGACGAGGCGCGCGGCATGGCCGACGTTCACCTCCCAGGTCGCCGCCCAGTCCTCGGCGTCCGTCTCCTCGAAGCGGCCGCCGCGCGAACCGCCCGCACAGGCCACCACCCCGTCGAGCCCGCCGAAACGATTCGCCATGGCCGCGACAAATTCCTCCAGGCGCTCCGGCTCCGTGACGTCGAGCGCCTGGGTGAACAGCGGGGAGTCCAGCGATGCCGCCAGCGCCGCCAGGTCGCCCGCGCCGCGCGCGCAGGTAGCCACCCGGGCCCCTTCGGCCGCGAGCAGCCGCACGATCTGCTCGCCCAGACCCCGCGTTCCACCGGTGACCAGGACGCGCTTGCCGCGCACCCCCGACCACCCGGTGGGATCGCCTGGGCGCATCGGCGTCCGGCTCCCGCTCACGTTCCTCACTTGATCGAACATACATCCCATGCCACTACGTGCCTGCAACCGGACAACCCCGATTCCCCCTGGTCGGCGAGGGGTCGTGCCCTGTTGGCTGCACGGGCAGCCATCGAGCACATCCCCCACCCGCGCTGCGATGAAGGAGGACCGATGACGGCATCCAGGGCTCATCGCCGCGGGCCGTCGCCCTCACCGCAGCACGACGCCGTCGTGCTGCCCAGGACGCACCCCAGCCTGGTGCGGACCACGGTCCCCGCCCAGCCCTCGCGCGCGGCCGGCGTGCGGGACATGGTCGCCGAGCACCTCACCGCTCTGCGCCTGCCCTCCGAGTGCCTCGACAACGCTGTCCTCGCCACGGACGAGCTGTTCGCCAACGCGGTCAGACACGGCAGTCCGGGCCCCCGCGACACGATCACCGTCACCCTGGAACACCTCGGGCACGAGCTGCGTGTGACGGTCGCCGACCGTTCGTCCGCACTGCCGCGAGCACGCGAGACGGGCGGCGCCGAGGAGTCGGGGCGCGGACTGGCCATCGTGGCCGCTCTGACGGACGACTGGGGCATCGCACCGGCCGACCCCGGCACCACGGGCAAGAAGGTGTGGTTCACCCTGGCGCTCCGGGGCATGCCATGAAGCGATTACCCAGGCACCTGGCGGTCGGCAAGCCGACGGAGCCGGACGGAGCACCGGTGGAGCCGGGGCCCGCGTCCCCGGGGATCCTCCCGGCACTCGCCGCCGCGCTCGCCCGGGAACTCTCGCGCCGGGCCGACGAGGAGCGGCACCTGATGCGGCAGGCGCGGACGAACCCCACCCCACAGGTCCGGCGCGGCCTCGTCGAATGCCGCAGGACCAATGCCGACGCCCTCGGGACGATCGTCCGCCGACACGGCTGGCCGGCCGCGGACCTGGTCGGCGCGCCCGCCTCGACCGCGGCCCTGATGATCCTGCTGCACGCCCCGGACCTCGACTTCCAGCTCCGCTGCCGCGACCTGATCGCCCAGGCCACCGCGGACGGTCGCTGCCCCGGCCCGCACCACGCCTACATCGCCGATCACTGCGCGGTCGAACTGGGCCAGCCCCAGTTCTACGGCACCCGGGTCGACCCCGCGACCTTCCGCCCGTATCCGATCCGACGGGCCGAGACCCTCGAGGAGCGGCGCCGCGACGTCGGCCTCGGCCCCCTCGACGAGCAGATGCGGACGCTGCGTCGCGGCGTCTGAGAACGTGATGTGCAGCACGCACGGAAATGTCCTCGCAACGGCAGGGACACGGGTTCTGGCTGGGCACGGCTTGATCGCCGATCAAGGAGGGCAAAAACGCTGGCCACGGTGCGTTCCGCCCATTTGACACCCCGTTGAGGGCACAGATAGGAAACAGCTCTCTGAGGTGGAGAGGTGGACCGTGCACGAACCGAACGTGGTCGGGGACTGGCAGGAGTACGACGAGCACGCCGGCCTGCGCGTTCGCGTCCACGGGGTGGAGCGGGTGGAGCCGCCGCGCGGACGCGACGACGCCGCCGAAGGGCTGACCTACTTCCGGTGCCGGGTGACCGTCGAGAACCGTGGTGGCGAGCACTTCGGCATCCATCTCGAGGACGGCCAGATGGACATCCGGGTCGGCCCCGACGGCGAGAGCGCCTTCCTGGACTGGCGGAACTCCCAGTTCATCGAGGGCTACGACGTCTACCCCCTGCGCCGGGCCACCGCGGTCCTCTTCGCCGCGGGCCCCGACGCCTCCCTGTCCCGGGTGGACATCCAGATCCAGCTGAAGGTCGACGACGAGTGGACCGACCGGTACCTGTGGGTCGGCGGCATCGACCTCTACGAGGGTTCGGTCGACGCCGCCGCCCGCTCCGACTCGGCGCGGGACAGCCTCGCCTGTCAGGTGAGCAACTTCCTGCGGGGGGAAGCGGGATCGTGACCCGCTCCCGGGGTCGCTGATCAGGCCGTACGGCGTTCCGTCGTCCAGTGGAGCAGGCCCAGCACCGGCAGGGCGGCGCCCAGGACGGTGACCGCGGTCCAGCCGGCCGCGTGGTAGGCGATCGAGCCGAGCTGGGAGCCGAGCGCGCCGCCGACGAAGAAGATCGCGATGAACGCGCTGTTGAGGCGGGCGCGGGCGTTCGGGTCGAGCTGGTAGATGGTGTGCTGGCCGAGGATCAGGGTGGACTGCACGGCCGTGTCGATCAGGATCGCGGCCAGGGCGATCAGGGTGATGTGGGACTGACCGAAGCCCGCGACCGCGAAGGCCAGGGCCGCGACGGCGAAGGCGATCCCGGTCATGGGACGGACGAGCCCGCGGTCGGCCCAGTTGCCGGCGAACGGGGCGACGGCCGCACCGGCCGCGCCGACGAGCGCGAAGAGGCCGACACCGATGGGCGAGTAGTGGAAGTGGGGGCCGGTCAGGACGTACGACACGGTGGTCCAGAACGCGCTGAACGCACCGAACATCGCCGCCTGGTAGAGACCCCGGCGCAGCAACACGGGGTGGCGGCGTACCAGTTGGAGCGTGGAGCGCAGGACATGGGCGTACGGCATGGTCGTGGTCGGCGCGTGCTGCGGCAGGGCCGCGCGCAGGGCCAGGGCCAGCAGGGCCATCAGGACGGCGGAGCCGAGGTACACCACCCGCCAGCCCGCCACGTCGGAGACCAGGCTGCTGAGGGTGCGGGAGAGCAGGATGCCGGTGAGCAGGCCGCTCATCACCCGTCCGACGATCCGGCCACGGGCGTGGTCGGGGGCGAGGCTCGCCGCGAAGGGGATCAGTATCTGGGCGACGACCGAGGTGCCTCCGCTGATCAGGGAGGCGATCAGCAGCATGGGGAAGTCGGTGGCGAGACCCGCGGCGACCAGGGCGAGCGTGGTGACCGTCAGGAGCACGCTGATCAGTCCGCGCTTCTCCAGCCGGTCGCCGAGCGGGACCAGGAAGAGCATGCCCAGGACATAGCCGATCTGGGTGAGGGTGATGAGTCCGCCGGCGGCGGCCGTGCCGACATGGAACACGTCGCGCAGCGAGGACAGCAGGGGCTGGGCGTAGTACAGGTTGGCGACCGTCATGCCGGAGGCCACGGCGAAGAGGGCGACCAGCCAGCCCGGCACGCCGTGCTCCGCCTGCGCGGTGGCGGACCGGCCCGGTGACTTGAGGACGGAGGACTTGGACACGGGCACCTTCTCGGGAAGGGAACCGGTGGAGCGGTTCGGGAAACGCTGGGTGGTGGTCGAGCGGCCTCGTTGCCGCTCGCACGGTTTCCTCAGCGCCCGTGGAGCCTCCGTGCTTCCCCTGCCATGGCGATGATTTCGAATGTCAGTCATCTCCGAACGAGATGGTCTGAGATGGCTGGACGGCAACGGCGGGCGGCCGGAGGAGCACCGCGGCCTGCTCCTGGTCGTCATGGTCACCAGCGCGAGCGTGCAGGACCGCGACGGAGCCCGCCCCGCACCGGCGCACCTGCGTGACGTCTTCGCATCGATCAGCCCGGTCCGGGCCGACGGCGGCTGCGCCGGCGGTTACCCCTTCCTGACGCTCGTGCCGGCGGAACCGTTTCACCGGGCCCCGTGTCCTCCTTCGCGGAGGGTGGTTCCACGCCGCGGAGCCACCTGCGAAGGGGGATGGCCGTGACTCCTCCCCCTCATGAATGAGGGAGCTTCTCGCTATGCCGGTGTGGCGTCGCGCCGGACCAGCCCGGCCCGTAGAACGTTGATCGCGCCCACCGTGTCCGCGTGCGCGGTGTGGTCGCACGAGACGCAGTGGAACTTTTCCTGAGTGGGCCGGTTCTCCGCTGAGACGTGCCGGCATTCGGGGCAGGTCCGGGAGGTGTTGCGGGGGTCCACCGCCATCACTTGCCGTCCGGCTCCTTCCGCCTTGGCGGCCAGGATCGCGAGGAACACCCCCCATCCGGCATCGGCGATCGAGCGGTTGAGCCCGGCCTTCGCGCTGGCTCCGTTGGGCAGGAAGCTGCCTGGCTGGTTGGGGTCGGGCTTGGGCGCGGGGGCCCTGTTCATGTTCCGGATCTTGAGGTCTTCGTGCGCGACGAAATCGTGCTCACGCACCAGGTCAAGCGCGGTCTTGTGCGCGTGGTCGAGGCGTTGGCGGCGGACCTTGCGGTGTAGCCGGGCCACCGTGTCCACGGCCTTGCGGCGGCGCTTCGAGCCGCGCTTGCACCGGCTGAGGGCCTGCTGCGCAGCTTCGAGCTTCGCTGAGGCCTTCGCCCCGTGACGGGGGTTGGGCACGAACTCGCCGTTGGAGTCGGCAAGGAAGTTGGCTATGCCCATGTCGACGCCGACCACGCTGCCGGTTGCCGGGAGCGGTTCGGGCTGGGCCTGGTCGGCGGTCAGGATGACGTACCAGCGGCGGCCTTCCCGCTTCACCGAGATCGTTTTGACCTTGTCGGCTACCGGCCGGTGCTGGTGCACCTTGACGTGGCCGACACCTTGGAGACGCACGCGGGTGACGGGATCGTGCGGGGTGGAGTCCCAGCGGCAGCCGTCGCCGTCCTTCGGGAAGTCCACGGTGTCGAACCGCTTCCCTGACCGGAACCGCGGATAGCCCGGCTTGTCCCCGGCCTTCACGCGCCGGAAGAACGCGGCGAACGCCTTGTCCAGGCGCCGCAAGGTGGCCTGCTGAGAGGAGAAGGACCAGCGGCCCTGACGCTCCGGATCGAAGGCCCGGATGTCCTTGAGCTGCGCGGACTGCTGCCCGTAGCGCACAGTCGTCCTGCTCGCGTGCCGGTAGGCGTCGCGGCGTTCTTGCAACGCCCCGTTGTAGAGCGAGCAGTGGTCACGCAGCATCTCGGCAAGCGCGCCTTGCTGGCCCTGGGTGGGCCGCATGAGGAACTTGTACGCACGGATCATCCGGCCCACCCCCTTCCTAGTCAGCTTCGAAGATCATACTACTCTTGGTGTATGTCACCTCGCTGGGAAGCAAACCCCGATTTCCGCACCGGTCGTCATGTCGCCTACAATCTTCACGCTCATTTGGTGTTCGTCACCAAGTACCGGCGCGGCGTCTTCGATGACGCCATGCTGAAGCGGTGCGAGGAGATCATGCGGGAGGTGTGCGCCGGCTTCGAGGCGGAGCTGAGGGAGTTCAACGGCGAGGCTGATCACGTCCACCTGCTCGTGCACTACCCGCCGAAGATCGCCCTGTCCAAGCTGATCAACAGCCTCAAGGGCGTCAGCTCCCGCTACCTGCGAGCCGAGTACACCGGCCGCATCAACCGCATCGGCATGGGCTCGGTGTTCTGGTCCCGCTCCTACTTCGCAGGCTCGTGCGGTGGCGCACCGCTCACGGTAATCCGTCAGTACATCGAGCAGCAGAAACGCCCGCTCTAAAGTGCAGGTCAGAGCAGTCTTAGGATGCATTCCCTCCCCGGCTGAAGCCGGGGATACCCTGCAAGATCACGATGGGGCAGGTCCGCGAGGGGGCACGGTTAGGGGCTTGGGCCGTCGCCGGGGTCATCGGTCTGGCGGTGTTGTACGTGATCGGGGCGTTCGCCTTCGGCGCCGCGGGGTGGATCACCGCCCCGTTCCGCGGTGAGGCGGACAAGCGCGAGAACACCGTCGGCTCGGGCGAGTTCCGGCAGACCACGTACGAGGAGTTCTTCGATCTGTGCGAGGCCGTGCAGAACGCCGAAGGGACGATCCAGGTGCTCCAGGAGGAGCGGAAGACAGCTTCGGAGACTCGCACGACGCAGATCGACCAGTCGATCACCGCGCTGAAGGCCAGTCGGATCGAGTCGGTCAACGACTACAACTCGAAGGCCGCCCAGGAGCACCGCGCACCCTTCCGTGACAAGGATCTGCCGTACCGGCTGGATGCCGGCGCCGAGCGCACGACGTGCACCAACTGATCCCCATCTCATCCCGGGAAGAGGGCAGCACCGCATGAAGAAGTTCGTACGCATGGCCCTGGCCACCGTCGTCGCGCTCGTCCTGGGCCTTGCCCTGACGTCCTGCACCGAGGACTCCAGCCAGGACAAGGAGAACAAGGCCAAGCAGGACACCTACGACCACCTCGTGGCCCAGCAGCCGGCGGGCCGCATGGAGTACTCGCCGACCCGCGAAGCGATCAACCAGTGGATCAGGACGTGGGGGAAGCGGGGCAAACTCTCGTACGTCTACATCCAGAACGCCAAGGGCGAGTACGGGTACTTCATCATGAAGGGACTGCCCGTGCCGCGTTGCAAGATGCTCACTCCGACGGAGAGGGTGGAGTCCTACTCCAACGGCGTCGCGGTTCTCTCGCAGCCCGGCATGGACGGCACGTACACGACGGGGTCCACCTGCAACGCCTACTACGGTTTCGACGCCACGACCGGCGCGTACATGGAGTTCACGGTCGGCACGAACCAGTCGTTCTTCCTGTTCGACAAGCCCATGACGATGCCGGAGTACGCCAGCGCCAAGCAGTTGGGGCCGACCTCGGTGAAGGACGTCGAGAAGCAACCTTGAGCGGTCGGGGGCAGTTGGTTCGCGGGGGCTGAGGGATTGAGGCGAGGGATGGGCCACTTCGTCCCTCCGTCTCCTCTCACGCCACACCCGTCAGGCCATGTGCCGCAGCAGGGCCGCGACCGCCGGGGGCACCTCCCCGCGTGGCTGGACCACCATGACCTTCCAGCTCGGCGCGTGCCGGTTGAACCGGTGCTTGTCCAGGTCGGGGAAGCGGTCGGCGATCGAGATGGGCATGACGCACACACCGAGGTCGGCGCGGACGAGTTCGGACGCCGCGACGATGTCGTTCACCTCGAAGGTCGACTCGCGTTCGACGGCGGCGGCACGGAACGCCCGGTCGACGGAGAGGCGGATCGCCCAGCCGGGCGTGAAGTCCACCAGCGGCAGCCGGGCCGCTTCGGCGAGCGTGACCCTCCCGTCGGGCCCGGTCCCGCCCAGGACCCGGCCCGGCGCGGACACCAGCACCATCTCCTCCCGGGCGAGCAGCCGGGTCACAAGACCGCGTTGCTGCTGGCGGTCGAGGGCGACCACCGCCAGATCCACCGTGCCCTCGCGCAACGCCTGGCGGATGTCGGTCACGGCCCCCTGCCGCAGCCGCACCGCCACTCCCGGGTGCTCCGCGCGCAGCGCGGCCAGCGGGCGGTGCAGGTCGGCCCACACCCCCTGCATGGTGCCGACCGTCACCCGTCCGCGCAGCTGTCCCCGCGCGGCGTCGACC
>LRTP01000333.1 GCA_001550305.1 Streptomyces diastatochromogenes
GGGCCGGTCGGGGAGGCGGCGTCACTCCACCGCCGCCGCGTCCCGCGCCGCGGAGGGGGCCGTCGCAGGGGCAGGGGGGGCACCGGAGGGCAGCACCTGGCGCACGCTGACGAGGGTCGCCAGGGCGATGACACCGGCTACCGCGGGGACGCCCGCCGCGCCGGCCGTGGACAGGGTGGCACCGCCGAGGGCGCCGGCCACCGCCACACCGAGGAACTGGGCGGAGAAGTGCAGCCCGAGGGCCTGCGAGCGCTGCTGCGGGGCCAGCCCGGCCAGCCGCGTCTGCTGGCTGATGCCGCCCGACCACCAGGCCATGCCGAAGGCGAAGAGCAGGGGGAACGCGATGATCCGGGTCGGCTGCTGGACCTGCGCCACGGTCAGTGCCGTGAGCACCCCGAGGAACCCGGTGATGAGGACGAGCACCGCGCGCAGCACCTTCGCCAGCGGATGCCGGGCGAGCACCGAGCCGATGACGCGCCCGCCGGTGAAGCCGCCCGCACCGAACACGATCATCAGCGCCGCCACGCCGGTGCTACCCAGGCCGGTCGCCTGGTGCACGATCGGCGACAGGTAGGTGTACATGGTGTAGGCGGCGAGGAACAGTCCGAACGTGGTGGCCAGGCCCCATCGGACGGGCCCGCGCCGCAGCAGGTTGAGCCGGCCCGCGGTGGCGCCCGCCGACCCGGGGACGTCGGGCAGCCACAGCAGGATGGCCAGTGCGGTGACCACCGCGAGGGCCGTGACGAAACCGAAGGAGGCCCGCCAGCCGAGGGCCGCGCCGATCACTGTGCCGATGGGGGCGCCGAGGGTCAGCGCGACCGCGTTGCCGCCGGCCGTGACGGCTATGGCCCGCGGCAGCTCCTCCGGTTTACTGAGGGCCGCGGCCGCCGCGGCGGCGGGCGCGGCGAACAGGGCTGCGCCGAGCGCGGCGAGGATGCGGGCCACGGCCAGAACGGCGAAGTTCGGGGCAAGGGCCGCGAGGATATTGGCCACGGCGAAGCCCAGCGCGGCCCAGACGAGCAGCCGCTTGGGGGGGACATTCTGGAAGTAGCCGATGAGCGGCGGCCCGGCGAGGGCGTAGACCAGGGCGAAGACCGTGACCATCTGCCCGCACAGGGACACCGTCGAGTGCAGGTCGTGGGCCACGTCCGGGAGCACCCCCGCGATGACGTAGCCCTCGGTGCCCACCGTGAAGGTGCCTAAGGCCAGGAGGTAAATCCTTGGGTTCATGGGCGCAAAGGTACAACGGTCGCTGAACCTTTGGAAAGTCCGTCCCGCACAGTAGGCTCGACGGCATGCGAGACAGATTCCATGCCGAACTGGCCAACGTCACCCTGGCCGAGGCGATGCACGGGCTCAGTGACCCGCTGCGCCTGCGGATCGTCGCCCTGCTGGCCGAGCGTGGTGAGACCGAGTGCTCGGCGATCTACAACGACCTGGGCATCAGCAAGTCGAACGCCTCGCATCACTTCCGGGTCCTGCGCGAGTGCGGACTCATCTGGCGCAGCCACCGCGGCCAGCAGCAGAGCGCCCGGCTGCGGGCGGAGGAGTTCGAGGAGCGGTTCCCCGGAGTGCTGCCCGCCGTGCTGCACAACATGAAGGCCGGCGTGTCCGGGGACACGCCGGCCTCCGGCTGACCGCAGCGGCCGGCTCAGCGGAGCGGTGAAACAGGGGCGGTGGTCAGCAGGACACAGGGGTGCTCAGGCGCATACCCGAGTACTCCTCCCGCAGCGTGACCACGTCACCGTCGCGCAGCTCCGCGCCGTCCTTGTACGAGCTGATGCAGGAGCCGAGCAGCAGGTACACGACCGTACCCGCGGCGAACAGCCCGCGCCGGCGCAGCAGCAGCCGCTCCAGCACGCGCGGCGCATAGAGCATCTCCCGCCTGCCGAGCGCCCCATCACGCTGCCATACGACCCTGTCGGCCCGGCTGATCGAGGCGCTGACCGCGCTGGACTCCGGCAGCTCCCCGAGGACCACCTCGGCGGCCACGGCCGTCGGCTGCAGTTTGGAGAGGTTCGCCAGGTTCCGGCGTGCGTGCCGAAGGCCCGCGTCGGAGAAGTCGTTGGCCAGCGTGTAGCCCAGGTAGACAGGCTCGCCCACCTTGTTCACGCAGTACACAGCACAGAACTCGGCCTCGATGCCGCCGCCGGTGAGCGGCACCGGACTGGCCAGCAGCTCCCCGTCCGTGCACAGCAGGTCTCCCGTGCCCTTGTAGTAGAAGTCCAGCCGGCCCTTCTCCACCGCCGCCCCGTTCACGGCGCGGTGCGTGTAGCCGAAGCTGTAGACGGCGGCCCGAGAGGGCTCCTCGGGCAGGAAGGGCACCGGCCGCCCCGCGCGCGGCCGCACCTCGGAGCCGCAGCCGTCCAGGTACTGGTCCCAGGTGAGCCCGCTGTCGGCGTAGCCGAGCGCGAGTTCGTAGGATCCGGTGACTTTCACAGGCACGGTCATCACTTCTTCCGGAAAACCTTGTACGCGACCCCGCCGAGCACCAGGTCCCGGGTCTCCACGAGGTTGTCGGGCGCGTCACCGGCGTCGGTGAGTGCCCGGACGTCCGCGAGCAGCACACCGCCCTGGAGCAGGGTGCGTTCCAGCTCGGCCAGGGCCACCGCGGGAGTGCCGGGCGCGTGCTCACAGACGGTCAGGTCGTACCCCACGCGCTTGTTGTAGTGGAAAGTGCCGGCGGTCTCGAAGGGCAGTCTGGTGTCGGTGAGGTCCGAACGCACCCGGACCCGCAGCGCTTTGTGGTCGCCGGCCCACTGCAGGACGTACGGCGTAAGGTCGCCGGAGTGGGTCGCGATGTCGAGCCGCCCCTGGGTGAGCAGCGGCACCAGGCGCAGCGAGGATGGCCGGATCAGCAGCGCCCGGGACCGCGAGTGCGTCAGCTCTGCTGTCAGCTCGGCTAGTTCGGACAGATCCGTGTCCGCGTCCAGCAGCGCGGCGCTCTCGTCGGCGTACGCGCGCCGCCAGTCCTGGTCGACCTTCCCCCAGTCGGAGATGCGCAGCACCTCCTCCACGGTCAGCTCGTACCGACCGAACAGGAAGGCCTTGAACGGCTGGTACTGCAGGATGCGGCCGTGGTCGCCGACGATGGAGTAGTCGCCCACCCAGGCGTTGACGAAGGAGCGGGTGCCCACGACGCTGGCCAGACCGAGGTAGTCGCTGTTCCAGCCGACCATGGCGTCGCGGCCGACCCAGGCGTAGTCGCGCAGCACGATCCCGGGCTGGTGGGTCATCGACACCGTGCGCGCCCCGATCGACGGCCGGCCGTAGGCGCTGTGGTCCTGGCGCAGCAGCAGGCTGCCCGGGGACAGCCAGGCGCCGTCGCCGATGGTGATGTCGCCGCCGGCATTGATGCCGCTGCCCTTGCCGAACCGCACGTACCGGCCGATGTTGATCCGGGGTATCTGTGCGGCCCGCAGGCCGTACTGGTGGTCCGCGTGCGGGGCGCTGAAGTAGGCGCCGCCCTCGAAGTGGGTGGGCAGGATCCAGTGCTGCCCGGCGCCCTCCCGCACCAGCAGCGGGTCACCCGAGGTGTCGACGGAGAAATGCCCTTCCGAGAGTCCGAGTTCGGCGGTGAGTTCCTCCAGGGATTTCTTCACCAGCCGACCGAATTCCATCTGCTGGTACTCGTTTCCGATACCGGAGGAAAGCTTCCTGAGTTCCTTCAGGACCTGCGCGTACCGAACAATCGGGCGGGGTTCGGGGCTGGGTTCTGCGGCCAGCCTTTCCAGTAGGTTTCCGGGAGATATCCGCTCTACCGTGGTGCGTGCGTCGAAGTACTCGGGCTTGTTCACCTGATCCCCCTGAAATGATCCGGGAATGAGTGTCCAGGGATGTTGACCGACTTCCTCGTCGGGACGATCAAGAGCCTATGTGGCAGGTCAACGATTCGGCCAATGAGAGTTCGTTATAGCTTCAATAAATCATTGTTATGGAACCGAGTTCACCGGAAAGATTGCGCCAACAGCCGTTCGCAGGAGCCGGGTCAGCGTTCAATGGTCATGAGTTAACGATCATTGTGCGATGATCTCCGGATGGGTCGGGCTGAGGGTGCGGTCGCGGGGCGGCTGACGGATGACGTGTCGATCGGGCTGCTGGCGACAGTGTTCCCGGAGGAGGCGGTCGAGGCCGCGGTGGACGAGGCCG
The DNA here is from genome assembly GCA_001550305.1 of Streptomyces diastatochromogenes. Lineage (GTDB taxonomy): Bacteria > Actinomycetota > Actinomycetes > Streptomycetales > Streptomycetaceae > Streptomyces > Streptomyces mirabilis_D. The sequence continues at coordinate 4,150 of LRTP01000333.1, forward strand.
GGGCTCGGGAGGAGCGCACGCGTGCGCTGCCGTCGAAGCTGATGATGTACCTCGCGATGGCGTTGTGGCTGGAGCCGGGCAAGGGGTACGTGCGCACGCTGCGGAGTCTGCTGGAGGGGCTGCGGTGGTCGCGGGGCGGCTGGGACGGCTACCGGGTGCCCAGCGACGGGGCGATCTCCCTGGCGCGCTACCGGCTCGGCGAGGCGCCGCTGCGGAACCTGTTCGAGGAGGTTGCCGCCCCGGTCGCGGATGAGCGGATGCCGGATGCGTTCTGGCGGGGCTTGCGGCTGATGGCGGTGGACGGCACCGTCTTCGACCTGCCCTCGGGCCGGCACAACGAGGCCGCTTTCGGCGTGCCTGCGGGCGGCAGCCGCCCGCAGGCACGCCTGGTCGCTTTGGCCGAGTGCGGCACCCTGGCCCTGGCCGGGGCGGCTATCGACTCCATCGAGGCCGGCGAACGGGCCCTGTTCGAGCGGCTGCTGGACCGGCTGGCGCCGGGCATGCTGCTGTTGGCCGACCGGCACTTTCCCTCCTACGACCTGTACACGGCCGCCGCCGCGACCGGCGCCGAACTGCTGTGGCGCGTCTCGGCCTCCTTCGCCCTGCCCGTGAAGAAGCGCCTGGCCGACGGCACCTACCTGTCCGAACTGCGCGGCACCAAGCGCACCGAGCGCGTCAAGGTCCGGGTCATCGAGTACAGCGTGGCCGACGACGACGGCGTCAGCGAGGTGTTCTGCCTGATCACCACGCTGCTGGACCCCGAGACGGCCCCGGCCCTGGAGCTGGCCCGCAATTACGCCGAAAGGTGGTCGGTGGAAGTCCTGTTCAAGCTGGTCAAGGTCGACCTGCGCACCAGCGGCAGCGTCCTGCGCTCGGGCAGACCCGAGGGCGTACGCCAGGAGTTGTGGGCCCTGCTCTGCGTCTATCAGGCCCTGCGCACCCTGATCACAAGAGCCGCCGTGATCGCCGGAGCCGACCCGGCCCGCATCAGCTTCCCGCCCGTCCTGGACGCCGTCAAAAGCTCTGTGCGGACGGCCTTTTCCCCCTGAGCTCCTCGCGAAGGCCCTGCACTTCTTCATAGCCGACCTCCCCGACATGCTCATCCGTGACCGCCCTGCACGCACCGCACCCCGAACAACGAAACGCCCCCACCTGAGCTACCGAACCCGCAGCTCAACCGACCCCGGCACCCACCGAGTCACCCGCACTATCGTGCTCCACCAGCTGACACCCGACACGGCTTAACTCATGGCCATTGGGTCAGCGGTGATCTCCGATACATTGCCGAGTTGACAGGTTTTCCCCTACATACATACTGGGTGGTCATGTTCCGCAACCTTGACATCGGCCAGCTGCGGACGCTTATTACCATTTTGGAAACGGGAGGCTTCAGTCGTGCGGCGGAGCGTCTTTCGCTGACCCAACCCGCGGTGAGTCAGCACATACGCAAACTCGAATCACTTCTCGACGGCCCCGTGTTCACCAGCACCGGCCGTCGGCTCCGGCTGAGCCCACAGGCCGAAGAACTGGCTGGCTACGCACAGCGGGTTGTCGCCCTCAACGACGAGGCGGTGGCCCGCGTCAGTGCCCTGCCACGCGGGGACTTATCGCTCTCAATCGGCGTCTCCCAGCAGTTCGAGCCCGCCATGCCCGAACTGCTGTCCTCGCTCACCCGGCTACTGCCGGACGTCCGGATCGCCCTGCGCACCGGCCTGAGCACGCCGCTCGCCGCACGGGTCGCCGACGGCGAGCTGGATCTGGCGGTGATCTCCGACGCGCCGCGCGGCAGCCGGGACCGGTTCCTCGGGCGGGTACAGCTCGCCTGGTTCGGCCGGCACCTGATCGAAGCGGGGACTCCGCTGCCGCTGGCGCTGTGCGCCGAGCCGTGCAATCTGCGGGCCCACGTCCTGAACTCGCTCACCCTCGCCCAGGTGCCCTGGCGCGTCGTATACGAGGGGCCCGATCTGCCCGGCGTCCGAGCGGCGATCCGCGCCGGGCTCGGCAACACCTGCCTGCCGGCCAACGCCGACGAACTCTGGAGCCTGCGCAGGACCCCCGAGGCCTGCTTCCCGCCGGTCGACCCGGTACCCGTCTCGCTCATGGTCGCAGCCGGTGTCGAGAAGGCCGTCATCGAGGCCGCCCACCGCGCGGCCCATGAGGCCCTGCGCTGCCTGCCGTTCTCCGCCGAGGGCTTCCCGGACGTCTCCCGCCTGCGCAGCGCCTGACCGGGCAGGAGGAGGAGCACCGCGCACGAGGAGGGGCCACCGGCGCCCGCCCGGTGGCCCCTCCTCTCCCCTTCTGAGAGGTCGTGGCCGGGAAGCGGGCCGAGGAGCGGCTCGCACGACAGGAACCGCACGGCCGCCGGAACCTGTCGCAGATCGTCCACCCGCGGCAGTTCCTTCTCGGTCTCCACCGACACACCCATCCACAGATTGGCCGGCCACTTCAGGCGGTCCGCGACCGTCCGCAGGCGCCGCGCCCGCTTGGTCAGGACCTGGTAGGTGTGCTGCGGTGGCCGAGACAGGATGTTCCACTCCGGTCCTCCAGGCCATCCCGCATTCCGGGCATCTGGACGTCTCGCCGGCCGTCACCGCCTCGGTCCTGGCGCGCGCCCGTCGCATCCGGCGCCAGTGCCGCGACCGGCACGCGGACGAGCAGAACAGCGCCGTCCTCGGTCACCACGGTCTTCGAACGAGTGCCGTTGCGGGTGTTGCCGTCGGCGGCCCTCTCATGCTTCTCGTGGCCGAGATGATCGGTGATCTCACCCTCGAGAGCGGACTCCAAGAGCCTCTTCGTCAGCTGCTGCAGCAGCCCGCCCTCACCGGTCAACTTGATCCCGCCAGCCTTCGCGCGGTCCACCAGCTGACCGATCAACTGGTCATCCAGCGCATCCGGTGCCCCGGCGGGCTTCACTTCCTCGACGGCCTCAGCCGAGACGATCACGTCTGTCATCAGGTGTCACTTCCTGTTCGAAGATCCACCGTTGACCGTACAGACCCGAACGCCGGGCCACCCGCTTCCGCACCCTGTGCTCAGCCGCCGCATGACCCCGCCAACATCACCAACAGAGTCACGGCATTGGGGCTAGAACACGGCGATGGGGTTGACCGGTGTCCCGCTGGCCCCGTGGATGCGGGGCGGGGCGAGGAGGAGCAGGAAGCTGTTGCGGCCGGTCTCGGCACAGGTGCTCGTGAGAGCTTCAAGGTCGGCGCTGTCGACGAGGGGCAGTCCGAGGTCGTGGAGGCCGCGCCGGTGAAGGGGCATGGGATCGGTGGGATCGAGTGGTGGCCAGGCATCGCCGGTATCCCCGACCCAGACGCTGATCCGGCGTTCATCGAGCCAGGCGACCGCTGACCGGTCAAGTCCTGGCATTGCCGCTCTGTTCGGGTTGACGGGATCGCAGCCGGTCCGGACGACGATCGCGTCTCCGGATTGAACGGTGGTGTCTGCGGCCCGGGTTGCCGTATCAAGGGTGCGTGCGGTGATCGGGTACCCGTCGGCAAGCCGGGCACCGGGTGCGAGGTCCAGGAACACACCTCGTGTCAGGATGCCGGCACCGAATACAGCGGTGGATCCGGTGGTGACACCGGCGGGGGTGACCCGGTCTTCGACGGGGACGCCTGGGTAGACGGTGCCGTCGACGATGATGTGGGAGAGCGCGTCGAGGTGCGTGATGGCGGGGTGGTGCGGGGTGATCGTCCACTGTTCGGCGATCGCTGCCGGCGGGGTGCCGGTGTAGAGCATGGACTGCTGCCAGGCGGCTTCGCCGTCGGTGGCGGCACCGGGTCCGACCGGCGCTGGTCTGGGGTGCACGGCGCGGGCGAGGGAGACCGTTCGGCCGGTGCGGGCTGCCGCGAGGGCGCGGGTCCGGACGGTGTCGGTGATGTAGTGCAGTGTGCCGAGCTCGTCGTCAGCACCCCACCGGGGCGTGTCGGGCATCTGTCAGCTCCGATCAGTGGGACGGATGGGGAGGACGCGGGCTATCTGTTCCCGCGAACGGGCGAGGAGTCCGGCGGAGAAGTACGGGTCGTCGCCGTACTTGGCGGTGTACGCGGCATCGACGAGGTCCTTCGTCGGGCCGTCGGTGACATGGGTGAAGACGACGGGGCCGGAGAAGTCGCCGAAAGAGGCGATTCCTGCCCGCTGCCGGATCGCGGCGGCGAACCACCTGGATTCCGGGTTCTCGCTGCGCACGAAGATCGCGTCTGCGACATGGACAGCCCACACCCAGATCAAGGTGCCGGGGGTGACGCCGTCGCCGCGGAAGGGCGCTGTGCGGAAGTCGTCCGCCGTGGCGATCGTGTCGAGCTGCCGGGAGGTCCAGCCGGTCATGGAATGCGGTCCTTTCCGCCGAGGGGAGGCAGGCGGTGTCGCCGTTGCCGGTGTCGCAGCGGCGGCACTGCCGCGAGAGGTGCTCGCGGTTGCTCGGGTTGCTCGCAGTTCCTTGCAGTCACTTGCTGTCTATGCGGCCGATCGCCGTTCCGGCCTCGGCGAGGGCGGAGGCTGCCTTGTCCCAGCTGGTGTCGGACGGGTTCAGCGCGCTGCGCAGATAGGCGGTGGTCAAGCGCTGGAGGACAGCGACGCGCTCCGGGTTCTCGTCGGTGGTTTCCGCGGCTTCCCAGTTCGGGATACCGCCCAGGGAGTGTTCCGCACCGAACAGGGTGAGCAGGTCGGTGGCTCCGGGGCTGTGCGTGTAGGCGTCGGTGAACCAGTCCGGGCCGCGGCTGGACATCTTGGACTGGTCGTGGTCGCCGGCGACCACGAGCGTCGGCGTGGCCAGCTCGGCGAAGGACGGGTTCATGAACGGGAAGTGCTCCTTGGCGAACGGGTGCAGTTCCTCGCCACCGATCCCGGTCGCGGCCAGCAGCACACCGGCCTTGACCCGTCGGTCCGCGTAGTCCCTGCCCACGTGCCCGGATCCGTCGAGGATGCGGGCACCGAGCAGCATCTGAACCGTCTGCGCGCCCCAGGAGTGGCCGGCGACGACGACCTGGTCCCGGTCCACCCGCCCGGCAAGCCCCGGTACGGCCGCTTCCACGGTGTCGAACTGGTCGAGAACGCGTTCCAGGTCCGCGTACCGTTCGGTCCAGATCTGCCCGAACGCCGGGTCGTCGAATCCGATGCCGTTCCGCCGGGAATCCAGGTGGGTCGGCTGCACCACGACGAAGCCCTGCGATGCCCAGAACGCCGTCAGCGGAGCGTATCCGTCCAGCGACCAGCCGTTGCCGTGCGAGAACAGCAGTACCGGCAGGTTCTCACCGGCCACCGGTGCGGAGACCCGCACCGCGAGCGGAACGGCCCGGCCGGGGGCGTCCAGCGCGACAGGGGCGACGGACACGACTCGGTCGCCGGCGCCGACGACCTCGTCCAGGGCGTGCACGATCGGAGTATCGGTTGTTGCGGGAGTGCTGCTCATGAGAGTCCTCTGTCCTTTGCGTTCTGGGGTCCCGCCGCCAACAATGAAAGCGGAGCGACGCTCCACACGATACGGAACATTGCTCCGCTTCGCAAACGCCGCAACGAAAGTACCTTCGATGACCGACCCGAACACCTCTGCCGCAGCACCGCGCAGCAAGCGGACCGACGCCCGCCGCAACGAGCGGGTCCTGCTCGATGCGGCCGCAGCCGTATTTGTCACGCACGGGGTCGACGCGCCGGTGCGGTTGATCGCGGCGGAGGCGGGTGTGGGGATGGGGACGATCTACCGGCACTTCCCGACCCGCCCCGCTCTGATCGCGGCGGTCTATCGTCACCAGGTCGAAGCGCTGGCCGAGGCCGGGCCGGCCCTGCTGCAGGAGGCAGCGGAACCGAGCGCGGCGTTGCGGCGGTGGGTGGCCGGGTTCGTGGACTTCCTCGTCACCAAGCACGGGCTGGCCGGCGCCATGGGGGCCGATGCCGACGGCGCGGACGCCCTGCACCGGTACTTCCTCGACCAACTGGTACCCGTCTGCGACGCCCTCCTGCTTGCGGCGCTCGGCGACACCGGCACGAAACAGATCTCCGGGTTCATGCTCATGCGCGGCATCGGCAACCTCTGCATCGGCGCCGGTAACGACGCCCGCTACGACGCCGGCCGCTTGGTCGACCTGCTCGTCACCGGCCTTCTCACCACCGAGCAGCGGAGCGGCCGTTCACGCTCCGAGGGAGACGCCGCTCACTGAAGTCTTCTCAGCAACGTGACGGTTGCGGTGTGTGACGCTGCCGGACGGCGCGGGATGGTGACTCGGCGTCAGACATGAGTGAAGCCCCTGGTAGGAACGGGTCTGCGAAGATCACGTTCCGCACAACCAGAGGCTCCACGTGGCGTCCAGTATCACCTACACCGCCGTGCTCGATGTCCGCAGGGCGACCGCCGAGCATCTCGCGGAGCTGCTGCGCGGGCACCGCGAGCAGCTCGGGACCCGCAAGGGCACTCGCGCGCTGGGCGTCTTCCGGCAGGCGGTGCTCGTGCTGCGCTGGTTCGTCGACGGTACCCGGCTGGTCCAACTCGCCCGGGACAACGGCATCTCGGTACCGACCGCCTACCGCTACCTGCACGAAGGGCTGACGGTGCTCGCCGACCACGCTCCCGATCTGTCCACCGCGCTGGAGAGGGCGGCGGCAGCCGGGTACACCCACCTCAACCTGGACGGCACGGTCATCCGCACCGACCGAGTGGCCGCCGCCGGCCCCAACGGCGCGGACCTGTGGTGGTCGGGCAAGCACAAGCACCACGGAGGAAACGTGCAGGTCATCGCCGCCCCGGACGGCTGGCCCATCCGGGTCTCCCCGGTCCGCCCGGGCCGCGAGCACGACACCACCTGCGCACGGGCCCACGGACTGGTCGACACCCTGAACCGGCTCGCCGCCACCCTGGGCGTCTCCACCCTGACCGACCTCGGCTACAAGAACGCCGGGCCCGGCTTCCGCCACCCGGTCAAGAAGCCCAAGGGCGGTGAACTCGCCGAACCCGACCAGGCGTTCAACGCCGTAATCCGAGGCGTCCACGCTGTCGCCGAACGTGCCAACGCCCTGCTGAAGGTCACTTTCAAGGCCCTGCGCAGGGTCAGCCTCGACCCTGCGGCCATCACCCGCATCGCCCGAGCCGCCCTCGTCTTGCTCCAGCTCGAGCACGGCCGCACCGCCTGAACGAAGATCACAAAACGTCACGAGGCGTTACCGAGAAGAGTTCAAAGAGCTCAACAAACAGCTCGTCGGCCTGGCCCAGTACCAGGTCCGCAAGTGGACCCCCTGGCACCGTCACGTCAGCGCCTGCATGCCGGCCACCGCGTTCCTTGCCGTCCAACGCGCCGTCTTCCCCGAACCCGACCAGGACCCCGAGCTGGAACAGGCTCCTGACCCGGGAAAAGACCAGAGCACCGGCGAGAGCGGGGCCACCGGCTGATCCCCGGCCCGCTCCTGCGACCCTCCGTCCACGCCATCCGGCACTGCCTGGCCGCCACTCACCTCAACCCCCGCCACCCCGTCGAGACCGTCCTGACCTGCGAGTTATGGCGCCGCTTGCACCAGACCCGCGCCATGGTCAGCCACTACCGACGCCGCGGCGACCCGCTACCGCCCCGCCTGCGGCCCTGGGAGCACCACCGGCCGATCCCGCCGATCACCGACCCTCAAGATCTCCGGCTGTAGTACTGGCCCGCATCAATGCCTACGTGATGCGGTGGTCCCGCAACAAGTATCGGCGGCTTCGGGGCCGAAAGAAGGCCCAGGCCGGGTGGGAGCGGGCCGTGAAACTGCGGCCGAAGTTCTTCGCACAATGGGCCTGGGTGACGTGGGTCCCGGCTGCCTGGCGACCAGAGCGACAAGAGCCGTATGACGGGAGACTGTCACGTACGGATCTGTGGGAGCCCTGGGGTGCGATTCCCCAGGGCTACCCGACCGGCTGACGCCGTGGCGGTCGCGGTAGCGGGCGGCGGCCAGCGGGTTGATCGCGAAGACCGGGCGTCTGCCGGTGCGCAGGGTGGAGACCAGGAGGCCGTGGCTGGTCTCGATGGCCACCGGTATCGGATCTTCGGGGCTGTCACCGTGCTCGGCGAGGAGGGCCAGGAGCTTGCTGTAGCCGGCCGCATCGTCGCTGATGCGAGCCTTGGCCAGCAGGGTGCCGGTTTCGTCGACGAGGGCGACGTCGTGGTGGCGCTCCGCCCAGTCGATGCCGCAGAACACGGTCAAGCTGTCCTCCCAAATTCATCTGTCTGCGCAGGTCACGAGCACATGCGGGTCACGCGGCGCCCTAATCCAAGGACTCGTTGGTCCGCCATCTCAGTAGCCGTTCGCGACACCAGCGCACCGCAGGGGCTCGATCTTTCTGCAGAGCTCACGGGCTCGCGGATGAACAAGAGTCGACCCTGGAGCGGGCTCGCGCCGTGACAATCAACGTCCGAGCAGTCGCCGCGAGTTTCGCGGTAGTCACGAAGGCGCCGGGCTGCGCCGCTCTTGACAGAGGCCTCACGGGCCCGGGGAAACGGAGGCATCAGCCCGGCGCCCGCGTCATCACCGCGAGCCCCGAAACGGACAGCGACGCCGCTCTTTGAGGAGGTCTTGCAGACCAGGGGGGATCCAGGCATCCGCTGTCCTGCACAAGCCACCGCCCGGTCCCTTGCGCGGGCCCGGGGCGAACTGCTTGCACACTGGATTAGGGGAAACGCCCAAGGGAAGTTACGCCGAAGTCCGTACAACCCGTCAGCTGCTCTTGTCCTGGTGCCTGTCCAGGCGGGCGCGGACTGCGTCGGCGTCGCGGTGCTGAAGGTCGTCCAGGATGTCGAGGCTTGCCCTCCAGGAGCGGCGGGCTGCGAGGGTGTCGCCGAGCGCGAGATAGGTGTCGCCGATGTGGGTGTGGATCTCGGCCTGGAGGAAGTAGTCGCCGATCGCCTGACGCAGGTGTAGGGACTCGAGGTACGGGGGGAGCGCCTCGTGGTACTCGCCCAGGTGATGGTGGATGAAGCCGATGCTGTCCAGGGTAGACGACTGGGCGGGCAGGTTTCCGCAGGCGCGGGACAGTTCCAGCGCCCGGCGACAGTACGGGAGCGCTTTCCGGGGTTCACCGCGGAGGGTGAGGTACCAGCCGATGCTGTTGAGGGCGGTGGCTTGTCCGGAGGGGTCGTCGACAGTCTCGAACAGCTCCAGCGCCAAGCGTGCCTCGGCGATGGCCTCGGCGTAGGCGTGTTCCTCGCCGTAGGCGATGGCGATGTCAATCTGGGTCCTGCCCTGGCGCGTGCGGTCGCCGACCTGGCCGAAGAGGTCGAAGGCGCGCCGCAGTTCGATATGGGCTTCGGGCTGGCGGCCCTGGGAGCGGTGTACCTGGCCGAGCCAGCGGTGGGCATGCGCCTGCCGGTCGAGTTCCCCGGTTCGCTCGGCGGCGGCCAGCGCTAATTCGCTGACCTGCTGCCACTGCTGCCACAGTCCCGACTTGAGCAGGTAGGAGACCTGCGTTCCGGCGAGCTGCCAGGCGTGATTGTCGAACCCCTTCTGCCGGGCCCGGGCGACGGTCTGGTCGAGCACCGTCTGCTCGTCCCGGTACCAGCTCAGGGCCTGCTGACGGTCGGTCAGGACCTCGGGCGTCACCCCGACGGCCCGTTCCGCGAGGTCCAAAGGCGGCCAGGAGGCTTCGTCCGCGTAGGCGAGGGAACCCGCCCGGTACGCGGTGTGGAGATAGTGGTCGAGCATCCGCAGCGTCGACTCCGACTGCACGCCGGTGGAGTCGTGCGCGTCGATCTGCTCGATGGCGTACGCGCGCAGCAGGTCGTGGAAGCTGTACCGCTCACGGCCCTGCCTGGTGACCAGATGGGCGCGGTGGAGGTCGTCCAGGAGGGTGCGGGTCCGGGGCAGCGGCAGACCCGCGAGGCTAGCCGCCGCGGCGGCACTGATATCCGGCCCGGGGTGCAGACCGAGCAGCCGGAACAGCCGGGCGGCCTCCGGGGCCAGGGCGCGGTAGGACCAGGAGAGCACGGCCCGGACATCGGCGTAGCCGTCGCCGGCTGCGAGCAGGTCCAGACGGGCGCGGGTGTCGCGCAGCTCGTCCGCCCAGACGCTCAACGGGATGCCGGGGTGGTCGCCGGCGCGTGCGGCAGCGATGTTCAGGGCCAGCGGCAGCCGGGCGCACAGCTCGATCAGCTCGTCGGCCGAGTCCGGATGGCCCAGGACGGGCTCGGGGCCAAGCCGACGCCAGAGCAACTCGCGCGCCTCCTCACGGGAGAGCACGTCAAGGGGGAGCGGAACGGCGCCGTCCAGGGCGATCAGGCCGGAGAGCCGGTTTCTGCTGGTGACGAGCACGAGGCAGCGGTCCGAGCCCGGCAGCAGCGGGCGCACCTGCTCCGCCTCGCGGGCGTTGTCGAGAACGATCAGGGTACGGGTGCCGGCCAGTCGGCTGCGGTAGAGCGCGAGTTGTCCCTCCGAGTCGGGTGGGATGCGAGGGGCCGGTACGCCGAGGGCGTCCAGGAAGCCGCGCGCCACGCCGGCGGCGTCGACCGGGGCGGCAGCAGGGTCGAAGCCGCGCAGGTTAGCGAAGAGCTGGCCGTCGGGGAAGCGGTGGGCCACGCGGTGCGCGAAGTGCAGGGCCAACGAGGTCTTGCCCACCCCGGCGGTGCCGGCGATCGCCGAGATCACGACCGTGCCGCAACCGGGCATCTGATCGCCCAGCAGCGCGTCGAGCTCTTTGAGCTCGCGGGCGCGCCCGGTGAAGTGCCGTATCGCTGCAGGCAGTTGCTGCGGCACGGCCGACTCTGCAGGGACAGCCAGGTCGGGCACGCCGGCCGACGGCATAGCGCGCAACGCCTCGCGGGCCTGAGCAATGTGCTGCCACCGCGCCCGCCATTGCGCCTCCTCCGCCGGTGTCACGCCGCAGGCGCGGACGAGGGCGAGGCAGACCTCCAACCGCGGGAGTTCACGGCGACGCGGGTTGAGTGCGTCGGACAAAGTGCTGCGCGCGACGCCGCTGCGCCGCTGCAGTTCCTGCAGGGACGGCTGACCCGCCCGCACCTTCAGCGCCCGCAGGTCGTGAATGTAGCCGGCCACACTTTCCGCCGGCTCACACGCTCCTGGGCGTGGCTGTGCCTCCGTCATGCCGTTCCCCCTGTAAGACCCGCTGCCCAGCCGGGGCAACCGGATCCGTCCGGACCTGACCGAGAACATTGTCGCGCGGGTGTCAACATCCGCAGACTCATACAGACGAAGAGACCTCCGGCACAGCGCCGGAGACTGACGGGGAGGGAACGGCCTTGAAGATGAGCCACATAGCCCGCGCCGGCCTCGTCGCCGCCGCGGTGCTCACTGGCATCGGGGTCGGCACCGGCACGCAATGACGACCACCGAAGATTGGGCGAGTTCAACCAGTCGTTGCAACACCGGGCTGTTGCAGCGAGCGTAGCTGCTCTTCGAAGACCTCGGCGGGTGTCCGCCAGCCGAG
>LRTP01000334.1 GCA_001550305.1 Streptomyces diastatochromogenes
CCGGCTCCCGCCCCGTCCGGGTCTCCCTGGTGACGGTGACTTTCGGCTGCTCCCGATCACTCACGGGAACAGTGCGATCCCGACGAGGATCAGCAGGATGATGCCGGCGACGAGCGCAACGGTCGCCCACGTCCCCCGCCGCCTCAGCGGCGTCGCGGGTTCTCCTCCACGGGGCCGGTCCTCCGGCAGTGCGGCGTCGGCCGGGCGCCCGCTCCTGTAGAACTCTTCGTCGGTCGGATAGACGTTGCGCGGATCAGCGAGAGCGCGCGGATCGATCTCGTGTGGACTGGTCATGAGCACTCCTTGCGCGGCGCTCATCAGGGCCGGGGTTCCCGACGGACGCCAGGGCCTGCGCCAGGGGCGATGGCTCCCATTTCCCAGGCGCGCAGCCCTTCAGGAAGACGCCGCACAGGCAATCCGCCCTGCTCACCGCGCACCATCTGATCGTATACCCGAGCAGGGCGCACCATGAGGTCCAGCGGGGCATGCGGGCCGGACCGCGCACCTCACAGGTCGAGGACCGCCCGGAGCGCGTTGTCGATGAGCGCCTGCTGCTCGGGCCCGATGTTGCCGAGCAGGGTGGCGGTCTCGAAACGCGCCGCGGAAAGCTGGAGCAGGTTGACGGCGACGACCGAGGCGTCGACCGGGGTGGTCAGGCGCACGCTCATCGCCGTATCGGGGTGCACGGCCGGGGCGTGCAGCACCAGGGCGACCACGGCGCCGTACGCGTCGGCCAGTCCGTCGAGGCTGACGACGAGGACCGTGCGGTTTCCCTTGCCGGTGTCGACGTCCCAGACATCGCCCTTCTGGATCGTCACAGGGCGTCGCCCTCGCCGCCCAGATCGAGGGGCTCGATCCGGGCGAGCCGACGGGCGGCGTCCAGCGTCATCTGCCGACGCACGGCTCGGAGGATGTAGTCGTTCAGGGAGGGGGCGCCGGCCGCGGCGTCGCGCAGCGCCTTGTCCATGGCGTCGGGAATCCGCAGGGTGATGGCAGTCATGACACCAAATGTAGTGGCATCGCTGCCGTCATGCGACGACGAATCCGGACGGCGGGCTTTTCGGGACGGCGGGCTTGCCCGGGAACAGTGGGACACCCCCGGGCCAGGAGGATGGACTTGCGTCATCCCGGTGACGCGGCGCCGACCGGTTCGGCTCACGGAGCGCCGTCGACCACTTCTATGGCGTTGCCGTCGGGATCCTGAAGGACGGCGACGCGCACTCCGGGACCCACATCCATGGGACCGTGCCGCACACGTCCACCGCGGGCCACACCGCGTTCGATGATCCCGTCGAGATCATCGACGTACATGGTCAGATAGCGCAGGCCGGTCAAGTGAAAGAACGGCTCGGACGGTTCGGCGGAGGCGGGCCGCCGCGCAGGAACCATCACCTTGATCCGCGTGCCGGGTGCCTCGAGCCGGTGTACGACTCCAGAGCCCGACCTGACCGCCGGGAGCCGTTCCAGTTCGAACACGGCGGCGAAGAACTCCACCAAGGCTTCGTCGGCGCTGACCAGCCCGACTTCGACCCGCTGCAAGGTCACGGCACCCCCGGATAGCTGCCCACGTCGATCGTCCTGCGTCTGGCCCTACAGAAGCGAGAATGTTACTCTACTATACGAGAATGCCATTACCGGCGCGAGTGCGGTGACGTCACCTCGTCACCGAGCACCGCCCCGGCCTTGTCCAGGCGGTGCCGGACCACCGAAAGCGGGCGAGATGGATGGAAAGGCTGGGAATCGAGCTTCTCAGCGTCTTCGGAATGCCTCCGGTCGCGTTCGTGGCCCTGGCCGCGGACCTGGGTTGCCGGTACATCTCGACGGCCCTGACATCGAATCCGTACAACCCGTCGATCTATCCACCGTTCTCCCTTCGGGACGAGCCGACGCTGCGGCGCGAGATGATCGCCGCGATGCGTGATCGCGACGTGTCGATCTCGCTCGGGGAAGGCATGGTGGTCCGCGAGGGAGCCGACATCCAGGACAGAGTCGGCGATCTCGAGATCATGGCGGAGCTCGGTGTCCGGCGGATCAACACGGTCTCTCTCGATCCGGACCTCGCCCGCAGCATCGACCAGTTCGGCATCCTCGCCGAGAACGCCGCGTCACTCGGGATGGAGACGACGGTGGAAGCCAGTCCGGGCCTGACGGTCCCGGATCTGCCCAGCGCACTCGACGTCGTTCGTCAGGTCGGGCGGCCGGACTTCCGCCTCCTGGTCGACACGATGCACATCGTGCGGTCCGGTTCCGGGCCGGACGACCTCGCGCGGCTCGATCCTGGTGTCATCGGCTACATCCAGCTGAGCGACGCCCCGTTGGTGGCCGCCATCCCCCACTACATGGAAGAGGCGATGTTCGAGCGGATGGTGCCCGGGACGGGCGAACTGCCCTTGCTGGAGGTGCTCGAGGTACTGCCGCGCGACCTTGTCATCGGCCTTGAGATACCGCTCCGCGCGGAGGCGACGGCGGGCGTCGGCCCACATGAGCGGGTCGGTCGATGCGTCGATGCCGCCCGCGGTCTCCTGGCTCGACTGGCCGACCGGCCCCATCAGGCCTGAACCCGCCGCGTGCGAGGCTCCTGGCTGGAACGGGCGAGCGTAGGGGTGGTCGCTCACGCGGTCGTAGATCCTGCGCAGCCACGGCCGGCGGACGGCGGGCCGTCGTGCCAGCGTGTGGAGGAACGCTCTCGCGTCAGGCCGGAACGCCCCCATGGATGCATCGGCAGCGGGTCGTCGCGGAAGACACCCTCGGGCATTCCGCCTGTCGCTGTCCCGACCCGGCGATCGAGAGCCAACTCCTTTTCGTCTGCGGATCCAGGGCCCTGTGGGGGCGTCTGCAGGGCGCCCTGAGCTTCGAGTTGGCCCTCGTGCAGGCCGAGCCAGTACGGACTGAAGACACCCCGGCGCAGGTACTTGAAGAGGAACCGCGTCGGGGTGTGGACCGCGAGTTCTTCGGCGAGTTCGCGAGAGGCCGCCGCCGGGTAGGTCTCGCCCGCGCCCACGGCGCCACCGACCAGCCAGCTGTACTGGCCGGGGAAGCGGAAACGTGATTGGGGCGCCGGTGGACGAGGATCCGACCGTCAGGGTCGCGGCAGAGCGTGGCGGCAACCCGGTGACACGCTCAGCGCAACGGCCGACTTGGTGTGGCGGATCAAGCTCCGACATCACCTCCTCAGACGCCGATCGCCCCATCGATGCGTTCACGGAGGAGATCGGCGTGTCCGTTGTGACGGGCGTATTCCTCGATCAGGTGGATGAGCACCCAGCGCAACGACACCGTCCCACGCCACGCGTCCTTGCCCGCGACGTCGAGGTGGGGCGCCTCCTTGGTGAAGGCGTCGGCGAACGCGACCTCGTCGCGCCATGCCTGCCACGCTTCGGTCACAAGGTCGGGATCGGGAGCCGCGCCGTCGAAGTCACCGTCTGGTTCCCTCGCCGACGAGAAGCGTGGTGGCGCGTCCTGACCGGCGAGAACCTGACGGAACCATCGGCGCTCCACGTCGGCGAGATGGCGTACGAGTCCGAGCAGCGAGAGCGTGGAGGGCTCGACGGAGCGTCGGGCCAACTCCCCTTCCAGACCCGCGCACTTCAGCTCCAGCGTCGTCCGCTGGGCCCTGAGAAATCCGATGAGCATGGCTCGCTCTTCGCCGGTCGAGGGAGCATCGAGCCGGGAATCGTCGTCTCCGACGAACATGGCGGCCCGCCGCCGTGGATTGGTCGTACTCATGCTGTCTCTCCTTCGGGGTTCGTCGCTGGGAGGGAGCACGCGTTACTCCGTGCGAGTGGTGCATCCTCCGACAGCGTCGTAGCGTCGATAGAGGAGCCGACCGCCGCAAGAAGGGGCGGACCAGGCACCGGGCCTGCTGGTCGAAAGAGATTGCGACTGGGAGCGAACATGTCAAGACGCACAGTGAGGACAGCGGTGACGTTCTGTGCCGCTGTGTCGCTCGTAGCAATCGCGGGAACAGCTTCGTCCGCCCCAGCTCCGTCACCGCCGTCCACGCCGTCCACGCCGTCCACGCCGTCCACGCCCAGCGTGCAGCGCCAGGCGGGACAGCCCGTGATGGTCGACTGCTTCTGGCACCCGCAGGTGCGCCCCACCGATTTCATTCTCGCGTGCGGTGACGGCAACAGCCGCCTCACCTCGCTCCGCTGGTCCCAGTGGCACCCGGACTCCGCGGTGGCCGAGGGCTTCAACGTGGTGAACGACTGCAAGCCGTACTGCGCCGCGGGCAAGTTCCACTCGTACCGGGTGATCGTGCGGCTCAACGCCCCGCAGCCTTGGAAGAAGCGGCCTGATCTGTCGCACTACACCCAGCTGAGCCTCGTCTACACCAATGGGAAGCCGGACGGATTCGGGCAATGGGTCGACCTTCCCCTGTGGAACTGACGTCCGGGATCGGGGCGTTCCGGCTCGGTGGGGCGGCGTCAGTCGCGGCCGGCTTCCCGCGCCACGCGCTCCAGTCGGCTTCGATGGCTGTCCCACCACGACCGGTCACCGGACGGCATGGCGTCGTTGCCTTCCCACATCCCGGCAGCCCCGTCGATGGACTCCCGGAGAATGTCGGCGTGGCCCGCGTGCCGGTGAGTGTCGGCGATCACGCGCACCAGGACCTGGTGCAGCGTCACCTCTCTGCGGTCCTCGGGCCACCACGCCACGCGACCGATCGCGTCAAGCGCGAAGGTCTCGATCGTGGTGTCCGAGTGCTTCCACGCCTGACGGTAGAGTCCGACGATCTGTTCGCGCGACTCATCGGTGTCGGCCCACATGTCCGCGTTGGGCTCGGCGTCGGCCGTGAACCAGAGCGGCGGCTCTTCGAAGAACGGTCGCTCGAAGGTGTCGCCGAAGTACCCCAGCTCCACTCCGGTGACGTGTTTGACCAGTCCCAACAGATTCGTTCCGGTTGGCGTCAGCGGACGGCGGACGTCGTACTCCGACAGCCCGTCGAGCTTCCACAGCAGGGCGTCGCGGGCGGCTTGCAGAGAGCGGAGAAGATCCGCCTTCGCATTCGATTCGATCATGTCCGACAGTCTCGCAGCCACCACTGACAGTCCCATGGGCCCGCAACCCGGGTGACGGGACCGTCGTCGTGGCGACGGTCCCGTCGATGGAGCGCCGGGGTGGGGTCAGCGCACCGGCAGGGTCGCGGTGTGCTCGACGCGTACGGCGTCCAGGGACCGGGGGTTGAGGCCGAGCAGTCGCAGGATCGTCGGGGCGATCTGCGTGGTCTCCACCGGGCCGCTGACGCGCACGCCGTGCGGGGTGGCGGCGCCCGAGACGACGAGCGGGACGTCGAGGTCGTCGGCGTGGGCACCGCCGTGCTCGGCGATCTTGCTCTTGCCGCCGGTGTAGACGACGCCGTAGCGGGCGATGCCGAACAGGTCCGGCACGCGCGAGTCGCCCGCCCTGACGTGGAAGTACTTGGCGGCCGCCGCACCGGCGTACAGGGTCTTCAGGCCGCTCGCGGTGAAGGGCTTGGCCTTGCCGGCGATGTCGTTGCCGGTGCCGGACTGGGCGAGCAGGTACGCCTTGGCGAAGGCGGTGGCGGCCTGCGAGCGGTCGTTGAGCCAGAGGAGCATGGCGTCGTCGTCCACGGAGTGGGCGACCAGGTCACCGGCGCCCGGGTGGGCCTTCTTCCACGCGGCGTTGAGGCCGTCGAGCAGGGGGCCGTCGTCGATACGGGTCAGGGCCTTGGGGTCGGTCGGTGACTGCCCGTGCTTGGAGGAGAGGACGACGGTCGTGTTGCCGTCCAGGTGCTGCTTGCGCAGTTCGGTGAGGAACGCTCCGACCTCCTGGTCCACGAAGGCCAGGTTCTTGGCCAGCAGCGGACCGGGGACACCCTTCGCCGCGTAGCCGCCCGTCAGCCCCTCGGAGGCGGGCAGCTTCTGGGCGGTCGAGACGGACTGGAAGTTCATGCCGAAGACCGCCGGGGTGCCGGTCCTGTGGGTGCGGCCGTGGTCGTAGCCGTCGATCTCGTTGAGGACGGCCTTCACCTTGTAACCGTCGTACTGCTCCGTCGCCGCGTTGTCCTTCGTCCAGTCCGTGCCTGCCGGGTAGCCGATCGCCTGGCTGTTGATCTCGGGGGCGAAAAGGTCCTGGACGCCGTCGCCGGAAGGGCCGTTGAGGATCTCGTACGCGACGTGCTTGTCGGACCAGGCGGTCCGCAGTCCAGCCTTTCTGACCACGTTGAAGACCGTGTTCACCTTCAGATACGAGTGCGGGTACACGGGCTTGCAGGTCTTGGGGTCGACCGGCAGCTTCGACGGGTCGATGAGGCCGCGGGCGGCGCCGGTCATCCTGAGGATGCTGCCGGGCAGGCCGGCGAGGCCCTGGCCTGCGTCGATGGAGTCCTTGTTGCGGTCCAGGTCCTCGGTGAAGTCGACCTCGGCGCCGGGCTTGGCGCCCGCACAGTGGGTGGTTCCGGCCGGGAGGAGTGCCGAGCTGTATCCGTCGTCGTAGTAGAGGCCCGTGGTGCCCGGGTTCCCGCCGGTGAGCTGGCCCACCAGGCCGGGGAACGAGTCGGAGGGGTCGGTGGTCCTCGCGTGGGTGTACTCGACCCCACCGGTGGCGAGCCGCGCGAGCGCGGACTTCGGGTGACGCGCGACGTACCAGGCCAGGTCGGACTGGTGCAGACCGTCGATCGACAACAACAAAACATGGCGCGCGACGTGCGCGGGCGAGTGCACGGAAGTGGATGTGGCAGCGGGTGTGGCGGCGGTCGCGGTGGCGGTGAGGCCGCCGACGGCTGCGAGCGCGGCGGCGGCCGCGGTGACGGGACGGACCGGACGTCGGAACACGGGTGGTTCTCCTCTGGCTGTGCGGAGCATGTGAAACCTGCGAACCATGCACCGACATAGGAGTCGCGCAACATGTACGGAAGCGGACTCGCACGTCCCGTAATGCCCAAGAAACGCAACTGAGCACGCAAAGACTGCCTGGCACCCGAGTTCCTTCAGGCGCCCGCGCCGGCCGCGATGTCCAACGCGGCGATGTAGCCGAAGGTCATCGCCGGGCCGATCGTCGAACCCGCGCCCGCGTAGCTGTGGCCCATGACGGCCGCGCTGGCGTTTCCGGCGGCGTACAGGCCCGGGATGACGGATCCGTCCGGCCGCAGTACCCGCGCCCGGGCGTCCGTGCGCAGGCCGCCCTTCGTGCCCAGGTCACCCGGAACGATCTTGAAGGCGTAGTAGGGAGCGAGCCACAGGGGCGCAAGGCATGAGTTGGGGAGGATCGCGGGGTCGGTGTAGTAGTGGTCGTAGACGCTGTCGCCACGGTGGAAGTCGGTGTCGTCGCCGTTCAGGGCAAGGCTGTTGAAGCGGTTGACGCTGGTGCGGAGCGCGGCGGCGGGCATGCCGATCTGCCCGGCGAGGGCGTCGAGGGTCCACGCCTTGTGGGCGGCGCCGGACGTGTACCACGAATCGGGGAACGTGAAGGTCGGCAGCACGTCCTTGAAGAGGTAGCGGTTGCGGTAGTTCTGGTCGACGATCAGCCACGCCGGGATGTCGGGCGCACCGCTGTCACGGTCGTACATGATGTGCACGACGTCGCTGTAGGGGGCCGCTTCGTTGACGAAGCGCGCACCGGCGGCGTTGACGAGGAGCCCGCCGGGCAGGGTGCGTTCGGCGAGGCAGAAGTACGGCTGGTCGGGCAGCGGGATCGCCGGGCCCCACCATGCGTCGTCCATCAGGTCGAGCGCCGCGCCGGCCCGCTGACCCGCCTGGATGCCGTCGCCGGTGTTCTCCTTGGCGCCGACCGTCCACTCGGTGCCGATGGGCTGTCGCTGGTACTGGTCGCGCATGGCCGCGTTGTGCTCGAAGCCGCCGGATCCGACGATCACCCCGTGCCGGGCTCTGATCAGGCCCGGGGTGCCGTTCCTGGTGACCACGGCTCCCGTGGCGGTTCCGTTCTCCAGGTACAGGTCGGAGAGCGGGGTGTTCAGCCACACCGGAACCTGGGCCGCGAGCAGTCCGGCACGCAGTCCGGCCGCCAACGACTGGCCCATGGTGAGGGGCTTCTGGCCGAGCAGGGCGGCCTGGGTACCGCGGGCCAGGCAGGTGGCGGCGACGGCGGCACCCCTCGCGCTGACCGCGGCGAGCGTGAGCCACTTGTAGTCGGAACTGAAGACGACCATGCCGGTCGGTACGGTCATGTACGACGGGTTCAGATGGGCGAGTTCGGCACCGAGGATGTTGCCGTCGAGCTGGTCGGGTTCGATGGAGCGGCCGCCGGGCAGTCCGCCGGGGAGTTCGGGGTAGTAGTCGCTGTACCCCTCCATCCAGCGGAAACGGAGCGGGCTGTTCGCCATGACGAAGGAGATCATGGCGGGGCCGCTGCCGAGGAAGGCCTGCCGGCGTGCGGCGGACACATCGGGGCCGACCACCGCCGCGAGGTAGGTGGCGGCCTTCGCCGGGGTGTCCGGCACCCCCGCGGCGAGGATCACCGGGTTGTTCGGGATCCAGACGCCCGCGCCCGAACGCGCCGCCGATCCCCCGAACGTGGGCGCCTTCTCGACGACGACGCAGCTCAGCCCCTGTTTCGCAGCCGTCAGCGCGGCGGTCATCCCCGCCGCTCCGGAGCCGATCACCACCACGTCGTACGTGCCGAGCAGAGGTAGGTCGGCCGCGTCCGCGGCACCTGGCAGACCGGCCGCGAGCGCGAGCCCGGCTCCCGTCGCCGCGCCGAGCACCCGGCGACGCGACGGGCCGGGTTCGGGGGTGGAAGCGGTGGAGTACGCAGAGGAGGCTTCGGTACGTCTCACAGGGTCCGCGTTCGTGGACATGGCAGGGCGCTCCAGCCGGGCGAAGGAATGGGCGAGCGTGCTGTGCCCCGGGAAGCAACGGGCCTTCCGCGTCCCGGTTCTGATGCGGAGTCAGGAATGTCGCGCGGTGGTCTTGTGAAGTCAAGGGCTACGCCGGGCGGTCGGCGGCCGTTGCGTCGGTCACGGCACGTGGGCGAGCGCGATCCCTTGTCCGCCGTCCGGTCATGTCTGTGGGGGCGGCTCCATTGGCCCGCCATACTGGGGGCGGCGGGGAAGGAGAGGGCAGATGGATCTGTGATCCCACAGCACGCGGAAAGCAACCAGAACGGCGACCACGACCACGACCCGTACAGCGCGTACAACCAGTACGGGACATACGACGTCCTCGTGATCGGCGGCACCGGCGTGGACACCATCGTCCGCGTCGACTCCCTGCCGGTCCCGCTCGCCGACTCCGTCCATGTCGGCCCGATCGAGGAGTGGCCCGGTCACACCGGAGGGAACGTCGCCCTCGGCGCACGGGCGCTGGGCCTCAAGGTCGGATTGCTCGACTGCATCGGTGACGACTGGATCGGCGCACAGGTGCGCGAGCGGATGGCCAAGGGCGGTGTCGACTTCCTCCCGCTCATCTCCCCCGCCGGAACGCGGCGCGCGGTCAACCTGGTGGACGCGTCCGGCCGCCGGATGTCCTTCTACGACGGCCGCGACCCGGCGGATCTGCGGATGCCCCGGGACTTCTACCTACCGCGGTTGCGGCGCACCCGTCACGTCCACCTCTCCATCATGAACTTCGGGCGCTTCCTCTACGACGACATCGAGGACCTCGGCGTCCCCGTCTCCACCGATCTGCACGACTGGGACGGCCTCGCAGACCACCACCGGGAGTTCGCCCTCCGCTCCGATCTCGTCTTCTTCAGCGCGGCGGGCGTGGGCGACGAAGCCCCCGCGCTGATGCGGGAGATCCTCCGCGCCGGGCGGGCACACTCGGTGGTCGCCACGGCGGGCGCGGACGGCTCCTACGTCCTCACCAGAGACGGCGGCCCTGACCCCTGTCACATTCCGGCGGCCGTCCCGTCCGCTCCGGTGGTGGACTCCAACGGCGCGGGCGACGCGTACGTGTGCGGCTTCCTGTACGGCGGGCTCGCCGGCCGGGACGTACGGGAGTGCGCCCGGCTCGGGGCGATCGCGGGTGCCCACGCCTGTACGGCACCGGGCTCGACCGCCCTCATCTCCCGGGAGTCGCTCCTGAGCCGCGCATGACCGGAAGCCGTCCCTGCTCGATGGCTCGCGGAACAGTGGCGGGCGGCCGGATCGCAGCCGCTGTCGGGGCTGTTGCGGGTGCTGCCGCCGCCGCGGGGCCGTGCTGAGCGGTCCCTGATGCGACCGTAACCTCATCGGTAGACGAACTGCTGCGTGAATCCGACACAGTCGTGGTCGGTCTGGGCTAGATTCGTGAATCCTCGGCACCGGAGCCTCTCGGTGGGGTCGTGCCGGGGAGAATTCTGGAGCGGCGATGCACGCGTTCGAAAATCCTTCACCGGCTGCGACAGTGATGCAGGGTGGACTCGCCGACAGTCTCTTCGAAACGGCTCGCCGCGAGCCGGATCTGCCGCAGGTCGCACGCCGTCTCGACGACGATCCCGGCATCTGGACGACGGTGACCGCGGCCGAGCTGTGGGACGAAGTGGTCGATCTGGCCCGGGGATTGGTCGTGTCCGGCCTGCGCCCGGGGAACCGGGTGGCCGTCATGGCTCGTACGCGCTACGAGTGGACCGTCCTCAGCTACGCGCTGTGGGCGGTCGGCGCCGAGGTCGTGCCGATCTACCCCACCTCGTCGCACGAGCAGGTCGCGTGGATCCTCCAGGACGCGGGCTGTGTCGCCGTGGTCGTCGAGGACGAGGAGGGGATCATGACGGTCGGCTCGGCATGCGCGTCGCTCCCGTCGCTGCGTCATGTCTGGCAGTTGGACACCGGGGCCCTGGCACAGCTGGTCCAGCGGGGCCGGGCGATCCCGACGACGACGGTCGACTCGCTGCGCCGCATCGTGCTGCCCGACTCGACCGCGGTCATCGCCTACACCTCCGGGACGACGGGGCACCCCAAGGGCTGTGCCCTCACCCACCGTAACCTCGCCAGCCCCTGCGACACCCTCCTCGAGGGCTGGAGACACACGGCTGCTCCCCCGGGTGAGCAGCCCGCCATCCTCGCCTTCCTGCCCTTCTCGCACGTGTACGGCATCATGGTCCAGGGGCTCTGTCTGCGGGGCGGCATCCTGCTGGGACACGAGCCCGATCTCAGCGAGGAGACGCTCTCCGCGGCGCTCCTCTCCTTCCGCCCGACCTATCTCTACGCCGTTCCGTTCGTCTTCGAGAAGATCTACAAGAACTTCCTGCGCACCGCGCAACGGACGGGCCGCGGAGCCCTGTTCGAGCGTGCCGTCCAGACGGCGAAGGACTTCGCCGCGGCCGCCGAACGCCAGCGACTGGGCACGGGCTCCGGCCCCGGCTTCGACCTGCGCCTGCAGCACACCCTCTACGAGAAGACCGTCTACCGGAAGCTGCGGGCCTCCCTGGGGGGACGAGTGTGCGGCGCGGTGTCGGGCGGCTCCCCGCTCAACCGTGAACTCGCCCTCTTCTACGCGGGCATCGGGATCGTCATCCACGACGGCTACGGGCTCACCGAGACGAGCGGCGGCATCACGGCTCAGCCCGTGGGGCGCGAGAAGTTCGGAACGGTCGGCCGCGCCCTGCCCGGTACGGACATCCGGGTGGCCGAGGACGGGGAGATCCTGGTGTGGGGGCCTTCGGTGTTCCAGGGTTACGTCAACGATCCCCCGTCCACGCACGCCGCGTTCCAGGACGGCTGGCTGGCGACGGGTGACCTCGGGCGCCTCGACACCGAGGGGTATCTGGCCATCACCGGCCGCAAGAAGGACGTCATCATCACGAGCGGCGGCAAGAGCGTGGCTCCCGCGGCCCTCGAAGAGCGGCTGCGCGTCCACCCGTTGATCCATCAGGCGGTCGTCGTGGGCGACAACCGGCCGTGTGTGGGCGCCCTCATCACCCTTGATCCGGACTTCCTCGCGCACTGGCGCGGAGCCTGGTCCAAGGGGGGCACGTCGGCACGGGACGCACGGGAGGAGAACGAGCTGCGGGAGGAGGTCAGACGCGCCGTGGCCGCGGCCAACAGCACCGTGTCCCGCTCCGAGTCGATCCGGGTGTTCCGTGTTCTCCCCGAACCCTTCGACCACACCAACGGCCTGCTGACCCCGTCGATGAAGCTGCGCCGGGACGCCATCTCACGGCGTTTCGCCGCCGAGATCGACGCGATGTACCAGACCTCGTCGAGGGTCCCGCGGGAGTACACGCCGAGCGAGCCCTCGATCTGGGACGATTCCGACAACGTATTCCGGTGACGAACTCCGCACTGGCCACTTCCCACGGTCGGGAAGTGGCCAGTCCCCGTCGACCTCGTCCACGACGTCATCGGCGGCCGGGTCATCAGCCTGATCCGCCGCACAGGGCCCTGGTGAAGGACTTCCTCCGCGGCGCGGGACATAGGTGCGTCCCGCGAGCGACCGCAGGGGCGTGACACGAATCCCGGCCCCCGGCATCCTGGTGGTGTTCATGTGACCACAGTGCTCCCAGGACACCGGGGCAACCAGATCCCTCCTGTACGGGGGAACGCGGATCCTGGTACCGCCACCACCACCCTGCGCAGGTCAGCGGAGCTCGTTCGCGTCAACCGGAGGGTCGGTGGCGGGCAGCCTCAAGGTGAAGACCGAACCGGCGCCGAGTTCACTCGCCACCGCGACCGTACCGCCGTGGGCGGCCACGAGCTGGCGGACGATGGACAGGCCGAGCCCACTGCCGCCGGTGCGTCGGCTGCGGGACTTCTCGGCCCGCCAGAACCGGTCGAAGACGCTGGGCAGCTCCTCCGCGGCGATACCGCTGCCGGTGTCGGCCACCGCGAGGACGACCTGGTCTTCCTCCTCCCGGGCGGAGAGGGTGATCGTGCCGCCGTCCGGTGTGTGCCGGATCGCGTTGGACACGAGATTGCCGAGTGCCTGCCGCATCCGGACCGGATCCGCGTCGATCCACGCAGTGCCGCTCCCCGTCGGCGCGGACGTCCCGTCCGTCCCCGTCCGCAGCCCGATGCCCGCGGCCTCCGCTCCCACCCGGTGCGCCGCGGCGACCTGGGCGAGCAGCTCGTCGGCGCGGACGACCTCGCGGTGCAGCGCGAGCG
Organism: Streptomyces diastatochromogenes; assembly: GCA_001550305.1. Classification (GTDB taxonomy): domain Bacteria; phylum Actinomycetota; class Actinomycetes; order Streptomycetales; family Streptomycetaceae; genus Streptomyces; species Streptomyces mirabilis_D. The sequence continues at coordinate 13,004 of LRTP01000334.1, forward strand.
TGCCCGCGTCGGCCGCCGCGAGGTCCTGGAGATCGTCGATGACCCGCTGGAGCAGCACCGCCTCCTCGTGCAGGGAGGCGAGCAGTTCCGGGTCGGGGTCGACGATGCCGTCGCGGGTCACCTCCAGCCAGCCGCGGATGTTGGTGAGCGGGGTACGCAGCTCATGCGCGATGTCGCTGACCATCGCCTTGCGCTGGGCCTCCATCCGTTCCCGGCGCTCGGTCAGCTCATTGAACGCGACCGCCAGGATGCCCGTCTCGTCGCGGGTGGTGACGGGCACCCGTACGTGCCGTTCCAACGGCTGCTGGGCGGCCTGCGTGAGCGCGCGCAGCGGGCGTACGAGGCGGGTGGCGACCAGCGCGGTCACGGCCACGGTGAGGGCCAGGACGAGACCGGTGACTCCGACGATCTTGGCCTTGTTGGCGTTCGACATGTCGAAGTGCGGGAGGGCGCTGTCCCCCGTGCCCAGGAACAGCTCGGCGACGGGCGCGACATCGGGGTCGAGCTGCTCGCGACGCGCTTCGGCGACGCACTCGCTCCCCTTCGCCCCGATCGCCGTGGGATGCCCGCCCAGGTTCTTTCCCCCCAGCGCGAACTGCGGCTGCGGGGCCTGGCTGGAGAACTCCAGCGAGATGAACCCCTTCCCGGGCAGAGCGACGTTCTCGCGCCGCAGGCATGCCTCGGCGAGGCTCGCCAGCCTGGCCACCGCTGTCTCCTCGGTGTGCGTCAGGGTGTTGAGCTGTCCGTCCGCGCACACGTCGGGCACCGTCGAGTTCGGGAGGATCCCGTTCTCGTCCGCCAGGACGGGCCTGCCGCTCGGCGTCCAGGTGATCGTGGTGTCGACGCCGTTGCGCGCGGCGCACTTCTGCCGCACAGTCGCCAGCTTGCCCAGCCGTGCCCGCTCAAGGGGCGTCAGCCGGTAGGGCCCCACGGCGCGCGGGTCTACGCCACTGAGCTGGGCCCCTGGCTCCGAGTAGGTGTCGGTGTGCAGGGGGTCGACGGTGGCGGCGGCCCCGGGCGGCAGGGCGGTGCGGGACCTGGCGGAGTCGGCGATCGGCGTACGGTCCGCCGTCGTCAGCGCGATCCGTCGCCCGGTGGCGGCCGACAGCCGGCGCACGGTGTCCTGGACGCCCGCCCAGCTCGGGTGGGTGGCGGCGTATCCGCTGAGCTGCCGGAGGATGTCCGTGTCGTCGGCGAGGACCTGTCCCTGCTCCTCCTGGATGGCGCGGGTCGTCGTCTGCACCGCCAGCCACGCCGTCGCCGCCACCGAGCAGAGGGCGATGAGCACCGAGGTGATCATCAGCCGTACGAGCAGCCTCTTGCGCAACGGTATGCGGGAGTTCACCCGCGCCCACCGCTGAGCTTGTAGCCGACGCCGAACACGGTCAGCAGCCGTACCGGCCGGCGAGGGTCGGGCTCGATCTTCTTGCGCAGGTTCATGATGTGCACGTCGATGGCCCGTTCGGTGGAGGCCCGGTCGATACCGCGGGTGCACTGGAGCAACTGCCGCCGGGAGAAGACCCGTTCCGGTTCCGCGGTCATGGCGCGCAGGATCTCGTACTCCCCGGGGGTGCACTCCACGCGTGCGCCGTCGCAGTGCACTTCGTGCCGGACCGGGTCGACGGTGATTCCGGCGGCCCGTACGGCCCGGTCCTGCTCATCGGCCGGGCGCCCGCTGCGCCGCAGGACCGTGCGGATACGGGCCATCAGTTCGCGCGGGCTGTACGGCTTGGTCATGTAGTCGTCGGCGCCGAGTTCGAGGCCGAGCAGGACGTCGTCCTCGGCGGAGCGGGCGGTGAGCATGAGGACGGGGATGTCGTCGTCCCGGCGCAGTACCCGGCATACGCCGAAGCCGTCGATCACGGGCAGCATCAGGTCGAGGACGACGAGGTCGGGCTTGTTCCTCCGCACCTCGTCGAGCGCGGCCCCGCCGTCGTGGACCACGGTCGCGGTGTGTCCCTCCTGAAGCAGTGAGCGGCGTATCAGCTCCGCCTGCTTCTCGTCGTCCTCCGCGACCAGCACATGTGCGCACACGTGGCCGATGGTAAGCGCCTGCGCCCGGGAAAAAGGGAGGCGAGAGGGTCTTCCCACACCCTGACAACTTCCTGATGTCCGCCTGCGAAGCTCACGCACGCCACCTGACGCGAGTGTGGTCGAAGGTGTGCACGGATCTTGACGCTCTCCGATCCGGGGCCGTAGCTTCCCGGAGGATTTAAACGATTCAAAAGCGTGGGCCCCGAAGGGGTCCTGTTTGTGCTGCCCTCCGAGAGAGTGGACGAGATCCATGAGCAACGTCACCCCGGCCCGCAGCTCGGGGCTTCCCCGCCGCGCTCTCCTCGGAGCCGCCGTCGCCACGGCCGCGGCCGGTGCGTTCGACTGGAGCCTGCCCGCGGTGGCGAGGGCCTCGACCGCCGTCGGGCCGCACTTCGCG
>LRTP01000335.1 GCA_001550305.1 Streptomyces diastatochromogenes
GACAAGAGCCGTATGACGGGAGACTGTCACGTACGGATCTGTGGGAGCCCTGGGGTGCGATTCCCCAGGGCTACCCGACCGGCTGACGCCGTGCCGGTCGCGGTAGCGGGCGGCGGCCATCGGATCGAGGCGGGCGTCGACGTGTACGCCTTCACCCACAACGAGACGTCCACCGGTGTCGCCGCTCCCGTCAAGCGCGTACCGGGTGCCGACGACGGCTCCCTCGTCCTCGTGGACGCCACCTCCGGCGCCGGCGGTCTGCCCGTCGACATCGCGGAGACTGACGTGTACTACTTCGCCCCGCAGAAGTCCTTCGCGGCGGACGGCGGCCTCTGGCTCGCCGCGTTCTCCCCGGCGGCCATCGAGCGCGCCGAGCGCATCCACGCGAGCGGACGCCACATCCCGGAGTTCTTCAGCCTCCCCACGGCGATCGACAACTCGCGCAAGAACCAGACGTACAACACGCCCGCCCTCGCCACCCTGTTCCTCCTCAACGAGCAGTTGGAGTGGACCAACGGCCAGGGCGGCCTGGACTGGGCGGTCCGCCGCACCGCCACCTCCTCCCGCACGCTGTACGGCTGGGCCGAGGACGTCAAGTACGCGACCCTGTTCGTGACGGACCCGGCCAAGCGCTCGCAGGTCATCGGCACGATCGACTTCACGGACGACATCGACGCCGCCGCCGTCGCCAAGGTCCTGCGCGCCAACGGCATCGTCGACACCGAGCCCTACCGCAAGCTCGCCCGCAACCAGCTCCGCGTGGCGATGTTCCCGGCGGTCGACCCGACGGACGTCGAGGCGCTGACGAAGTGCATCGACTACGTGATCGAGAAGCTCTAACCGCTTCCCGTACGAGGACGGGGCGCCCGGTGTTGATCACCGCGCGCCCCCGTCGTCGTAGCCGCAGGAAGAAGCGTGACCGTCGCTCCGACCGTTACTCGTACTTCTCGGCGGGAGCGCAGTCCATGTAGGAGCCGGACTCGTACGCCGCCCGGTCGCTGTCGCGTTCGCGGATCGCCTCGACGAGACGGGCGTGGTCCTGGAACTGCTCGGGGCGCAGCGTGTCGCCGAAGTGGTCCAGCAGCGAGTCCCGGATCACCTCACCGAGGTCCGCGTGCAACTCGGCCAGCACGGTGTTGTGGGACGCGCTGACGACGGCCAGGTGGAAGGCGACGTCCGCGTTCGCGAAGCCGAGCCGGTCTCCGGCCGACCACGCCTGCTGCCGCTGCCCCAGGACGAGTTCGAGCCGTTCCAGATCCTCAGGGGTACGGCGGGCACAGGCCAGCCGCGCCGCCCGGATCTCCAGGGCGCTGCGGACGTCGGTGACGTCCTCCGTCCGGGCCCTTTCGAAGCGGGTCCGCATCATGCCGGCGAGTTCGCTGGTCGCCTGCACATAGGACCCGGAGCCGTGGCGGATTTCCAGCAGGCCGGTGTGCGCGAGGGCCCGGACCGCCTCCCGCACGGTGTTCCGGGCCACGCCGAGCTGATCGACGAGCTCCGGCTCGGTCGGGATGCGTGAGCCCACGGGCCAGGCCCCGGAGGTGATCTGCCGTCGCAGTCGGGTGATCACCTGGTCGGAAAGCGCCTGGCGGCGGACGGGATCCATAGTCATCCCATCAGTCTATGACAGTTCTTCTTGAGTAGACCCACCTAAGACTCATCCCATGAATCTATGAATCTACTGCCGAACCACTAGACATCGAGTCATGGGATGAGTCTACGATAGGTCCTATGTCGAAGAGTGAGCTCAACAGGCACGCCTCGCACCCTGGCCCCGACCAGAACACCCCCGTCAGCACCTCCCCCACGTCTCCCACCCCCCGCACCTCGCGCACCCCCCGGGCTTCCCGGGAGATGCGAGGACTGGCGGTGGCGGCGCTCGTCCTAGCGGCACTCAACCTGCGGCCGGGGGTCACCAGCCTGGGGCCGGTTCTCGAAGAGGTGCGCGACAGCCTGTCCATGAGCGGCACTCTGAGCGGAGTCCTCACCTCCATCCCCGCCGCGTGCTTCGCCCTGATCGGCTCCACGGCCCCGGCCCTGGCCCGGCGTTACGGCGCGGCCGGTGCCATCGCCGTCGCCGGTACGGTGCTGACGGCCGGCCTCGCGCTGCGGCCGCTCGCCGCCGACCCCGCCCTGTTCGTCGCGCTGACCGCCCTGTCGCTCGCCGGCATCGCCATCGCCAACGTGCTGCTCCCGGGCGTCGTCAAAGAGCGCTTCCCCAACCGGGTGGGCGCGATGACCGGCCTGTACTCCATGGCGCTGAACGTCGGCGCCTCGTCCGCTGCCGCCGCGACCGTCCCGCTGACCGAGGCGTTCGGCGGCAACTGGCGGTACGGCCTGGGGGCCTGGTCGGTCCTGGCCGCCATGGCCGTACCCCCCTGGCTGGCCCTCGCCCGCCGCCGACGGCCACCGGGAGCGGAGCCGGTGGCCGCGAACAACCGGCACGACCCGCAGAACCCAGAGCACCCAGAGCACCCAGAGCACCCGCAGAACCCGCAACTCCCTTCCCGGGTCTGGCTCTCCCGGAACCGCACCGCCTGGGCGCTCACCGCCTACTTCGGACTCCAGGCCAGCTCCGCGTACATCATCATCGGCTGGCTGCCCCAGATCTTCCGCGACGCCGGGCTCTCCGCCCAGACCGCGGGCCTGCTCTTCTCGGGCACCTCCCTGCTCGGCGTACCCCTGTCCTTCGCCCTGTCGGCGATGGCCGGGAAGCTGCGTCACCAGAGCGGGATCGCGGCGGCGATCGGCGCGTGCGGCCTGGCCGGATTCACCGGGCTGTGGGTCGATCCGGCTGCCGCGCCCTGGCTCTGGGCGCTCCTCCTGGGCGTGGCCAACTGCTCCTTCCCGCTGGCCCTGACCATGATCGGCATGCGCGGCCGGGACGGCGCCGCCGTCGTGCGGCTCTCTGGCTTCGTGCAGGGCTTCGGTTATCTGTTGTCGATTCCCGGACCCGTCGTCGTGGGCGTTCTCTACGACCGCTCCGACGGCTGGCGGCTGCCCCTGGCCTTCATCCTCCTGCTGACCCTGGTCCAGATCGCGGCAGGCCTGCTGGCGGGCCGCAATCGCCAGATCGGCTGAAAAGAAAAAGACTCCTCCCGCTCCAGAAAAATCGTTTTTCGAGACGGCGCACCTCAATACACAGGAGCGCCGTGCCCCGATCATGCGAAAAAGGGAAATCAATGAGCACAGATATGACGCCGATGACACGTATCACTACCGCCTGCCTGACCGGCCTCCTCGCCGAACAGGCACGCCTCTCGCCGGACCGGATCGCCGTCGTTCACGAGGACGAGAGTCTGACCTTCGCTCAACTCGTCGACCGAGCTCACGAGCTGGGCGCGTTCCTGAGGCGGGCCGGTGTGACCCGGGACAGCCGCGTCGGTGTATTCATGGAGCCGTCGCTCGACCTGATGACGAACATCTGGGGAATCCTGTGGGCCGGCGGCTCCTATGTGCCGATTTCCCCGGAATACCCCGCCGAGCGAATCGCGTACATGATGGCGGACGCCGGAGTGGAAATAGTCCTCACCCAGGAATTACTTCGATCTGTACTCCAGGACCTTTCACCGGCCGGAGTGCGGGCTATCACCCTCGACGAGGTCAGGAAAGCGGAAGGGGACAGGGACGGAGACGGAGACGGAGACGGAGACGGGACAACGAAGACCCTTGATTCGCTGTCCTTTCCCCAGCCCGAGGACCTCGCCTACGTCATCTACACCTCCGGCAGCACCGGAAAGCCGAAGGGTGTGATGCTCGAGCACCGGAGCGTCGTCAGTCAGATGCGCTGGCTGCACGACGACCGCGGAATCGACGACAGCGAGATCATTCTCCAGAAGACCCCCATGAGCTTCGACGCGGCGCAGTGGGAGATTCTCGCCCCCGCCTGCGGAAGCACCGTCGTGATGGGAGCCTCCGGCGTCTACCGCGACCCCGAGGCGATCATCGCCACGATCCAGCGGCACGGCGTGACCACGCTCCAGTGCGTCCCCACCCTCCTCCAGGCGCTCCTCGACACCGAGAACCTCTCCGCCTGCCGGTCCCTGCGCCACATATTCAGCGGCGGTGAGGCACTCTCCCGGAGCCTCGCCGCCCAGTGCCTCGACACCATGCCGACGGCCCGTCTGGTCAACCTCTACGGCCCGACCGAGTGCACGATCAACGCCTCGGCCTTCGTCGTGGACCGTACGGCGGTGGACGACGGACCCCGCACCATGCCGATCGGCACACCGGTGAGCGCCACCACCTTCCACATCCTGGACCCGCACGGGAAGCCGGTCGCGATCGGCGAGGTCGGCGAACTGCACATCGGCGGGATCCAGGTGGCCCGCGGCTATCTCGGCCGCCCCGACCTCACCGCCGACCGGTTCGTGGCCGATCCCTTCTCCGCCGCCCCCGAAGCCCGCCTCTACCGCACCGGCGACCTGGCCCACTTTAACGCCGACAGCACCGTCCAGTTCGTCGGCCGCGCCGACAACCAGGTCAAGCTGCGCGGCTACCGGGTCGAACTCGACGAGATCCGCCAGACGGTCGAGACCCACGACTGGGTCCGCGGCGCAGCCGTCCTGCTCCGCGACGACGAGGCGACCGGGTTCCAGAACCTGGTGGCGTTCGTCGAACTCAACCCCAAGGAAGCCGCCCTGATGGACCAGGGCAACCATGGCTCCCACCACCAGTCCAAGCGCAGCAGACTCCAGGTCAGGGCCCAGCTGTCGCACTCCGGCTGCCGTGACGACGCCGAACTCGACGGCCGTACGGTGGTCGCACTCGCCGGCGCCGAGGCCACCCCCGAGCAGCGCGCCCGCGCCTTCGCCCGCAAGACCTACCGTTTCTACGAGGGCGGGGCGGTCGGCCGGGACGACATCCTGGGACTGCTGGCGCCGCGTCCCCGGCCGTGCCTCCCTGCGCGTGCCCCCGCCGACCTGAGCCGGGCCGAACTCGGCGTACTCCTGCGGGAGTTCGGCCAGCACATCAGTGACCAGCGGCTGCTGCCCAAGTACGCCTACGCCTCACCCGGCTCCCTCTACGCCACGCAGATGTACCTCGAACTCAGCGGTGTGGGCGAGATCCCCGCGGGCCTGTACTACTACCACCCGCTCCACCACCACCTGGTGCTCATCGGCCCGGCCCACCCGGCCGCCCCCGGCACCGGCACGCCCCACGCGAGGATCCACTTCCTCGGCAAGCACCGGGCGATCGAACCGGTCTACCGCAACAACATCCGCGAGGTCCTGGAGATCGAGGCCGGGCACATGGTCGGCCTGTTCGAGGAGGTGCTGCCGGCCCACGGCCTCCGTATCGCGGCCACGGAGTACCGCCCCACCGTCAAGGACCGCCTCGACTGCGCGGACGAGGACCACTACCTGGGCACGTTCGAGCTGCTGCCCGGAGCCACCACCGTGGACGCCATGGACGCCACGGACGCCTTCGGTGTCTACGTCCAGGCCCACTCCGGCCGGGTCGACGGCCTCCCGGCCGGCCTGTACCGGTACGCCGACGGCGGCCTCGTACGCATCTCCGACGACGTGGTCCTCAAGAAGCACGTCATCGCCATCAACCAGCGGGTCTACGAACGGGCCGGCTTCGGCGTCAGTATCGTCGCCGCCGGCCCCGACTCCTGGCGGCAGTACCTCGACCTGGGCCGCGAACTCCAGCGCCTGCAGATGAACGGCTTGGGCCTAGGCTTCATGTCCTCGGGCTACAGCTCCCGGTCCGGCAACGACCTGCCCTCGGCCAAGCGGCTGAGCAGGATCCTCACCGACTGCGGGCTGCCCACGGGACCGTCGTACTTCTTCGTCGGCGGGCGCGTCAGCGACGAGCAGCTGCACGGCGAGGACATGAAGGAGGACTCGGTCCACATGCAGGGACCGGCCGAGCTGATCAAGGAGGACCTGGCCGGACTGCTGCCCCGCTACATGGTGCCCAACCGGATCGTCGTCCTGGACCGGCTGCCGCTCACCGCCAACGGGAAGATCGACAACAAGGCGCTCGAAGCGTCGCAGCAGACCGAACTGGCCCTGTCCGGACGGGCGTTCGTCGCCCCCCGCACCCGCTCGGAGCGCCGGGTCCGCGATATCTGGCAGGCGGTGCTCAAGCGCGAACAGGTCTCCGTCGTGGACGACTTCTTCGAACTGGGCGGCAACTCCCTGCTCGCCGTGGCCCTCATCAGCCGGCTGAACGCGGACTTCGGCGGGACGATCCCGCTCCAGGTGCTGTTCGAGGCCCCGACCGTCGAGCGGCTCGCCGCCCGCCTCGACGCCGACACGTCCGCGCCGCTGACCCGGCTGGTGCCGCTCCAGCCCGAGGGCACCGGCACCCCATTGCACTGCTGGCCCGGCCTCGGCGGCTACCCCATGAACCTGCGCCCGCTGGCCACCGCCCTGGGCACCGGCCGGCCCGTCCACGGGGTGCAGGCGTACGGCATCAACAGGGGCGAGGTCCCGTACGCCACGGTCCGGGAGATGGCGACCGCGGACATCGAGGCGATCCGGGAGATCCAGCCGCACGGCCCCTACCTCCTGTGCGGCTACTCGTTCGGCGCCCGGGTCGCCTTCGAGGCGGCGCACCAGCTGGAACAGGCCGGCGAGCGGGTGGAGCACCTGTTCCTCGTCGCCCCCGGCCAGCCCCGGCTGCGCCCCCAGGACGCCGAGGCCTCCGGCGGCCGGGCGGACTTCGGCGACCGTGCCTTCCTCGCCATTCTCTTCTCCGTCTTCGCCGGCACGGTCAGCGGCCCGGCACTGGACGAGGCCCTGCGGACGGTCAGGGACGAGGACGGCTTCGTCGCCTTCGTCACCGCACGTTTCCCCGGTCTCAGCGAGGAGCTCGTACGGGCCGTCACCGGCGTCGTCCGGCAGACCTACTCCTTCACCTACGAGTTCGACGAGCTGACCGGACGGCGCCTCGACACCCCGATGACGCTCGTCAAGGCCGTCGACGACAACTACTCGTTCATCGAGCGCAGCGAGCGCCAGGGCGGTTTCTCCGCCCGGCCGCCCGCCGTCCACCAACTGCGGGCGGGCCACTACGAACTGCTGCGCGAGCCGTACGCCACCGAACTCGCCGCGCTCGTCAACCACCGGATCGACGCCACCGCCCCCATCGCCACCACCACGGCCACGGCCACGGCCACGCGTGCGGACCGGGCGGCCCACGCCTTTCTCCAGGAGGTCGGAGTGCCCCACATCAACATCAAGCACTTCCCGGTGCCCATCACCGAGGAGCAGGAACGGGAACTGGTCACCGCGGTCACGGCGGCCGTGCGCAACGCCTTCGGCTGCAAGGAGGATGTCGTCTCCATCGCCCTGGAACCCGTCACCCAGGACGTGTGGAACGAGCGGGTCTACGTGCCCGAGATCGTCGACCGGCAGAGCCTCCTGCGCAAGACGCCCAACTACTGACCGACCCCGGCCGGCCCGGACCCCGCCCCATCCTCCACTCCAGTAAGGACCTTCCCATGACGCTCCCCGCACGCGGACACCGTCCGGTGCCCCTGGTGTTCACCGACGAGGTGGCCTCGGCGCTCGCCGACGGCGACCCGGTGGTGGCGCTGGAGTCGAACGTCATCACGCATGGCCTCCCCTACCCCGACAACGCTGCCACCGCCCGCAAGGTGGAGGAGGCGGTACGGTCAGGCGGCGCGGTGCCTGCCACCATCGGCATCGACGACGGCCGCATCCTGGTCGGGATGACCGACGCGGACATCGAGCGCTTCGCCGCCACGCCGGGCATCCCCAAGGTGAGCAGCAGGGACCTGGCCGCCGTCCTCGCCTCGGGCACCGCGGGCGCCACCACCGTCGCGTCCTCGCTGGTCGCGGCGGAACTCGCCGGTATCCCGTTCTTCTCGTCGGCGGGCATCGGCGGCGTCCACCGCGGCGCCGAGACCACCATGGACGTCTCCTCCGACCTGATCCAGTTCACCCGCTCGAAGGTGGCCGTCGTCTGCGCCGGCGCGAAGAAGATCCTCGATCTCAGCCTGACCATGGAGTTCCTGGAGACCCACTGCGTCCCCGTCATCTCCTACGGCTACGACGACTTCCCCGCCTTCTACTGTCGCTCCAGCGGCCTGCGCGCCCCGCAGCGGCTGGACGACGAAGCCCTGATCGCCCGCGCCGTCGAGACCCATTGGGCGCTGGGCAACCCCGGCGGTGTCCTCATCACCAGCCCCACCCGGCCCCAGGACGCGATCGACGGGCAGGACATCGAGGCCGCCATCGCCGAGGCCCTGCACGGCGCCTCGGCGGACGGGGTGCGGGGCGGCGCCGTCACGAAGTACGTGATGCGTGCCGTGGACCGGGCCACCGAGGGACGGTCCGCGCTGGCCAACATGGCCGTACTCATCCACACGGCGGAGGTCGGCGGCCGGCTCGCCGCGGCCCACGCCCGCCTGCGACGCGAGGAGAACGACCGGTGAAACCGCCCCGCACCCCGAACCAGCCTAAGACTCACTCCCAGACCCAGACCCAGACCCAGACCCAGACCCAGACCCAGACCCACGTTCAGGCCCATGTTCTGGCCCAGGAGGCGGCTGCTGTGACCCGTGTGGCGATGTTCGACCTGGACGGCACGCTCGTCGACTCGCCGCGGGCGATCGTGGAAGCGTTCGCCGTCGCCTTCGAGGCGATGGGCGCGGCCCCCCGGGACCCGGCGGACGTCCGGGCGACCATCGGCCTGCCCCTTGAGCAGGCGTTCGGCAAGCTGCTGGGCGTGCCACAGGACGATCCCCAGGTCACCGAGGGCGTCGCCCGCTACCAGGAGGCGTTCCGCACGGTCATCCTGCCCCGCGCCCGGTCGCTGGTCTTCCCCGGCGTCGCCGAGGGACTCGACGAACTGCGCCGCGGAGGAGTCGTGCTGACGGTGGCCACGAGCAAGTTCCACGCCAGTGCCGACGCGCTGCTGACCGCGGCCGGCCTGCGCGACCTGATCACCGTCCTGATCGGCGCCGACGACGTCACCCACCCCAAACCGCACCCGGAGCCGGGACTCCTGATCCTCGAACGGCTGGACGCCCGCCCCGAGCACGCCGTGATGGTCGGCGACACCACCCACGACCTGCGGATGGCCGAGGCGGCGGGCATCGCCTCGGTCGCGGTCACCTACGGAGTGCACTCGCAGGCGGAACTGGAGGCGGCCCGCCCGACGTTCGTCGCCGAGACGTTCCCCGAGGTCGTCGACCGGATCCTCGCCACACTGCCCGACAGCGGCCCGGCCGGGAACACGTTGGTCGAGGACATGCTGAACGACCGTACCTACCACATCGAGTTCAACGGTCACCTCACCAACCACGTGAAGCATGCCGTCGTCGCCCTGGCCGGCCTCGGCGTGGCCCCGGAGCGGATCAAGGCCTACCACGACAACTACGTCAAGCTCACCCCGTACGGCTGCCCCGTGGAGCCGGCCCGGGCGCCCCAGCAGACCATCGAGGACGACAACTGGCTCCAACTCATCGGAAAACGCCAGGACTTCGCCGCCCACTGTGAGTTCTTCGACCGGCGCGAACGGGAACTGGGAATGCCGGAGATGCTACGGCGTTACCTGCCGCGTCTGCTCTCCGGCTGGGTCGGCGCCCTCCAGCACGCGACCATCCACCTGGGCTGGGCGCTGGACTCCGGCAACCGCTGGATGGCCATCGAGGGCATCGCCTACCTCGCCTTCGCCCACGTCGACTGCCACCCCGAGCGCGCCGCCGTCCACGACGCGTACGGCGCGGAGCGGCCCAAGGACTCCCTGCTGCGCATCGCCCGCTACTGGGAGGACAACCGACAGCAGCTCGGAGCCTGGGTGCAGAACGTGGTCGACGACACGACCGCCGACATCCACCCCGAGCTGCTCAGGTCCGGACTGCAGTCCCGGATCGCCCGGACGCTCGGCGAAGGCCACCCCCGGATCTACGAGACCCCCGCCTGGGTCACCGACCAGGACACCGACGCCAGTTGGGACCAGCTCGCCTACCTGGTCACCCTCCTCTACCTGGCGGAACCGGGTGATTTCCTCCTGTTGCACCTCATGACCGCGCTGCACGCGATGCGGCACATCGCGGACGCCCTCCCCGCCGAGCAGCGCTCCGAGGCGGTGAGGTGCTACTGGACCGGCATCCTCGGTGTCCTGTTCTCCCGCGGCCACTTCGCCCCGCCCGGAAAGCTGACGGCGCTCGACAGCCTCTTCGACACCGACATGGCCGTGGACGACGTCACCGACCCGCGCTGGGCCCGCGAGTGGGACTGGCTGGTCGCACGAGCCGTGGAGGAGGAGGAAGAGCACAACCCGAAGCTCGTCTACGTGATGCGCGCGATGTGGCACCGCACGGGCGGCAGGTCCATCTACCGCGTCGCCGCAGGCCAGTTCACCGCGACACCCGAACTGCCCGCGACCTTCGAACAGCCGCCCGTCGACTGACCAGCCCCCCGACCAGCCCCCACCTTCGTACGAGGAGCCGGACATGACCATCGCGACTGCGACCGTACCCAAGACGACAACCGCACCCACGCCCACGCTTCAGACGTACCTGGACCGCAACGTCCACCTGCTCCCGCAGACCGACCAACTGCGCGCCCTGCACACGGTCGTCCGCGACCGCGACGCCGACCGCGAGGACTTCGTCTTCTACGCCGGCCGCATCATCCGGCTGCTGACCGAGGCGGCCCTGGCCCTCCTGCCCTTCGAGCCGTACGAGGTCACCACGCCCGTGGGCAGCACGTACCGGGGATTACGCTTCGCGCGCGGACTGGTCGGAGTGCCGATCATCCGCGCCGGAGAGAGCATGGAGGCCGAACTGCGCGCGGTGGTCCCCGGGGTCAGGATCGGGAAGATCCTCATCCAGCGGGACCCGACGACCAAACAACCGCACCTCTACTACACGAAACTCCCCGACGACATCGCCGACCGCCACGTCCTCCTGCTCGACCCGATGCTGGCGACCGGCGGCACCGCGCTCGCCGCCATCGAGGTCCTGCGCGACCTCGGCGTACCGGAGGAGCACATCGTCTTCGTCAACTTCATCACCGTGGCGGAGGGCATCACCGCCGTGTGCGAGCGCTACCCCGGGGTCCGGATCGTGACGTCCGCCATCGAGGAGGGGCTGAGCGAGGACGCGTACATGCTCCCCGGTATAGGCGACTTTGGCGACCGCTACTTCGGAACGAACCGCTAGGCACCGGAAGAGGCCGGTAGGCACCGGAGTCAGGCGAGGCACTCCTCACCGGACTCCGGACTCCGGTGGCATGCTCCGTCAGGTCGCCGTAAACCTCACACCCGGCGCCCTTGCAGAGCTGAGAAGGGCCCACTGCCCAGTCCCGCGCCCAGCGAGACACGTGCTGCAACGGAAGAGGGCTGGTCAGACGGTTGGCGACCAGCGCCTCGACGATCTGGCCATGGGTGGACAGAGCCCTCTCCCCAATGGGGCAGGCCTGATCGACAGTCCCCGCCACATCCAACCGCCGCAGGAAACCCGCGACCACCGGAAGCGCACCCAGACGCTTCTCCACCGCATGCGACACCGCCACCTCGGTCCGCGGACGCAGAGCCGAACGACGAGGCACACCCCATCCCGGCCTCCTCCATGGCCCGGGGCACGGCCTCCAGCAGGGCGCGACATCGCAGCAGCACCTTCTCCAGGCCCGGGAGCAGGCCGCTCGCGCGGGCCCGCCGTACGTCCTCCCGGGCACCCTCCAGAGGAACGGCGGCGGGGCTTCGCTCCGCCGGCTCCACCTGATCGTCTCTCCCAACACCGTGCCCCGATGGCACCGCGACCCCCGCGCCGGCGCCACGCGAAAGCCTCCCGCCACAAACGTGACATCGTTCAGAATTCCCAGCTGGTGGCGCGTGGCTGGGAGCCGGTCAGCGGAGCTCGGTGAAGACTGGGTGGCTGGTGAGGGTCTGGCGCAACCCATGGTACCGGCGATACCATCGGTACCATGTCGCAGCCCAAAGCCATGAACCTACGTTTTCCCGATCCGTCCCAGCGCGCCGCAATCGAGGCCGCTGCACGGCAGGAGGGCGTCAGCTTGCAGGAGTACATCCTGTCTGCTGCCTACGCCCGTGCCACTGCCGTAGAGGCGCGCTTCCTCGACGCCTTCAGGGAGTCGATGTCCCGCAGCGGCGACGCGTTTGCCGAGGCACCCGCCGCAGCCGATCCCGGCGGGGAGCAGCGCGCCACGGAGCTGGCTGCGCGGCGCGGTCTTGAGGAGCAGCAGGAGCGGGGCCACGCCGCGTGACGCAGCACGAACCGCTCCACCCTCTCGATGTGACCTTCCTGCTGCACGCCGCTGAGCTGCTGCCCGGCGATCCGCAGGTGGACGACTACGGCCCCCTCTACGCGGCCGTCGCCCGGGTCAATGCCCGGGCCCTGGAACGCGACATTTACGGGTCCCTGTACCTCAAGGCGGCCGCGCTGTTGCAGACGTTGGTGAGGCTGCCGTGTCTGGAGCACTCCAATGAGGCCTTCGCGTGGCACTGCGCGGAGGCGTATCTGGTGCTGAATGAGTGCCGTCTCGACTATCCGCCGAAGGAGGCGGTCGCCCTGGTGCGGGACGCGGCTTCTGGGGCGATGGGTGTTGGCCTGGTCGGCCGTCAGTTGCGTGCATGGAGCGTCTCCTGACCCCGTTGGTGTCTTGAGCTCCCTCTCGGGTCTCGCCGTCCGCCCCCTCGGGGGGCGAGGAGGCGCAGGACGCCTTCTATGCCGAGGCCGGTCGGGTGGTCGGGCGGGGTTCGGCCGGGCTGCCGCACCCGGACGAGGTGCGGCGGATGGTCGAGGACCCCGGGGCCGAGTGGGAGCGAGGCCAGGAGCGAGGGCGGCGGCGGTGCACTTGGCCGTGGCCGCCGGGATGGGGGCCGGGGAGGTCGGTGGCGAGGCCCTCGTCGAGGCGCTCGCGGCCTTGATGCCCGGCGTGGACTGTGGGCGCCGGTCGCCGAGCCCAGGCAGGCCGAGGGCGACGGCACCCTGGAGGGCTGGGTCCAGGCAGGGGAGCTGTTGAAGTGCTCTCCCGGCTGAAGCCGGGAGAGCACTTCAACAGCCACGCCGCCACCCCAAGCACCGGGGTAAAGGACGCGACAGCTTCGCCTGGAGCGACTACTGCGACCTGGCCGTCCGCGCCCACATCCAGCTCGGCACCCCCATCCCTGGTCTTGCGTGGGTATCCCCGGCTTCAGCCGGGGAGGGAAACGCATCCTCGGCCCGGAGGCGTGAAGCGCCGGAGTTCACTGCGTTGTCAGTGGCCTTCGCTATGTTGATCACACATTGACCGAAGGGGGGTGGGCCGGATGATCCGTGCATACAAGTTCCTCATGCGGCCCACCGTGGGCCAGGCCGCTGCGCTCGCCGCGATGCTGGCCGATCACTGCTCGCTCTACAACGGAGCCTTGGTACGCCACGAGGCGCCTCCATTTCCGAGCAGGGGTGCGAGACCCCTGCCTCCGGCCTGTCGCAGCAGGCCGAAGAAGCTGAGGGCAGCCCGACCGCGGAGACGCGCGGAAGGGTGAGAGCGGCCCTGATAAAGCCGGGACGTGCTGGCACTGCCAGACGGTGCGGGTCCGGCAAGCGAGACGAGAAGCCGTACGAGAGGAATCAGTGTCTGAAGCCCCGTAATCGTTGTGCCGGCTCCAATCTGGTGGATATGGGCCGGGTGCAGTGCACGCCACCGCGATGGGCGGGGGCGACTCCGAAGCCGGGTCAATGCGCCGGTGGGGAGGCCACGTTGAAGGCCTGCGGCGTAGGCGTGGCGATGCTGCCGGGGTAGAGCTGGGCGGCTCACTTGTCGAACGGATGGTGGTGAACGTGGGAAGCGCTCTGGTGCCCCCCTTACCCCCAGGCATCCAGTCTGGTGGAGGGCAGGCCCGTCGTCGGTTGACGGCATCAGGGCGTGGCGGAGTCCTCGTAGTAGTCCGAGCGCGCGAGAGGCGCGTACATGGCGAAGGGGGACAGCAAGTCGGCAGCGGAAGGACTGGAAGGCCAGGAGGGTGTCGCCGGTGAATACCGACGAGCTGGAGTACGTCTTGATAAAGGCGGAACGCCGGGTACTGGAGATCCAGACGAAGCTGCACCGTTGGGCCCGCGATGATCCTCATCGCAGGTTCGATGACCTGTTCAACCTCGTGACCGATCCCGCGTTCCTTGTGGTGGCGTGGGCTCGGGTGCGGGGTAACAAGGGAGCCCGCACGGCTGGAGTGGACGGCGAGACCGCCTACTACGTGGAGGCCGTGCGGGGCGTTGAGGTCTTCCTCGACGGGCTGCGAACCTCCTTGAAGGACCGCAGCTTCTGCCCAGTGCCGGTGCGTGAGCGGATGATCCCCAAGTCGAACGGCAAGCTGCGTCGCCTGGGAATCGCGACGGTCACGGACCGGGTGGTGCAGGCATCCCTGAAGCTGGTGCTGGAGCCGATCTTTGAGACGGATTTCCTCCCGTGTTCCTACGGTTTCCGTCCCAATCGCCGGGTTCATGACGCCGTGGCCGAGGTCCGTTACCTCGCCTCCAACTCCTACGAGTGGGTGGTCGAGGGCGATATCAAAGCCTGCTTCGACGAGATCTCGCACTCCGCGCTCATGGAGCGGGTGCGCGTTCGCATCGGAGACAAGCGCGTCCTGAGCTTGGTGAAGGCGTTCCTGAAGTCGGGCATCCTCGGTGAGGACCGCCAGTTGAGGGAGACCAGCGCTGGGACCCCGCAGGGTTCGATCTTGTCCCCGTTGCTCAGCAACGTGGCGCTCTCCGCCCTGGACGAGTACATCACCAGGGCCCCGGGCGGACACAACGACTGCCGCAACGACAGGGTCAAGCGCCGCCGTCGGGGACTGCCGAACTTTCGGCTGATCCGTTACGCCGACGACTGGTGCTTGATGGTGTCGGGCTCTCGGTCCGACGCTGAAGCCCTGAAGAACGAGATCGCGGACGTCCTCTCCACGATGGGCCTGCGCCTGTCCGAGGAGAAGACTCTGATCACCCACATCGAGGAAGGCCTCGACTTCCTTGGGTGGCACATCCAGCGCCACCGTAAGCGAGGCGCGAACCGGCACTACGTTTACACCTACCCCTCGCGCAAAGCCGTCCAGGCAGCGATGGCGAAGGTCAAAGAACAGTGCCGAAAGACAGGCACGAACCCGGCGCTTGACGCCCTGCTCATCCCGATCAACTGGATGCTGCGGGGATGGTGCGCCTTCTTCCGGCCGGGGGTATCGAGCACAGCGTTCCATTACCTGTCCCACTTCGCGAGGGATCGGGTGATCAGATGGCTGCGCAAGAAGCACCCCCGGACTCCCTGGAGGGAATTGCGACGCCGCTACGGCGGCGGTCGATGGTGGCCAACTGGCGAGACCACGGAGCTGTTCAACCCGGCGGGAGTGCACACGACGCGCTACCGCTACCGAGGAG
>LRTP01000336.1 GCA_001550305.1 Streptomyces diastatochromogenes
CGCCCGGCTCTGCCCGCGATGGTGCGGGTGTACGTCATCGAGGGTCCGCCGAGGGTTCGCGGCCAACTGGTCGGGGAACTGACCGATGTGGCCGATGGCGCGTGGATCGTGCCGTGCCCGGTGTACGCCGACCACCTCTTCATGCTTGCGCCCGGTGACGGCGCCCCGGCACGGGTCTGGCCCTCCGAGGTGGCGGCCGTCTGCTGGATCGGAGAGAGCAGTGCCGTGCCCCTGCGGGAAACCGCCACCGGCTACGCTCAGGCGTTCCATGCTCTCGCCGCCGCACGCGGCCGCCCCGAACGGCAGGCCTCGTTCGCGGCCAACCCCGACCTGGCACCGACCATCGGGCCCGCCGCGGCGACCTGGGCCGAGGCCTTCCTCTCACCGATCCGTACCCACCGCGCCAAGCGGGCCCAGGACCCCGACAACGCGGAACTGCTGGCCACCGCCGCGTCATGGCTCAGCTTCTACTCCCGTGCGACGGCCCACCTGAACATTCACCGCAACACCCTGAGCGCGCGCCTGACACGCATCCAAGAACTGCTCGGCTTAGACCTGCATCGGCTCGCCGACCAAGCCGCACTGGCACTCGCTCTGCGTACCATCGCCGCAGAGATCCCGCCCCCGCCAGAGGGCGATGCCGCACGGGCGGGCGAGACATTGCTGGACGAGCTCCTGTTGCTGCCCCGCGTCGGGGCGTGGGCCCAACAACAGTTCCGTCCTGTCACCGCGCCCGACGTCCCGGCATGCATCGCGGAGACCCTCACCACCTGGCTGCGCCTCGACGCACGCATCGGCCCCACTGCGGCCGCACTGTCCATCTCGACATCCGCCATGCGCAAGCGTCTGACACGCAGCGAAGCACTGCTCAAACGCTCGCTTCTGCGGTCCCCCAGCGCCGTCCACGACCAGTGGCTCGCACTACGCGCCCTCGACCTGGCCGAGCCAAGCGAAGTGCCGCGCCACTTTGCCGGCCTCTCCGGGAGCGCATGATGAGGCTGCCTGCGGCGGGGCGGGCACGTCGTGCAGGCCGGCAGCTCCCGGCGCTGACCTGCCTTCTTGGGTTCAGAAACAGCTTCCGTAGACCCGTACGCGGGACCAAGCGGTTCCGGGACGATCTATTCCGGCCCGCTGCCGTGCTGCCGTTCATGCTGCTCGGTGCGTGATGGCAGAGGCGGCCGGTGGGAGCGGCGGTTCCCTGTCTGGCGGCGGAGGATTGTTTCGGTGGGAACGGTCTGCTGTTAGGTTGCTCGGGTGCGGAAAGGACCTGCTACGTGGAGTGCCGAAGAGGGCGAGCCACTCGGCTTTGTGATCGCTTCGGTGGGCAACGCGGCTGCTCTCGCGTTCGAATCAGCCCTGGCCGCGGAGGACCTGCATCCCCGCCATTTCGCCGTGCTGCGCGGTCTGCGCGACGGCGAGGAGCATGCGCAGCAGCAGCTCGCCTCCTCGCTCGGCATCCCGGCCAGCCGCCTGGTGGGGCTGCTCTCCCTGCTCATCGAGCGGGGCCTGGTGGAGCGGCGTGAGTCTCCGAGTGATGCCCGGGTGAAACTGGTGCGCCTGCGCGAGAAGGGCCGGCTGGAGCTGGAGAAGCTGATCCGGCTCGCGGGTGCCTCGGAGAGGCAGTTGACCGCAGGGCTGACGGGGGAGGACAAGGCCGAGCTGCGCCGGCTGCTCGGCATCGTCTACGGCAACGTCGCCGTTGAGCCCGGGGTGCGGCCGGCCCGGGCCTGGTGAACGGTCCCTTCTGGTCCGGTTGTTCGATCCCGTGAACGCGAGGACTTGCCAAATGATTTCAGTTGAAATAATTTCGGTGAGAATGGATGGTGTCCATGGGGGACGGCCGGCCAAGGGAGACGATGATGACGGTCAAGGGCGAGGACAGGGTCGAGGATTTCCTCGAGCGGATCCGGCAGGCCTGGGATGCAGGGGATGCGGCGGGCTACGCGGCGCAGTTCGCCGAGGACGCGTCATATGTGATCTTCATGGGGGACGCCATGTTCGGGCGCGCCGCCATCGCGCAGACGCACCACGAGGTGTTCACGCGGTGGCAGAAGGGCACGCGCATGGCGGTCAAGCCGGTCAACGTGCGGATGCCGAACGAGTTCACGGCGGTGGTGACCACGGTGGGCGGCATCGGCACGGGTGACCGGATCAAGTTCGACAAATTCCAGACCTTCACGCTGCACCGCCGCGAAGGGCGCTGGGAATGCGTGGCGTTCCAGAACACCGAGATGAGCCGACGGTCCAAGCGCGCCTACCGCTCCTGAGGAGAGCCGCACCACCCGCTCCGCACCGCAGGCGACACCGGGGCCCGGGAACGGGCGCGCCGCCGGGTCTGTGCGGCCTTGTTCATGGCCCGAAACCGCCTGCGCCGTACGATGATCACCGTGACCAACCGCCGCACCCTTGGCACCGGCCCTGAGTCTTCTCTCCAGGGCATCCGCGCCGCGCAGGCCGACCTCCTCGACGAACTGCCCGGCGTCCGTCTGCCAGACCTCGGCGAGTTGCGAGCCCGCGGGGTCTTGGGTGCCCACCTCGCAACGACTCCGAGCCCGCGCCGGGTTCTCGGAACCGGCTGCGCGGACGGCGCGGTGCCGGATTCCTCCGGCTGACACAGCGTCCCCAGGAGGCTTCCGGCCGGACGTCATCGCGCCACCCCAGCCTGCCGGCGGGACGCCACGGTACTCGGCGCTGCCCGTTGACCGTCCAGGCCGCGCGGTCTCATGCCAGGGCTGGCGGTCACGCCGTGCGGCCACGGCAGCGGTCCCTCTCATGGCGTGAGCCCGTTTGTCCGGATCGCCGGGGCTTCGTCTCAGAGCGAGCTTCCGGGGCCCTGTGCAGGGTGATCAATGGGCCGCCTGGCAAGGTGGACGGCGAGTACAGCACGGCACAGGAGCACCATCACGAACAAGCAGGACACCGACCCCGGCCCAGGGCGCGGTAGCGGAGCGGGCGGCACACGTCCTTCACCGTTGTGTCGTCGGACCGTCCGAGGCGCCTGAGGACAGCCGGGACTTGATGGTGGGCCTGGTGACGGTCCTGCTGAGGGCGGGGCTGCCCGTCTGCGACTTGAGGGCCGCGGAGAGGGGCGAGGAGGCGGCCGGCGTCATGCTGGCACTGCACCCCGGACCGGTCGGTGCTGCCGTGCGGTCGTCTGGCGCCAGCACCGCTCCCTCCTCATGCTGAGCGATGTGTGGCACGCGCAGCAGGACGCCATGCATGACGCACCCGGGGCACACCAGCGCGCCATCGAGATACCGGCGACACGAGGAGCAGTAGTCCATTCGCGGTCTTCCGGGGCGACATGCCGTCCGGCCCGGTCACGTTCGCACGCGGAATCGAGCGGCCAATAGCACTGACGGCGCTTTCGAAAGGTTATGTGCAGCCCATGTGATGCTCCCGCGGGGATTCTCGCTGATTGCATGTGCGCGTCGTGCGCATCCGGGTGTCCGCAGCCGCGCCCCGTGATCACGCCGGGCAGTCCTCGAGGTCATTACTGGTCGGCCTTGGCGGTCGGCCAAAGGAATCCCTCGTCCGCACAATTGGGAATGTTGCAGAATGTGTGCCCAAATGTGGGATATCCCGGGCGGTGTGTAACGCGGCGGCGGCTGCGTGACGCAGACCTGTACGGGCCCGCGATGATTTTCAGGCGGGACCGTCAAGAGACTCTCGTGAGAGGCGCCCCGGGAGGCGGTTGCCTCGCCCCGGCTTGCAAGATGATGCGTCAGATTGGATTCCAGTGAGCAATCCCGACCCGATGCCCGGATACCCCTCCTACGGCCAAGCCCCGGGCGAACCACGCCGCTACCAGCGGAACCAGGGCGCTGCCCGACGGACGGCCCTGGCCATCCAGACGGTCGCCGACATTGCTGCCGGCTTCCTGTGCCTGTGGATCCTGCTCCACTTGCTCGGAGCCAATGAGGGAAACGTCTTCGTCGAGTTCGTGCACGGAACGGCCGACTTGTTGGCCTGGTGGTCACAGGACATTTTCACCATGGACACAGAGGCCCTTCGGGTTCTCCTCAACTACGGTCTGCCCGCCCTGCTTTATGTGCTCGTCGGCCATGGGATCGCTGTGCGGCTCAGCCGCGTCTGACCGCATTCCTGCCCTTGAAGTCACCAAGGATTTCAGGGTCCGTTCAGGCGGCACAGAAGTACGACACCAAGGAGGACGAGCCCTGTGACATCCAACCCGGCCGAAAATGATCACCTGCCGGTTTACGAAAGCCTGGTGCGTGAACGCGGTGATGCCGTGGCAGAAGCTCGCGTGGTGGCCGAAGAGACGCAGCGCCGGATAGCGCAAGTCTTGAACTGGCATGACGCACGCCATCTCGGGCACGCTTCGAGCTGACTCGCCCTGGAAGCCGGACTGCGGAGCCTTGTATGAGCAGCCTGGACATCACGGAGCCGGAACACCTGGAAGTGTCCACACCGCCTGTCCGCCACTGGCCCCCGCTCCGACGCAGGAGCGCTCAGCACGCGCCGCAGTCAACTTGACCCGGCCGTGGACGGCCGGGCTTGGAGGTAGCGCCCAGCTGGCTGCTGGGTTGGCTCCTCCGTCCAGACACCCCTATGGGGTGGCAGGGACGCGTGACTCACGCCCCGCGATCCACACAGCGTCGCCCTTGCGGGCGATGTTGTGAGAAGCGTTCCGGTCTGCGTGGGCAACGACCCCGCAGTTCCGGCAGGTGAAGAGGGCCTGGCTTGCCCGGTTCTTCTTGTCGATGTGGCCGCACTCGCAGCACTGCTGCGAGGTGTAGGCGGGATCGACATAGACCACGGGGACGCCGGCCCTGCGGGCCTTGTAGACGATGAAGTCTCCGAGCTGGGCGAATGCCCAGGAGTGGAGTGCGACCCGTTGGGGCTTGCGGAGCCGTACCCTCTGCCGGATTCCCTTGAGTTCTTCCAGGGAGATCCCGGCGGAGGTGCGTTCAGCCTCGGTCACGATCGTCTTGGCGATGATGTGGTTCGTGTTCTTGACGTGCCGCGCTTCGCGGCGGGAGCGTTCTTTGAGACGTCGCTTGGCGGACTTGGTGCGCTTCTTCTGGAGCTTGGCCCGCAAGGCGAGCTGACGCTTGCGGTACCGGTTCAGGCCGCGCCCGGCGGCCTGGTAGCCGGTGGACGTGGTGGCGATGTTCGCGATCCCGAGGTCCACGCCGATGAAGCCGTCGGGCTCGTAACGCTCGGCCTCGGGGACCTCGCACACGGCGACGAGGTAGAACACGCCGTCGCGTTCGATCAGGTCGGATTCGCCCTTGCGGTACTGCTGGAGCATCTTGAGCGCATCAGCGGAGCAGGCGAAGCGTACGTTCTTGAGGCGGCCTGCCGTGGTCCAGATGGACACCGTCTGCGCGTCGTACTGCCAGCTCAGACACCGGTCGTCATACGGCTGCGCGGCCTCGGGCCGGAAGACGACCGGCTTCGCCTCGGCCTTGCGCCGGCGCTTCGAGCCCGGCCTGCCGAGGTTCCCGGCCCGCAGGCCGGCGTGCAGCGTGGTGTAGGCGTCGCGCACCTTCTTGATGACGTGCTGCGCGACCTGAGCGCCGAGCCCGCGTTCCTTGAGCTGCGCATAGGCCAACTTCCGCAACGCGTACTCACGCGGCACACCGTTCATGAACGCGACCTCGGAGACCCAGTTGGCCTCCGAGTTGAATGTGTACAGGGTCGCAGCGATCGCCGGTGCCTGCGCGGCATCCGGTATCAGCTTGACCTGCGTCACGACCTTCACGAGCAAGATCGTAGCATTGATCTATGTCACCACGCTGGGAGCCAAATCCCAACATCCGCAGGGGCCGAACCGTCGTCTACACCCTCCATGCACATTTGGTCTTCACGCCCAAGTACCGGCGTGGCCCGTTCACGGACGAGATCCTTCGACGCTGCGAAGAGATCATGCGGGACGTCTGCGCCGACTTCGAAACCGAACTGGTCGAGTTCAACGGCGAACGCGATCACGTCCACCTGCTCGTGCACTACCCGCCCAAGGTCGCCATCTCGCGCCTGGTCGGCTCCCTCAAAGGCGTCTCCGCCCGAAGGCTTCGCCAGGAGTTTCCCGCCCACATCCGAAAGTACCTGTGGGGTGATCACTTCTGGTCGCCGTCCTACTTCGCCGCATCCTGCGGCGGCGCACCACTCAGCATCATCAAGGAGTACATCGAGAACCAGAAACGTCCCGACTGACGTCAACAGTGCGGACCCGTGCACCCGCGCAAGTCAGAGCAGTCCAGAGAAGCGCTTCCTCCCGGGCGTGAACGCCCGGGGTTCCGCGCTAGATCATGCTGAACATCGCCGACCGCGCCATCCAAGGCATGGGTGCGCCTCAGCCGAGCACCCGTCAGGTCGCTGGCGGCCCACGTGAACCCCGGCAGGTTCAAAGCTGACCATCCATGACACCCCCGGTCAGGCGCCGCTGGAGGGACGCCGAGCGTCGTCCGTGCGATAGGCGATGTGGCTGGCGACCGAGACGACACCATCGACTCCGCGGCACAATTGTTCAATCACGGGGATCAGACCCCTGTACTCCACGGCGCCACCGAGGGCAACCCGCCCGTCTCGTACCTCGACCGTCACCTCCGTCGGATCGATCCCCATGGTGTGCCGCAGCAGGTCGCCGGTGATCTCCTCACGGATGGCGTCGTCACGGCGCAGGAAGATCCGCAGCAGATCACCACGGCTGACGATGCCCAGGAGCCGGTCCGCCTCATCCACCACGGGCAGCCGTTTGACGTGCTGGGCCTCCATGAGGCGGGCAGCCTCGACAACGCTCCACTCCGGGCGCGCGCACACCGCCGGGGCCGACATGAGTTCCTCGGCGCGGGAGCCCTCGGCCTTGGCCCGCTCCCAGGCTTCCAGGTGCGGAACGGGGGTCCTGCCCGACGGATCGGCCTGATCGGCGCTCTTGCGCAGCAGGTCGGCCTCGGACACCACCCCCATGGGGCGGTCCAGATCGTCCACCACGGGCACGGCAGTGACATCGTTCTCCGCCAGGAGCCTGACGAGCTCCTTGAACGGCGTGTCACGCCGAGCCCGGACGACGCCCCGGGTCATGAGCTCATCGACCGTTCGGTGGTGCATGGTGCCTCCCGGATGCGAACCGCCCACCTCGCGGACGCGGAGCTCTCGGCCCGTGCGGCGGTCTGTCCCGCGGGGCAGGTTGGATACAGCACCATTCTGAGGAGAGGGCGGCGATCGTGCGAGCTCACCTCGGCGACCAACTCGTCGTCGAAGGTCCGACGACCGGCGCCGCCAGGCGCGACGGCGAGATCGTCGGCCTGCATCACGAGGACGGAACGCTCCTAGCTTGATCTTTAACCTGTGCGGCGGGGTCGTGGGGTGGTTGACTTCTTCGTTCGCTGTTTCGCCGATGGTGTTTTGCGGGGTGTGTGCACGTCGTGGCGGGGTGTGGGTCGGGTGTTCTTTCGGCCTGGTGGTCGTCCGGGGCCGGGGCGGGAGTGTTTCGGTGCTTGGGCCGGGCAGGCGGCTTGTGGGCGGATGTGCCGGAAGTCGCGGCGGACTCGGGCGGGGGTGAGCCTGTCCGGTGAGGTTGGTCTCTCCCAGGGCCGACGCAGGTCGGCTGCCAGCGGGCGGGCGAGCCGCAGTTGGGTGTAGGCGGCGAGGATCAGCCAGGTCCACCGGTCGGCCGCCTCGGGGGTGCGGATCTTCGGGGAGGTCCAGCCGAGAGTCTGTTTGAAGAGGCGGAAGGTGTGCTCGATGTCGAAGCGTCGCAGGTATGCCTGCCAGAGGCGGTCGGCGTCCGCCGGTGTGGCATCGGTGCCGGACCACCACAGCCAGACCGGCTTGGGTGTTGCTCCGCTGGGCAGGTGGGCGATGTCCAGGCGGATCACTGTTCCCTCGACGATCGGGAGGGTGCCGTCGGCGGCTGCCCAGGAGGAGCGGTGGGTCAGCTTGGGGTGAAGTCGGTTCCATGAGCGGGCGGTGGCTTGGCCGTAGAGGCGTGTGTCGGTGACGGTTTCGGTGTCCGGGGTGCCCCAGGTGTCGGGCTGCCCGAAGACGAACTCGCCGCCGTGCCGGGGCGGCCGGCCCTGGGTGTGCGGGAGCCTGGGTGGGACAGCCCTGCGCAGGACGCGGTCGGATCGCATCCGGGCCAGCACCTGCACGGGCAGGTCTTTGAGGAGGAAGCCGAGGCGGGGTGCGTCGTATCCGGCGTCCGCGACGATGAGGATGTCAGGGTCGCCCGTCTGCCACTGCCCCGCGGTGATCAGTCGCTGGAGCAGCTCGCGCAGCTGCCGGGCGGTGACGGTGGCGGTGTCGTCCCCGGGCGTCAGACGCAGTGCGTCCAGCGGTGCGGTCCATGAGCTGCGGCCGGGCTCGAGCGCGCAGACGATCGAGTAGGGCCAGCCGGGGACGGGGATGTGCTGGTCTTTCCCCCGGCCGTAGGTGTGGCACAGGATCCGTTCCGGTGAGGTGTGGGCGTCGGGGCGTAGCCAGCAGGTGATGTCGATGGCCAGGACCAGCCGGCCGTCGGCAGCCCGTGGCAGGGGGACTTCGGCCAGTGCCCGCCGCAGCCGGCCGGCATCGATGCGTCCACGGGCCAGGGCGGCGTAGAGCCCGCCATGGCCTCGGCGGTGTTCGCCCACCAGCGACAGCTCGGCCAGCGACCTCACCGGTCCGTCGCCGCAAAGAACGGCATCGGCCAGCTCGAACAACGCGTCCGAACGAGCGGTCAGACAGGAGTAGAACTCGCCCCGGAAGCATGACAGTTGCGTCAATGCCTCCGATCGGGCGTCGTGATGCAGCAGACTCATCCTCACGGCCTTCGTGCTGAATGTGTGTGTTCCTTGGTCGGAGCACATGTTCAGCCGAAGGCCGCTTCCGCGTACGCCGGTTACCGAACCGAGTGATCAAGTTCGACGCACCATTCGACGCCGGATGTTAAAGATCAAGCTAAGGGCTGTCGCGTAAATGACCTTTCGGCTGGTCGGGACGTGCTCGACCCCGGGCGGGTTCGCCTATCCGGCGAGGGTGAGGTTGTGGAGGCGGGCGATGCCGCGCATCGCATGGTGCACGCCGTCGCCGCGGAGCCGGCAGTCGCGCAGGCTTGTAGGTCTTCATGCGGGCGAAGACGTGCTCGACGCGGGCGCGGACCTGCTTTTGGGATTTGTTGTGGGCCTGTTGCCAGTCGGACAATTCCTCGCCGGTGCGGCGGCGGTGCGGCATCATCAGCCCGGTGCCCGGAAGGCCGCCGTCGGCGATCGTCGTGGTCTTGCCAACCGCGGCTTTGGCGCCGGACTCGCTCCAGGCCCGGCAGTCATTGCGGTTGCCCGGAAGCGGTCGGCCGACCACGACCACCAGGCGGGTGTCGGCGTCGATGACCACCTGGTGGTTGGTGGAGTACCGGTAGTTTTTGGACTGCTCGGCCACGTTGTGGTCGCGGGTGGGCACCAGGGTGCCATCCACGCTCAGCACCGCGTCCTTCGCGAACCGCTTGCGCGGCAGGAGGGCGAGCTTCGGGCCGAGGTCGTCGATAACGCGGTCGGCCGCCGACTTCGACACCCCGAACAGCGGGGCGAGTTGGCGCGGCGTGAGGTTCGTTCGCCAGTACGCAGCAACCAGCAACACCCGGTCTTCCAGGGCGAGCTTCCACGGTCGCCCGTTGCCCAGGGCGTCGACACCCTCACGCCGCAGCTGCGTCACCAGCTTCGTGAAGGCGCGCGCGCTCAGCCCGGTGAACGGGGCTATCCAAGACGGTTCCGACGCCGTGATCACCCCAGCCACGCCGAGATCATCTCATCCGTGAACAGCGGCTACCGCACGGAATTGGTCGATGTCCGGGCACGCGGTCGGCGGCATTTCGTAGCCTCGGCGTCATGAAGCTGGTGCGTAACGTGATCGTGTTCGACGCAGCCGAACTGACTGCCGAAAGCTCGTTCTGGGCTGGGATCTTCGGCGGCTACGTTTTTGAGGATGAGGCATGGCACAGCGTTGTCGATGCCGATGGGGAGTGGCGGATCGGCGTACAGCTGGCACCGAACCACGTTCCTCCCGAGTGGCCACACGGCGTCCCTCAACAAGTGCATCTCGACCTCCACGTCGATGACCCCCGAGCCGCGCACGAAGAGGCAATCTCCCTCGGCGCCCGCCTGCTCCAGCCGGCTCCTGACCTGGACAGTGACGAAGGCCATCAGGTGTACGCCGACCCGGCCGGACACCCGTTCTGCATCGGCTGGGGGCACCCGTCCCAAGAGACGCTCGCCGCGTTCGTCGCCGACCGGCTCGGACGAAGGAACCACGCCGGGCCAGCCAGGTAGCACCGGGCTCGGCACGACACCCCTGGAGGGCTTCTTCTACGACGCTGCGGCCCCGCGACCAGCAGTTACGGGACAAGCCTCAGTTCGCGTCCAGCGCGGCGCTGGGCGGCGGACAGGAACGGCATGATCGCGAGGGAGAGGGCGGCCAGCACGATCCCCGGCGTGGAGTGCTGCGCCTCACTCGCCTCCGCCGGCCGACTCGTCGGTGCGCGCGCCCCGAGTCCTGCCGGGTGGAACGATGCCGTGGATCATTTCATGTAGATCGCCAACGCCTCTTCCAGGACCTGTGGGGATCCTTTTCGCAGCGCCGCGGCCATCCTGCGGGTGTGTCGCTCTGCGATCCTGGGTTGGTCTCGCGGATCTGGTCAACGCCACCAAGGCGGCCGGCTGTCGGGAGCGTCGGCGACGGCTGAAGCAGGTTTCGCTAGTGCGCCCGATCCGCTCGGGTTCGTCGCCACGAAGCACGGTCAACGCTCCTTCGTGTCCCGCCGACCGGGGGCGGGCTGGGACACGGCGGCGAGTTGGTCATCTCCTGTGAGCGGCAGGTGTTGAGACACCAACTGTTGGAATCATCTACTGCGGCCACTGTTGCACCTGACTGTTGCATCAAGGGTTCCCTACCTCCTGTCAGCGCCCGTGCGTAGGCCCAGGTCAGCCCCCAATTTCCGCGTGGTCGGGGGCCTGACATCCCCTCTGCTGCCGCTGCTCCCATGCCCGGTGGAGAAGAAAGAAGGGTGGTGGGCGGGCTGGGTCGACGCGACGGCCTCGGGGATCGGGGCCGGCTCAGCATGGTTGCGCGTCGGCAGGCCTCCGCGCCGGCCGCTGACGCGGCGTGAGAAGGGTGAGCGGCGAGGTGCTGGAGAGTGGACGCGATGCGCGTGCCGGCAGACAGCTGCACGGGTGTTTGAAAGGCGCTTTTTCTGGTACGGCCGGTCAGCAGGACTGTGTCGGTTCGGAGATGCGCGAGAGCGTCTGCAAGCGAGGGCAGTGGCCTGGCCGCAGTCTCCGGAAGCTAGCCGCCCTGGGTGCCCCGGTGATCGGCGAGGCGGACGAGGCGGGCAGGTGGAGCCCGCAGCTCCGGGAATGTTTCGACCACCGCGCATTGGGCGGACGCAGTGCCAGGCTCGAAGGGCATGCTCATCCGTGCTGGCGCGGGCCGTCCGGGTTCCTTTGGGAAGCGTCGGCAAGGCTCTTGGGACAGGCGTGACCTCAGTCTGGTCCTCGTGCGGCGACTTGCGTGGCCGGCCGTTGCCGGAGTCGTCCAGGGCGGCCTCAATGTCGGGGCCGGACGGGACGCCAGTAACCCTGTGGCGATGCCCCCGGGCGCGCGCCATCTCGAGGACACTGGGCTGCCCCAATCGTCGGCAGGGCGGGACGGTGGCGAGATGCTGTACTCCGCACCCCGCCGACGTGACAGCCTCCCAAGCAACGCCGTCAAGGGGACATCCCCGCGGGTGCGGGGAGCAGCGGGGAGGTGATGGGCAGTTGGCGGCATGCCATGGCCACGGGGATGTTCCTGAAGTCGACCCCGGATGCCACCGATCTGTCGGCGCCCGAACCGGGGGACGACTATCCGACTTCCGGCGCCTGCACGTGAGTCGGAGCTGGCGGAGCTGACACCGATCCCGTGCGACGTGTTCGTGCGCTACGGGCAGCGGTTCCAGAAGCGGTACGTCGGTGACGTGGAACCCGCCAGGGTCGCGAGCGTCGACCGCGGCCCGAGCGCTCCCGGGTTCGTCGTGGGACTCGACGGCGGCCGGCAGCTGACGGCGGCGGCCGTCGTGGTGGCGACCGGATTGAACGGACTGGCGTACATACCGAAGGAGTTGCTGCGCCGCGCGCCGGAAGGAGCGGGAGCCGGGGCCCTGGTGTCGCACACCAGCCACCACAGCGACCTGTCGCGGTACGCCGGACAGCGGATCGCGGTCATCGGGGGAGGCCGGTCCGCGCTGGAGAGCGCCGCGCTGCTGCACGAGGCCGAAGCCCACGTCCAGGTGCTGGTGCGGGAGCGGAGCGTTCGGTGGGGCTCGGTTCCGCAGCCGAACCGGCCTTGGCCGCAGCGGCTCGCGCAGCCTGCTTCCCCCTGGGGACGGGCTGGACACTCGCCGCGGTCTGCCGCGCACCAGGCGGGGTGCGGCGGCTCCCGGCTGTTGCTGTTTCGGCGCTACGGCGCGGTGTCGTCCGCGTGCCCGGCTCCAAGGCCCCTCGGCTGACCAGCACTGGTGCGACCTCATCATCGCGTACCTGCCGGCGGAGGAAGGGCTGGGACTGGCGATCGCCAACCGGCTCCGCCGCGCCGCGGGGCCCCGGCCCTCCTCGGTCCCCGGCCTCCAGCAGCACTGAACACCGGGCGGCCGGCAGCGGGGTTCACCGTGTGGGGGCAGCAGCCCTGCTCAGGCCATGGGAAGCGACCAGTTGTGCACTGCCGTCGGCCAGGCGGTAGGACAGACCCACCACGGCAAGTCGGCCGGCGGACACTCGCTCGGCCAGCACGCGGGAGCGTTCCAGCAGCAGATCGACGGTGTGTCTTATGTGCTCGGCCAGGATCTCCTCGGGCTGCTCGCGCCCGGCGGCGCGGGCAGCCAGCACACTCGGGGTCACACGCTCGACCACGTCACGGACGAAGCCGGAGGGCTCCCGGCCGCCGTCGGCGGCAGCGCGGGCAGCTGCGATGGCCCCGCACGAGTCATGGCCCAGCACCACGACCAGCGGGCAGTCCAGCACACTCACGCCGTACTCGGTACTTCCCAACGCCTCCGCGCCGACGACATGCCCGGCGTTACGCACCACGAACAGATCCCCGAGCCCCTGGTCGAAGATGATCTCGGCGGCCAGCCGGGAATCGGAGCAGCCGAACAGCACCGCGAAGGGATTCTGGGCCGGGGCGGTCTCGGCGTGGCGTGCGGCGTCCTGGTTGGGGTGCTCGGGTGAGCCGGTGACGAACCGGTGGTTGCCCGCCAGCAGCATCTCGAAGGCATCATCGGGAGTCGGCGTCAGGGTCTCAGTCATGGCGGAGGGCTACGGCCGGCCCCGCTAGATCGCGCGGCCGGGTCCACGGATGGCGGCCTGGGCACCCTCCCGGCCGGCACTCCCAGACGCAGGGCGGTGTCGCTCTCGGTGGGCCTCCTCGGTGCGCTGCGCAGCCGCTCGGCCCACCACGGACCGCCCGCACCGCCTGGCCCTGCGTCAAGCCTCTTCCCGCGACGCTGTCACTCGCCAACCGCGAGGATCCGCAGGGCGGGGGGCGTGTACGCCACAGGAGTGGATCTGCCGGGGCGGCCGGCGGTCCTCCCGGCGGCGCCGAGATCACCGGGCCGGGACACCACGCGGTGAGAGGGGCCCCGACCAGGGCGCACGCCGGGTGGAGGGATGCAGTCGCGACCCCCGCTGCCCATGGTGCTCGGCGGGCGCATGGGCAGGGCAGTTCGTAGATTGAAGAGGGAGCAACTCGCAGGGACACACGTGTGACGGCACCAGAGATCGACTACACGGCGGTGTTCGCCGTCCTTCCGAGCCCGTGCCTGATGCTGGGCACGGACCTGGTGATCGCCGCTGCCAACCCGGCCTTGTGCGAGGTGACCGGACGCAGCCGCGGCGAGCTGGTCGGGCACTATCTCTTCGATGTCTTCCCGGACAACCCCGCCGACCCGGAGGCCGACGGGATGGAGACGCTGAAAGCCTCACTACACCGAGTCCTGTCCTCCGGCCAGACCGATCACATGGCGCTGCAGAGGTACGACATCCCGGTCGCCGGCAACCCCGAGGTGTTCAAGGAGCGGTGGTGGACCGCGATCAACGTGCCCGTCCTCGGCCCGGACGGCAAGGTCGCCTGGATCCTCCACCGGTCCGAGGACATGACCGACGTCGTCCGCGCCCGCCGCACGGCGCAGCTGCCGTCGGTCAGCCCCGGCCGGGAAGCGGCCATGGAAGCCGAGCTGTACGCCCGGGCACGGCAGCTGCAGCGGCTGAACGAGGAACTGCGGCAGGCGCACGCCCGTGAACGGCGCATCGCCGTCGCCCTGCAGGAAACCATGCTCCACACTCCTGACCTGGCCCGGCACCCTGACGTCGCCGTGCGCTACCTGCCTGCGACCGGATCACTGAACGTGTGCGGCGACTGGTACGACGCGGTCGACCTGCCCGCAGGCCGCTTCGCCGTCGCGGTCGGCGACGTGGTCGGCCACGGGCTGATGGCAGCCACCGTCATGGGCAGGCTCCGCAGCGCGCTGAGCGCCGCCACCCGCACCGTCCACGGCCCCGCCCAAGCACTGGAGGTCCTGGGGCTGTACGCCCGCTCGGTCGAGGGAGCACTGGCCGCCACCGCCGTCCAGGTCCTCGTCGACTGCCACAGCCATCTGCTCATCTACAGCAGCGCTGGCCACCCCCCGCCCGTCCTGCTGCACCCTAACGGCACATGCGAGCTGCTCGACCAGGCCACCGACCCACCGTTGGGTGGCCGCCCCGAACACGTCCCCCGCCCCCAGGCCACTACCACCTACACCCCGGGCGACACCCTCATCCTCTACACCGACGGCCTGATCGAACGCCGCGGTGAGGACATCTACACCGGCCTGACCCGCCTGACCGACACGCTCGCCACCTGCACCGGGTTCGGCGCGGAACACCTCGCCGACGCCCTCCTGGCCGGCCTGGACCTCACCAGCGGCGCAAGCGACGACATCGCCATGGTCGTCGTCCGCCTGGACGCAATGACCCGACCGCCCTGACCGGGACGGTGCCGGAGATCGTGACGGCCGTCTGCCGGAGCTTCGCCGCCACCGCAGCTGCGGCAGACGCTGTGGCAGTGGCCAGGGTCGTCCGCGGGCCGTCCGACCTGATGGGTGGGGCGCTGTTCGTACGGGCAGACGGCTCTTACGCGGGCGGCTTCGGCGATACGGCCCTGGAGGCGACGGCGCGTGCCGAGGCCACTGTGGTCCTGGAGACAGGGCGCACGGGCACGATCGAGATCGGTGCCCGAGGCAGCCGGTGCGGTGAGCACCGCGAAGGCGTCCTCGTCCGAGTAACCGCAGTGCTGGATCGTGCAGGCGGCGGACGCCAGTGCTTCACGGCACAGGTCGTAGACGGCTGCCTCCACGCATCCTCCCGACACGCTCCCGATGACGGCGCCGTCGACGTCGACGGCCAGCGCCGCGCCCGGTTGCCTGGGAGCGCTGCCGTGGACCGCGACCACGGTCGCGACAGCGAAGGTCCGC
This sequence comes from Streptomyces diastatochromogenes, assembly GCA_001550305.1. GTDB lineage: Bacteria > Actinomycetota > Actinomycetes > Streptomycetales > Streptomycetaceae > Streptomyces > Streptomyces mirabilis_D. The sequence goes on from LRTP01000336.1 coordinate 15,482, forward strand.
CCCTGCTCACACCAGCGCGACAACTGGTCAGCGATGTCCAGCACGATGCTCCTTTCCGTGTTCGGCGGCGGTCGGGGTTTTCCGCGCGTTCACCGCGATGGCTTCGCGGATACGGTGGAAGGAGCCACAGCGGCAGACGTTCCGGACCTCGGCGAGGCCCAAGTCGCCGATCGCGTGGCCGCCGGAGTTGCCTGACCTCGGCGACGGCGGCCATGACACGTCCGGTCTGGCCGCCGCACTGTGCGACGCCGCGTACCAGGCATGCTTCCCGCGTCGGGCGCAGGGCCCTGCCGGCCGTGGGGGGAGGCCCTTGATGGTGGCCACCCTGTGCAGGCCCGCCCACGAGAGCCCCCCGCGAGAGCTGACGCAGGTGCGCGTTACGCCCTGTGCGGCGCGCACTCGGGCGGGGGCAGGTCACATGTGCGCAGCGCCCGCCTTGATCGCTTCCCGGATGCGGTTGTAGGTACCGCAGCGGCAGATGTTGCGGATCTCGTCGAGGTCGGATTCGCTGATCTCATGACCGGCGGCCTGTGCCTGCCTGACCTTGGCCACCGCCGCCATGATCTGCCCGGGTTGGCAGTAGCCGCACTGCGCCACGTCGTACTCCAGCCAGGCCTCCTGCATGGGGTGCAGGTCCTTGCCGACCGTGTCGGGCAGGCCTTCGATCGTGGTGATCTCGTCGTCCGGCCCCACGTCCTTGACCTCCACCGCGCAAGGATTGAAGGCCTTGCCGTTGAAGTGGGACGTGCAGGCCTTGCAGACATTGATGCCACAGCCGTACTTCGGTCCGGTGACGTCCAGTACGTCACGCAGGACCCACAGCAGTCGAAGGTTGTCATCGACGTCGACGGTGACGCGCTTGCCGTTGAGGATGAAGGTGTGCGTGCTCATGGTGCGCTCCTCAGTAGGTGTGGCTCAGGCCGTCGGACGGAGACTCGGGAATGGGTGGGATGAAGGGCTTGACCTCGAAGGACACCGTGCCGTGGTTGATCGGGAACCGGGTGGGCATCGTGCCGGTCGCACGGGCGTAGGCGCCCGCGACCGCGGCCACGGACGCGGCCACCCCGGCTTCGCCGGCACCACCGGGTTGCTCGGAGTCGGAGGGCATCACGATGCACTCGAAGTCAAAGGGGACGTTCCACTGCCGGGTGTAGAAGTAGTTGTCCCAGCTGGCTTCGAGGAAGTGCCCGTCGCGCAGGTGCAGGCTGCTGGTGAGGGCGAGCGCGATCCCGTCCGAGACACCACCCAGCATCTGGGCCTCCAAGCCCTGGGGGTTGATCACCAGTCCGGCGTCCACCGCGATCACGGCCTTGGTCACCCGCGGCCCGGTGACCGCGTTGTAGACCTTGCGGTTCACGGTCTCGGGCCGACAGTCGATCTCGACGAGCACCGCGGTCGCGCCCTTGTACTCGCTGTGGATCGCGATGCCCTGCGCCGTCCCGGCGGGCATCGTCCTGCCCCACTTGCCCACGTCAGCGACCTTCTGGAGCACCGCTTTGACCCGGTCGTTCTTGAGGAACGCAAGCCGGAACGCCAGCGGATCCCTGCCCATCTTCCGGGCGAGCTGATCGACCACCAGTTCATTGGCACACGCCACATCGGGCGAGTAGATGTTGCGCATGCTCCCGGTGTTGAAGCGCGCGTCGGTCTCGTTGAGCAGCTGGGTGACGACGCCGAAGTTATAGGGGAGTTCCTGGGTCAGCGTGAAGATGGTCTCGGAGAACCCCAGCGCGCCGAGCCCGGTTGGCAGCCTGTCGGCCGTCGCCGTGATCATCTCGCCGAGTCCGTGACTGAAGTCGGTGACCACACTGGTCTGCCGCTGTTCGAAGGTCAGCACTTGCCCGGCCAGGTACGTGGCCCGGATCCGCGAGGTCACCATGGGGTGCACCCGCCCTTGCCGAGGCTCGTCGGCGCGATGCCACATCAGCTTGACCGGCTTGCCCATCGCCTTGGAGATCTTGGCGGCCTCGATGGCGGGGTCAGCGAAGAGTTTGTGTCCGAACGACCCTCCGCCGGTGACGACGTTGACGGTGACCGCGTTCTGCGGCAGGCCGACTGCCTTGGCGATGTCACCCTGTGCCACGATCGGCACCTTCAGACCCGCCCACACCGTCGCGCGGTCCGACCGGACGTCGGCGATCGCACAGTTCGGCTCGAGCGCGGCGCTGCTGCGGAACATGAAGGTGAAGTCCGCCTCCACCGTGCCCGCCAGCAGCGGGACCTTCGGGACCGCCAGCGGCAGCTCGGCCTTCCTCAGCCGGGCCAGGATCGTCTCGTCGGACTCGCCCGCGACCGGGCCCGGGTTCCACTCCACGTCGAGGGCACGCACCGCGTCGATGCACTGCCCGAATGTCTCCGCGCGCACAGCGACTCCCGTATCGACCATCGCCACATCCGTTATGCCCGGCATGGCAAGCACCGTGGCTCGGTTGTGTACCGACTTCGGCGAGCCGTTCAGAGTGGGTGGGCGGCAGACCATGGTCGGCAGCGCGTCCGGCACGTGAAGGTCCAACGTGAACTGCTTCCGCCCGGTGACCGCAAGTCGGGCGTCCTCCCGCCGGTAGGGCTTGCCGATCACCGAGAAGCTCGAAGTGGCCTTGAGTTCGACCTCCACCGCCTTGACGGTGCGGCTGGCGGCCTTGGTGGCCAGAGAGTCATAGGTCATTGATGACCCGTCAGGCGCGAAGATCGCCCCTTCCTTGGACTTCAGCAGCGCCACTGCCGAGCCGAGCTCGATCGCCGCGGCTTCCAGCAGCGCCTTCCTGGCGATCGCCGCGGCGACTCGTACCGGTGTGAAGGTCGAGACCGTGGTGTTCGATCCGCCCGTGAGCTGATTGAACATCAACTCGGGGCGGGCCGGTGCCAAGGCCACGTGCACCTTGTCGACCGGCAGGTCGAGCTCCTCGGCGATGATCATCGCTGTCGAGGTGGTGATTCCCTGGCCGACCTCCATCCGCGGAAGCTCGAACGACGCGGTGCCGTCCTCGTTGATCACGATCTTGATCAGCGCGGACGTGGGGAGCGCGGCGTCGGTCTGCAGATCCTCGAGGTCGTACAACTCCGGGATCTGGGGCGCTGAGGGCACCGCGGCGTAGGCAGGTGTGCCCAGCCCGAGGTCGGCGGCCACGGCAAGCGTGGCTCCACCCAGCACATAGCCGATGAACGCGCGGCGGCCGACCCGCGCGCGCTCACCACGTCCAGAGGTGCGGCCACTCCTGGCAGGGACGTCGGTCATCGGCCATTCCTTTCTTGTTCCCAGTCGTTCGCTCCCGAGATCGGCAGACAGGCGCGTTCTCGGGACCAGCGCGGCAGGGAGCACTGGGCACAACCAGTCGTCGGCTCCCCATAGGCGAGCGGACCAGAGCCTAGAACCGCATAAAGTCCTGGTCTTTGGGCCGAGCACCAGCGAAGCGGGGCAGCAGATTGTGCGCGAGCACAACGGAAAGCAGGTATTCGCACGAGGAGAGAGTGAAATGAGGAGACAGTGAAAAAGGACAGTGAAAGGGGACTGTGAAAAGAGACAGTCAGAGGCCTGCCGGCGTCGGGAACCTCAGTCCGCCAGTTCCCCTGACCACCGGAAGACGCGCCGCGCCGGCCTTCGGCGGGATCGCCGGAGCGCGTCCGCGCGTACCGGTGTCCAGGCCGACCGAGGCCTCATTCCGAGATAGTGCCCAGTCGCACGGCCTGCAGGGCAACGTAGAGCTCCGCGCAGGAGTCCGCGTCGCTGGTTCGCCGGCCGGTCAGTTCGGTGATCCTGCCCAGCCGGTACAGGACGGTGTTGCGGTGGCAGTGCAGGTGCTCGGCGGCCAGTGTGGTCGAGCCGCCGGTGGCGAACCAGACGCCCAAGGTGTCGAGCAGGACGGCTCGTTCCGTCGTCGGCAGGGTGAGCAGCGGCCCGAAGACCGTACGGGCCACCTCGGAAGCGGCGTCGGGTGAGGCCGCCGCGAGCAGGGCTATCGGCGAACTCCCGTAGACGTGCGTGCCGGGGGTCCCGGGTGGCAGGCACTGGGCCGCCAGTTGGGCCTCCCGTCGAGCGTTCGGCGCGTCCATGAGCGAGGCGAAGGGCCGGCTGATGCCCACGCGGGAGAGTGCGATGCCGTCGAGGCGTTCCTCCACCGCGACGACCAGCTGCTCGTTCGGCAGAGCGAGGAGGCCGAGCAGGCTGCCTGCCCGGTGGATCCACTCGCCGTCGATGTCGATCGCCCGCAGCTGTCCCTCGACCGTCGGCAGAGGGCCGACGCCGTCGTTGATCTCGCCGCACACCACCAGGAACGGTCCTTTGCGGTCCAGCCGCAGGACCCGCATGGCCTCCCAGGCCCTGGAGCTGCTCCCCGCGGTGCCGTCGAGCAGCGTGGTGAGCATGACGCGCCGTGCGGCGGCATCGCGGCATGCCTGTTCCTCCACCGCGACGCGGTAGGCCTCGGCAGCGGCGCTGGAGCACTCGTCGATGATCAGCCAGATGTCCGAGGCCCTGTGCAGCAGCCAGGCTGCGCTGTCCTTGCCGAGGGCCATCGCCAGCAGCCGGTCCCAGATGAACCGCCCGCCAAGGCGGAAGGCATGCAGCAGAGCGGCCAGCGGGATGCCTTGTTCGGCCTTGAGCCGGCCCGCCGCCCGCGGGGCGTCCATGCTGGTGGGCACACCCCCGTTTTTCAAGGCTGCCAGCAGCGTGCACAGGTTGTCGTGCACGGGGGCGCGCAACTGCTCGTGGCTCAGCAGCATGCCCTCGGCGTACGAGCGCTCGCCGTTGAGGATCTCGGCGGTCAGTTCGTCGGTCAGTGAGTCCACCGAGACCAGGAGCCGGTCGAGCAGATCAGTCATGCACGGGTCGGTGCCCAGCGGCATGGTCATGCGCGGATGATAGACGCCCGCGATCGTGTGCGGGCCCAAAGCGTGCGGCATGAGGCCCGGCTACCGCCCGACCAGTTGCCCCGCCGTCCCGGGTGAGTCCTTTCTCCAACGGGCGCTGCCGCCTGTCTGCGCAACGAGTTGCACAGAAGGATCGCGATATGGCGCTCGAACCCGAGAGCCTCCGGCGCGACCTCGCCGTGAAGATCCGTGGCGCGGCCTTCGACGACCCGGCGGTGCTGATCCGCGAGGTCGAGCGGCACCGGCAGGCGCACAGTTCCGAATCCGTACACCCGCCGCGCGCCACCCGGAGGTGGGTGGTGGATTGTGGCCAGTCTCAGCAGCACGACCGATCACCATGCCGGGCACACCGCCAACCGCGCGAGAGTGCGGACTGCAGCGACAATGGCCAGCACACCCGAAACCCGCTTGCACCTGCATGGATGAGGTATTCGGCAAGGGCAACGTAGACGCGCGCAATGCGGCGGCATCCTCTACGAGTACACGCATGGAGCCTGACCTGCATGGATGAGGTATTCGGCAAGCGTGGGGTCAGGACTTCCACCGGACCGGCAGCTGACGCGGGCCGCGGATGAGCATGCCGTGGCGCCAGGTCAGGGCGGCCGGGTGGGCGTCGAGGGCGAGGTCGGGGCAGCGCTCCAGCAGAGCACGGATCGCGATCCGAGCCTCCATGCGGGCGAGCGGCGCGCCGAGGCAGTAGTGAATGCCGTGGCCGAAGGCGACATGACCATGGGCGGGCCGCCGGACGTCGAAGCGGCCGGGGTCGGGGAAGCGTGCCGGGTCGTGGTTTGCGTCCGCCAGGGCCACGAGGACCAGCTCACCACCGCCGGGGATGACCGTATTGCCGATCTCGACCGGCTCGGTGGTGAACCTGAACGTCGGCGTCTCCACCGGCCCGTCGTAGCGCAGCATCTCCTCCACTGCGTTGTCCATGAGCGTCATGTCCTCGCGCAGTGCGGCGACTTGGTCGGCATGGGTCAGCAGGGCCAACACGCCGTTGGAGATCAGATTGACCGTGGTCTCATGCCCCGCGACCAGCAGCAGCCAAGCAGTACCGCGCAGTTCGTCCGCAGACAGCCGGTCGCCCTCCTCGTCGGTGGTGCGAATCAGGGCGCTCATCAGGTCCTGGCCCGGGGCCAGGCGCTTACGCTCCAGCAACTCGGCGAGATACGTCGCCACCTCACCCGTCGCCGCCAGCCGCGCCCCCGGGTCGGGGTCAGTGAGGATCGTGCCGGTCCAGGCGCGGAACGCGGCCCGGTCCAGCATCGGCACGCCGAGCAGCTCGCAAATCACCGAGATTGGCAGCGGGAACGAGAGTGCCTCGACCAGTTCGGCCCGCCCGTCCGGAAGCGCCACCATCGCGTCGATCAACTCGTCGGTGATCTGCCGCACGCGTGGCGCGAACTGTTCGATCCGGCGCGGAGTGAACTCACGGACGACCAGCTTACGCAGCCGCTCATGGTCCGGCGGGTCGGAGTTGAGCATGTGCGGGCCCGCAGATGGACTGGGGATTGGAAAGGTGGGCGACGCGTTCTTCCACTGCTTGGACAACCGCGGATCTACGAGCGCCGCTCGGCCGGCCTCGTACCCGACGACAAGCCAGGCCTCCGTACCCTCCGGAATCCGCACCTTGTGCACGGGTCCGCGCTTGCGCAGCGCCGCGTAAACCGGATACGGATCGCGGACGAAGTCCTCGCCCATCGCCACCAGATCGATCGCCTCGGCTGCCGCCACCGCCTGCCCCCGTCTCCCAGTTCGCCCGACGCTAGCAGTGGGCGCCGCTTCGGCGAAGGACGCATCCAGCCGAACGGGGTGGGGAAAACCGCGGTGGGGCCGTCCGCTGTCGGGTAGCCGAAGTGCCGGGACGGGGTGGAGCCGTCCGCTTCCAGGCACCCTACGGTCCAGAGCCCGTTGGTGTTGCGCCACGCGTACCAGCGGTCGCCGTCGAACAGAACCGTGGAGAACGCCTGGTCGGTCTTTTGGCCGGCCATGTGCTGCCCCGGCGAGAACTGCGGGTGGAAGAAGCTCTCGTCGTAGGAGTGGTTTATGACCCGTCCGTGGGCGCCGCGGTGTCCGGCGTGGAGTTCGACCTTCCCGTCCTTCGGCAGCGTCGTCAGGCTGAGGGAAGATGCGATCCGCTCGGCGAGCGGATAGAACGATCCGGCCGGTGAGCGGGCCTCGATGACACCGTCCGCGTATGCCCGGCTCAGCGCACGTTCACGCTGCTCCGTGACGTATCGCAGGAAAACTGTCAGGGCTGAGAGGACGACCAGCGCGAGGATCTGCGCCATGCGGTGGGCCGTGGTCAGTCCGCCTTCGAGCACGGCGACGAGCACCAGGGCGGCCGGCGCGAGGGCCCCGACGAGGGCGGTCAGCCACCAGCCCGCGGTTCGATGGCTCATCACGCGACAAACGCCCACGTCGGACACCCATGCGCCCATTCTGCCCCGACGCGTTTCCCCCGGGGCGGCCCCACGAACAGCGAGTCTTCCGGCAGGTCCGCGGCTCACTTCCAGACGTTCCGTGGCAGCCGCCACGAGGGTCGCCGGGCGCCCGTTGCCGATGCCGCGTCGCAGCAGCCACTCGGGCGGCGGAGGCCGCCGAGCCTCGCCCCGGCACCGCTCCTCGACCGCGATCCACTGAGATCTGGCCGAGACTCGCAGTCGCCTGCTGCACGAGCACGCACCCGTACTACTGCAACCTGCCTTGCAGACCCGTGCACTATCGGTTTGTGGTCGATGTAGGGAGCGATCCCGCTACCGGGAAGCGCAAGCAGTTGACCCGTACCTTCGGCACGCTGAGGGAAGCGAAGGTCGAGTACGCCCGCATCACGAATCGTCGCTACGAGGGGAGGTTCGTCGAGCCCAACAAGATCACGGTGAACGAATGGCTCGATCGGTGGCTCCACAGGAAGGCGGAGGACCTGGAGGAGAGCACCGTCTACAGCTACACGATGACCCTGGGTCGTGTCTGGGGGAGGCTTGGGCACGTCCGGCTACAGGAACTGAGCGAGGGCCACGTCGAGGCGTGGATGAGGTGGGCGCTTCGGGAGGGCCGCGTTCGTGGTGGCGAGACGGGCACGGGGCTGGGGGTGACCTCGGTTGAGATGTCCCTGGCGCGGCTGGAGGAGGCACTGAAGCGGGCAGTGGCCAGGCGCCTGGTCGCCGTGAACGTTGCCCAGGAGGTCGTGATCCCTCGGAAGGTACGCAAGGCGGAGCGCAGCGCCAAGGCAGTGGTGCAGCCCTGGAACGTCGGGGAGGTTCATGCCTTCGTGCGCGCGGTTGAGGATGATCGCCTCTACGGCCCTCTCCTTCTCTCCCTGATGGGCCTGCGGCCGGCGGAGATCTGCGGCATGCGCTGGGCCGACCTGGGCAGGGCCGCCCTGGCCGTTTCCAACACGCGGACCCTGATGGGGAACAGGACCGTGGTGGAGAAGGACACGAAATCTCTCGCCGCTGAGCGGCAGCTTCCCCTGCCCGATCTGGTTAGGGAGGCGCTGACGTGTTTCAGGGCCATGCAGGTGGCCGAGAAGACTCGTGGATGAACTCGGCAGGGCACTCAACGGGTGGCAGCTGCGTGAGCGGGTGTACAAGGTCATGGACGAGCACGGGCTGCGGCGGGTGCGCTTGTACGACGCTCGACCCCCGCATCCCGGCGAGCCAGTTGGCCCGTTCAGAAAGGGCCGACAGTGGCGGCAGGGCTCTCCCGTCGGATTTCCGCTGTCGCACGGTTCCGACCTCGTGTGCCTCAGCCGGTGGGCGCCCTCTAGTCTCGTGGTCATGGGTGGACGGCAGATCCAGGCGGAGAAGCGTGGGCCGGGGCGGCCACGTGAGGAGCGGGTCACGAGGGTGGTGCTCGACGCGGTGCTCTCCCTGGTTACGGAGCAGGGTATGGACGCGGTCACGATGGACGCGGTGGCGTCCCGGGCCGAGGTGAGTAAACCGGCCATCTACCGGCGCTGGCCGACCAAGCAGGATCTGATTCTCGCCGCCGCGGAGAGCCGGGTCGGCCCGGTTTCCGTCGCCGACCTCGGGGATTTCCGTGGCGAACTGCACGCACTGCTGACGGCGCGTCTGGAGGTCTACCGCCTGCCCGGCACGGACCGTCTGCTGGCCGAGCTCATGGGTGCGGCGGCCAAGGCGGGTACCGCTCGGAGCGCGTACGCGACGTACAGCTCCCGCGTGACGGCGCAGACGCGTGTGATTCTGCAGCGCGGAATCGAGCGGGGGGACGTGCGGGCCGACGTCGATGTCGCGGCCGCGTCGACCCTGGTGGCGGCGCCACTGGTGTTCCGCCTGCTGGGAGAGCAGGAGCCGCTCGACGGCCGTTTCGTCGACGAGGTGGTCGAGCTGGTCGCACGTGCCGTGGCGGCGAGGCCCTGACGGTGACGCCGGGCCGCCCGGCGCGGCCCTGACGGCGACACCGGCCCGCCCCGATTCGTGAAGTTCGTTGCCCCGAGCCCTTGCGGCCCCATATTCAAATATCGATACTTCCGGTAACGAAATCAGCCGTTCCCGCTGTGGAGGACTGCAATGGCCGGCACCGCCGCCTCGACGCCCCACCCCGTTCTCGACAAGCCACTGATCCGGTTCGGCAAGCGCATCCTGGAGCGCACCGCACCCGGCACGGCTCCGGGCGAGTACCGGATCCTGGGCGTTCACCCGCTCACCCCGCACATCGGCGCCGAGATCACGGGCGTCGACCTCTCCCACCCGATCGGTGCGGACCTGGCCGACGAGCTCCGCCAGGCGCTGCTGGAATGGAAGGTGATCTTCTTCCGCGACCAACGGGACTTCGGCCCGGAGGACCACGCCGCGCTCGCCGGGCTCTTGGGCGAGCCGGAGGCCAACCCCTTCTTCCCGAAGGGCGACCGGGCCGGCGTCTCCCGGCTGGCCAAGGACGCCATGACCGTGGGCAACGAGAACATCTGGCACAGCGACCACTCGTTCATGGCGGCCCCGGCCCTTGGTTCGGTACTGCGCGCCGTCGAGATCCCGGCCTCCGGCGGGGACACCCTATGGGCCGACATGGGCGCCGCCTACGACAACCTCCCCGACGCGACGAAGCAGCGGATCGAGGGCCTCACGGCCGAACACGATTGGGTGCCCACCTGGGGTGCGACGATGACGCAGGAGCGGATCGCCGCGCTACGACAGACCCTGCCGGCGGTCGAGCACCCCGTGGTGGTCCGGCATCCTGCGACCGGGCGCCGGCTGCTGTACGTCAACGAACCGTTCACCACGCGCATCGTCGGACTCGGCGAGGAAGAGAGCCGCGAGTTGCTCCACGGGCTCGTGCTGCAGGCCCGGATCCCTGAGTACCAGGTGCGCTTCCGCTGGCAGCCGGACTCCGTCGCGATCTGGGACAACATCGCGGTCCAGCACTACGCGATCAACGACTACTACCCGCAACGTCGCGTCATGGAACGCATCGCGATCGCCGGGGTCCCGCTCTCCTGAGCACCGCCCGGACCCGCACCCGGGTCCGGGCCGCTCTCCGCCCCTTCCCTTTTGCCCTTCCCCGTTTCGCTCGTCTCCCGCGGAGCCCTTGTGCCCGACACCGACGTCGTACCCGCTGTGCCCGCTCACCGCCCGAGGGCCGTGAGGGCCCCCGACGCCGCGCATGGGTCGTCACCGCACTGCTGGTCGTCTTCATGGTGATCAACTTCGCCGACAAGTCCGTGCTCGGCCTCGCCGCTGATCCGATCCGCAAGGACCTCGGCCTGTCCTCGTTCGCCTTCGGACTCGCCAGCAGCGCCTTCTTCCTGCTGTTCTCGGTCTGCGGTGCCGCGGTAGGGCTGCTCGCGGACCGCGTACGGCCCAAGTGGATGAGGTTTTGAAACTTCCGAAAACATGTGGCGCCGATGTCTGAGGTGTCGACCTGAAAGTTGATCCAGACAACAAATGGCGGTGAGTACCCCACACCGTGCGCTGAGGTCGATGGCGATGAACAGCACCACCGCTGCAGGTCGGCTTCATTCCCAGGCGCACTCGGAATGCGAGAACTCGGCCCCCGACTGGGCGGGCGACATGGGGGTGCAGCTCCCCACCTGGTCGTTGTCACTTGCTGGGCTCGGTTCTGCTACCGGTTCAGGTGAGTCGGACGCGGCGACGGCGGGCATCGCGTCGCCGGTCTCGACAGGTTCTCTGGTCGGCGCCGCCCCGATTGTGTCGGCAGTCTCTGAATCTGGCCCCCCGGCCGGGTGCGACCCGAGCGCCGCTTGCCGCCCGAGGCGTTGTTGCCCTGGCAGACCCGCCCAGGAGGCAAGGTGCCCGGAGGAGGGGAAGACCGACATCTCCAGGCCGATCTCGGCCGCCAGCAGTCGGCGGGCGAGTACCCTGCGGTGTTCGACGCGGAAACGGTGCCCGAGTGCCTCCTCCAGCCTCTCCCTTGTGGACCGCAAGCGGCCCTTGATCAGAGAGGCCAGGACCTTTGGATCGCGCTCTCCCTCCACCTGCGCGTCCAGGAGCGTCCGCGCGGACTTCGAGTACGCCTGGGAGGCCACCGATGTCAGCTTGAACCCGGCGTCCTGGAGCACCTTCTCCAGTCGCTGGATCATCCGAGCCCGTTCCTGCGTCATCGCTGTCCGTGACCGCGTCAGATCTCGCAGGTCCCGCATCTCCTGGGCGTCATGCGAGCCAAGCGGACTCCTTCGGACGGGTGTGCGGTGAGTTGTCGGTGCCGCCGTGCGCGGCCGTGCGGCCCAGGTGGCGGTGCACGAAGTGGATGCTCATAGCGCCTTCGCCGACCGCGGAGGCCACCCGTTTCACCGAGCCGCTACGGACGTCCCCTACCGCGAAGACCCCGGGCAGGCTGGTCTCCAGGGTCATGCACGAGCGCCCGCGGCCGTGCCACACCTCGGGGTAGGCGCAGGCTTCCTGGGCCTCCGGGCCGGTGAGGACGAAGCCGCGGGAGTCGAGGGCGATGATGCCGGCGAGCCACTCGGTGTGGGGGTCGGCGCCGGTGAAGACGAACAGGCCCCGTACCGCGAGTCGGCGGTGCCCGCCCGTGCGGTTGTCGACCACGTCGAGCTCCTCCAGCACCTCCTGGCCGATGACCTCGGTGACCTCGGTGTGCAGCATGACCTCCACCCGCGGATGGCGTTCGACCTGGTCGACCAGGTAGCGGGACATGTTGGCCTCAAGGCTGGGTCCTCGGACCAGCAGGTGAACCTTCGGCGCGTACCCGGCGAGGAACAGCACCGCCTGGCCCGCCGAGTTGCCTCCGCCGACGACGGCCACCGGGTCGGTGCGGCACTGCTGGGCCTCGTAGACGGTCGCCGAGTAGTGGACGCTCGTTCCCTCCAGGCGTTCGATGCCGGGCACCTGGAGCCGGCGGTAGCGGGCGCCCGTGGCCAGGACGACGGCGCGGGCGGCGATCTCGCTGCCGTCGGCGAACGCCACCACGTAGTGGTCCTCGTCCTTGGGATGGAGACCGGTCGCCTCCAGCGGAATGCTGATCCTGGCGCCGAACTTGTCGGCTTGGAGCACGGCGCGTTCGGTGAGTTCGGCGCCTGAGATGCCGGCGGGGAAGCCGAGCAGATTCTCGATGCGGGACGACGTGGCGGCCTGGCCGCCGGTGGCCATCGCCTCCACCACGGTGGTGCTCAGGCCCTCGGAGGCGGCGTACACCGCGGCAGCGAGGCCGGCGGGTCCGGAGCCGACGATGAGGACGTCGCCGTGACGGTTTCCGGCGGGCAGTGACGGCAGGCCGATGAGCCGGGCCAGTTCCGCGTTGCTGGGGTTGCGCAACAGGGTGGTGTCCCGCCAGATGACGAGCGGTGTCTCCTCCGGGCCGACGCCGAAGCGACGCAGCAGGTCCTCGGCCTCCTCGTCGGTCTCCAGGTCGATCCAGCGGTGCGGCAGCCGGTTGCGGATGGCGAACTCGCGCAGCCGCCGGGTGTCGGGCGAGTAGCGCGAGCCGATGATGCGGAAGCCGGCGCCCTGTCCGACGAGCAGCGCGCGACGGCCCAGACAGGCGCGCAGCACGAGGTCCCCGATGGTGGAGTCCTGGGACACCAGGTGGCGCAATTGGGCCAAGGAGACGACGAGGACCTCGCCCGGGTCCCTGGCGACAGCGGTGTAGAAGGCCACCTGTCCGTGCAGCAGCCCGAGTTCGCCGATGAAGCGACCGGGGCCGTGCACGCGCAGCACGTGTTCCTTGGGAGTGCCGTAGTCCTCGACGACGGCGACGGTACCGCTGAGGACGACGAAGAACGTCTCGCAGCGCTCCCCCTCCTGGATCAGCACGTCGTTCGGAGCCATGCTCCGGCGTTGCCCGTGCTCCGCCAGACGTGCTATCTGGTCCTCCGTAAGGCGCGGATACGCGCCGTAGATGTCCGGGGTCTCCCAGAAGACGGCCTCGTCTGCTTCCTCCGGCACCGGTTCTCCGCCCGGCAGCGGCTGGTCGCCGCACATCAGACGAACGCCTCGTGAACGTAGCACCAGCGCCATTCCTCGCCGGGCTGGAACGACTGCACGATCGGATGGGCGTCGGCAGCTGCGTGCCTACGCGCGTGCTTGTTCGGCGAGGAGTCACAGCAGCCGACGTGCCCGCAGGTCAGGCAGAGCCTCAGGTGGACCCACGGGGAGCCGAGCAGCAGACACTCCTGACACCCTTCTGGGGTCAGCGGCTGGACCGGCCGGACGAGCGCGAGGTGGGGGTCTGCGTGCAGGGTCATCCGGATCACCCTTCCCGGGCCGTGATCGATTGTTCCACCCACTGGCGCAGAGCGGGGGCGGGTGCCCCCCCCCGTTTGCCGGGCGACCGTCTCGCCCTGGTCGAGGACGAGCAGTGTCGGTACCGCCTGTACCTCGAAACGCTGCGACAGCCGCGGGTTCTTGTCGATGTCGACCTTGACGAGTTTGATGCGGCCGGCGAGGTCGGTGGCGACCTTCTCCAGCGCGGGGCTGACCATGCGGCAGGGGCCGCACCAGGTGGCCCACAGGTCGACCACGACGGGGACGTCGGCCCGCTCGGCGACCTCGGTGAAGTCGTCGTCGCCCGCGTCCACCATCCACGGGAGGGACTGCTTGCAGTGGCCGCACTTGGGGCGGCCCTCGGCGGCCACGGGTACCCGGTTGGTGCGCCCGCAGTTGGGACAACTGACGGTGGTCGCCTGCATCGTGCTCATGCCGCCTGCGCTCCCTTCACGTCCTCGGGCTGGTCGTAGGTGACCACCAGCTCTGCGTGTTCGGCGTCGACGCGGACCGTCGCGCCGTCCTGGACGTCGCCGCGCAGCAGGGCGCGTCCGACCAGTGTCTCGACCTCGTGGGAGATGTAGCGGCGCAGTGGCCGGGCCCCGTACACCGGGTCGTAGCCTTGGTGGGCGATCACTTCCCGGGCAGCGGCGGTGAGTTCGACGGTGATGCGGCGTTCGGCGAGCCGCTGCCGCAGTTCGTCGAACTGCAGCTCCACGATCCGCTCGATCTGCCGCTCGCCGAGCGGTTTGAACAGCACGATGTCGTCGACGCGGTTGAGGAACTCCGGGCGGAAGTGCCCGCGCAGCTCGCCCATCACCAGGGCGCGGGCGTCGGGCTTGATCTCACCTTCGGCGGTGGCGCCGTCGAGGAGGTGCTCGGAGCCGATGTTGGACGTCATGATGATCACGGTGTTGCGGAAGTCGACGGTGCGGCCCTGGGCGTCGGTGATGCGGCCGTCGTCGAGGATCTGCAGCAGGGTGTTGAAGACATCGGTGTGCGCCTTCTCGATCTCGTCGAACAGCACGACCGAGTACGGCTTGCGGCGTACGGCCTCGGTGAGCTGGCCGCCTTCCTCGTAGCCGACGTATCCGGGCGGTGCGCCCATGAGCCGGCTGACGGTGTGCCGCTCCTGGTACTCGCTCATGTCGAGGCGGACCATGTTCTCCTCGGAGTCGAACAGAGTCCGGGCGAGGGTCTTGGCCAGCTCGGTCTTTCCGACGCCGGTGGGGCCGAGGAAGATGAACGAGCCGATGGGGCGGCGAGGGTCGCGGATGCCGGAGCGGGCGCGGATGATGGCGTCGGTGACGAGTTTGACGGCTTCGTCCTGACCGATGACGCGCTCGCGCAGGATCTCGTCGAGGCGCAGCAGTTTCTCGCGTTCGCCCTCCTGGAGGCGGGCGACGGGGATGCCGGTCCACGCGGCGACGATCTCGGCGATCTCCTCCTCGGTGACGACCTCGCGCAGCAGCCGGTTCTGCCCTTGTTTGGCGGCCAGTTGCTCCTCTTCTGCGGCGAGTCGGCGCTCCAGGTCCCGAAGTCGGCCGTAGCGGAGTTCGGCGGCGCGGTTGAGGTCGTAGGCGCGTTCGGCCTCCTCCGCCTCGTGGCGGACCTGCTCCAGTTCCTGGCGCAGTTCCTGCACGCGGCGGATGGCCTGGCGTTCGGCCTCCCACTGGGCGTGTTTGGCGTCGGCCTCGCCGCGCAGGTCGGCCAGTTCCCTGCGCAGCTCCTCCAGGCGGGTTCTGCTGGCGGAGTCGCTCTCCTTGGACAGGGCCGCCTCCTCGATCTCCAGGCGGGTGACGCGGCGGGTGATCTCGTCGAGTTCGGCGGGCATCGAGTCGATCTCGGTACGCAGCCGGGCGCACGCCTCGTCGACGAGGTCGATGGCCTTGTCGGGCAGGAACCGGTCGGTGATGTAGCGGTGGCTGAGGGTGGCCGCGGAGACCAGCGCGGTGTCCTGGATCTTCACGCCGTGGAAGACCTCGAGGCGTTCGCGCAGTCCGCGCAGGATGGAGATGGTGTCCTCCACGCTCGGCTCGTCGACCAGGACCTGCTGGAAGCGGCGTTCGAGGGCGGCGTCCTTCTCGATGTGCTTGCGGTACTCGTCGAGGGTGGTGGCGCCGATCATGTGGAGTTCGCCGCGGGCGAGCATCGGCTTGAGCATGTTGCCCGCGTCCATGGCCCCTTCGGCGGCGCCCGCGCCGACGACGGTGTGGAGTTCGTCGACGAAGAGCAGGATGCGCCCTTGGGCGGCCTTCACCTCGGACAGCACGGCCTTGAGGCGTTCCTCGAACTCGCCGCGGTACTTGGCGCCGGCGACCAGGGAGCCCATGTCGAGGGCGAACACCGTCTTGTCGCGCAGGCCCTCGGGGACATCGCCGCGGACGATGCGCTGGGCGAGGCCCTCGACGATGGCGGTCTTGCCGACGCCGGGGTCGCCGATGAGGACGGGGTTGTTCTTGGTCTTGCGGCTGAGGATCTGGGTGACGCGGCGGATTTCCGCGTCACGGCCGATGACCGGGTCCAGCCGCCCGGACCGAGCCTCGAGGACCAGGTCGCGGCCGTACTTCTCCAGAGCCTCGTAGGCCACTTCGGGGTTGGCGGAGGTGACGCGCTGGTTGCCGCGGACCTGGGTGAGCGCGCTCAGGAACGAGTCCGTGGTGATGCCGGCCTGTTTGAGCAGTCGCCCGGCGGCGGTTGAAGAGCCCTCCTCGGCCAGGGCGAGCAGGAGGTGTTCCACGGACACGTACTCGTCCTTGAGGCGTTTGGCCTCCCGTTCGGCGGCATCGAGCAGGCGAGCGAGGCGCTGAGTGACGAAGACCTGGCCGGGTGCCGCGCCGGGGCCGGTGACCTTCGGGCGGCGGGAGAGTTCCTCGCGCACGGCAGCGCGCAGTTCCTTCGGCTCGGTGCCGGCCTGTTGCAGCAACCGCGGGATCAGACCGTCCTCCTGATCGAGAAGTGCGAGCAGCAGGTGTTCCCCGTCGACCTCGGTCTGGCCCATGCGGCCGGCCGTGGTCTGGGCCTCTTGGAGGGCTTCCTGGGACTTCTGGGTGAGACGGTTCATGTCCATGGGGGTGTTTCACTCCTCGTGCCGCGGCCGCGCAGGGCGGCTTCGAGCAGGCTGATGCGGTCGAGCAGGTCGAGCACCAGGCCGATGGATGCGTAGTTGAGGCAGAGTCCGGTGCGCAGCCGCTGGATGCGGGCGAGGGCGGCCGGGGCAGTGGGGTCGAACACCAGGTGCCCCGCGGCGTCGCGTTCGGCGTCGATCAGGCCGAGGGCGACGAACCGGCGGATCAGATCGGGGTGGAGGCCCGAGCGACGGGCCACGGCGTCGAGGGAGAGCCTGGGGGTGGGCACGAGCGCGTACCGGACAGCCGTCGAGGCG
Source organism: Streptomyces diastatochromogenes (assembly GCA_001550305.1). GTDB lineage: Bacteria > Actinomycetota > Actinomycetes > Streptomycetales > Streptomycetaceae > Streptomyces > Streptomyces mirabilis_D. The sequence goes on from LRTP01000336.1 coordinate 32,432, forward strand.
GTGAGGTCGGCGCCCGTTCGTACCGGACGGTTGCCCACGCCGGCCCGGCCGATGCCTGCCGCTCCCGCGGGTCGGTTGTTCATCGCGTCCTCCTGGGGTCGAACGAGGAGGTGGCGGCGAGCTCCTCGAACAGTTCGCGCTCCCGGTCGCCGAGGGTGGGCGGCACCATGATGCGAAGTTCGGCGTACAGGTCGCCGTTCGCGCCGCGCGGGTTCGGCATGCCCTCGCCGCGCAGCCGCAGCCGCCGGCCGCTGGACGAGCCTGCGGGCACCGTGACCTTGGCCGTGCCACCGCCGGGGGTGGGCACCGGCACAGTCGCACCCAGGGCCGCCTCCCAGGGGGCGACCGGGACCTGGACGTGCACATCGCGGCCGTCCAGCCGGAACCGGGGGTGGGGCTGGATACGCACCCGCAGGTACAGGTCGCCCGCGGGGGCGTCACCACTGCCCCGGCCGCCCTCGCCCGCCAGCCGGATGCGCTGCCCGTCGGTGACGCCCGGCGGCACGTCGACCTCGTACCGCCGCGGCTGCCCGGTGGGACCGGCGAGCGTGACGGTACGACGGCCGCCTCGGTACGCCTCCTCGACGGTGAGCGGCAGCTCGGCCTCCTGGTCCGCTCCGGGGACGCCGCCTCGGGCGGCGCCGGCTCCGAACATGGAGCCGAGCAGGTCCTCGATGTCGATGCCCTCCGCTCCGAAGTCCTCGCCGAAGCCGGTGGCGTACCGGACGCGAGGACCGCCCGTGCCTGCGGTCCTCCGACCGCGGAAGCCGCCGCCCGCTCCCGCCGCGACCCGTTCGTCGAAGTCCTCCGGGATCTTGCGGAAATCCTCGCCGAAGCGGTCGTAGCGGGCCCGGGTCTTGGGATCGGACAGGACGCTGTATGCCTCGTTGAGGTCCTTGAAACGCTCCTCCGCCCCGGGGTCCTTGTTGACGTCGGGGTGGTGCCTGCGGGCGAGTTTGCGATATGCCTGCTGGATCTCGTCCTGGCTCGCGCTCCGCGACACGCCCAGCACCTCGTAGAAGTCCCGCGCCATGACCGGTCACTCCCGCTTCGCGACGGTCACCGCGGCCGGCCTGAGCTGCCGCTCGCCGTCCCCGTAGCCGGGGCGCAGCACCTCGACGACCGTGCCCGGTGGGGCGTCGGGGTCCTGGACGACGCCGACCACCTCGTGCCGGGCCGGGTCGAAGGCGACGCCGGTCTCCGCGTGCCGCGGGTAGCCGAGCAGTTCGAGGACGTTCACCGCCTGGTCGCGGACCGCCCGGATGCCCTCCACGATCGCGCCCGGATCGGCGTCGGCATGGGTCAGGGCGAGTTCGAGGTTGTCGAGGACGGGCAGGAAGGCGGCCGCCGTGCGGGACCGCTCGACCGCCCGTTCGCGCTCCAGTTCCCTGGCGTGACGCTTGCGAAAGTTGTCGAGGTCGGCGAGTGCGCGCCGCCAGCGGTCCTCCAGTTCCTGGATCGCGGTCGTGTACTCGTCCTCGGCAGGCGCGGGGCCGGCGGCATCGGGTCCCGGTTCGCCGTTCGCCGCTTCCGGCCGGGTTGGCGGGCCCGGTTGCGGCAAATCCCCGCGAGGAGGGCGTACGGCGCCTTCCGGGACCGGTTCGACCGGATCCGACCCGGCCCGGTCGGGTTCCTGGGGGTGGGTGGGCATGGCGCGCCTCAGCCCTTGTCGAACTCGGCGTCGATGACATCATCGGTACCGGCACCGCCACTCGTGGGACCGCCGGTGGCGGCGTCCTGGCCGGGACCGCTCGTGGCAGCGGCGCCCTGATGGGCCGCCAGCCCGGCGAGCACCTGCTGGAGTTCGGAGGTCAGGGGCCGCACGCGCTCCACGCCTGCCTCTTCCTTGACCGCCGCCCGGGCGTCGGACACGAGCATCTCGGCGCGTGCCTTTTCGTGCGCGGGCGCTGCGTCGCCCAGTTCGGCGAGGCGCTTCTCGACCTGGTAGGCGATCGCGTCGAGTTCGTTGCGGGCGTCGACGGCCTCGCGGAGTGCCTGGTCCTGGCCCCGGTTGTGCTCGGCCTCCTCGACCATGCGCTCGACCTCACTGCGGTCCAGGTTGGAGCTCTCGCTGATGGTGATGCCCTGTTCCTTGCCGGTGTCCTTGTCGCGCGCGCTGACGTTGAGGATGCCGTTGGCGTCGATGTCGAAGGTGACCTCGACCTGTGGTTCGCCCCGCGGCGCCGGGCGGATGTCGGTGAGCTGGAACCGGCCCAGCACCCGGTTGTCGGCGGCCCGCTCGCGCTCGCCCTGGAGGACGACGATGTCGACGGCGGGCTGGTTGTCCTCGGCGGTGGAGAAGGTCTCGCTGCGGCGCACGGGGATGGTGGTGTTCCGCTCGACAATCTTCGTCATCACTCCGCCGCGCGTCTCCACGCCCAGCGACAAGGGCGTGACGTCGAGCAGCAGGACGTCCTTGACCTCGCCCTTGAGGACCCCGGCCTGGATCGCGGCGCCCAGCGCCACGACCTCGTCGGGATTGACGCTCATGTTGGGGTCCTTGCCGCCGGTCAGCCGGCGAACCAGGTTCTGGACGGCGGGGATGCGGGTGGAGCCGCCTACGAGGATGACCTCGTCGATGTCGCTCTCGCCGACCTTGGCGTCGGCCATGGCCTGCTGCACCGGTCCCATGGTCCGCTCGACCAGGTCGGCGGTGATCTGCTCGAACGTGGACCGCATGATCGAGTCGGTGAGGTGCTTGGGGCCCGAGGCATCGGCGGTGATGAACGGCAGGCTGACCTGCGTCTGCGCCACCGAACTCAGCTCGGTCTTGGCCTTCTCCGCCGCCTCGAACAGTCGTTGCAGCGCCTGCGGGTCCTTCCGCAGGTCGATGCCGTTCGCCTTCTGGAAGTCGTCCGCGAGGTAATCCACCAGACGCCGGTCGAAGTCGTCGCCACCCAGGTGACTGTCGCCGGCGGTGGAGCGCACCTCCACCACGCCGTCGCCGACGTCGAGGATGCTCACGTCGAAGGTGCCACCGCCCAGGTCGAAGACGAGGACGGTCTCGTGCTGCTTCTTGTCCATGCCGTACGCGAGGGCGGCCGCCGTCGGCTCGTTGATGATCCGCAGCACCTCCAGTCCCGCGATCCGTCCGGCGTCCTTGGTGGCGGTGCGCTGAGCGTCGTTGAAGTAGGCGGGCACCGTGATGACCGCCTCTGTGACCCGCTCCCCGAGCTGCTTGGAGGCGTCGTCGGCGAGTTTGCGCAGCACCTGTGCGCTGATCTCCTCAGGCGCATAGAGCTTGTCGCGCACCTTGAAGCGGGCCGCCCCGCCGTCGCCCTCGACGACGTCGTACGCCACCGCCTTGGCCTCGTCGGAGATCTCGTCGAAGTGCCGCCCGATGAACCGCTTGGCCGAGTAGATGGTGCCCTTGGGGTTGAGGATCGCCTGGCGCCGGGCCAGCTGGCCCACCAGGCGTTCCCCGGTGTCGGTGAAGGCCACCACGGACGGTGTCGTGCGGTTGCCCTCGCTGTTGGGCACGACGGACGGCTCGCCGCCCTCCCACACGGCGATCACCGAGTTGGTGGTGCCCAGGTCGATGCCCACTGCCTTGGCCATGAGGAACTCCTCCCGGTACGGCGCCCGCGTCGACTCTCCGGATCACACTCGTTCAGGTAGGGGTGGGACCTCCGCCGGTTTCCCACCCGTGCGCACGGAAGATCTCGAGCACTCCCCAGGGTGACGAACCGGGTGCCTCCACGCCTGCGCCTGGCGAGTCAGGAATGCACGGGTCCGGTCGCCCCACGAGTACGAGAGGAAGAATCCGAACATCTCGGATGAGCCGGCCCGAGAGCGGGTACCACCGCTCGCCTGTAGGCTCGGGTAGAACGGAGTGATCCCATGGCCAGCAGCCGGGCGCACAATCTGTACCGCCGCTGCTCCGACCGGAAGGGCAGCCCCCCGCGGGGCAGCGGCGGGCGGCACCCCACGGCCGCGCGGAGAGGGCCCCGCCCACCCGCTCCAACCCTGGTCGATCATGCCCTCCGCGAACTGATGGCGCTCTCCCGCGCCCTGTTCGACACCCCGGACGAAGACGAGATCCTGCGCCTGGCCATGGACCACATAGCCGCCGCAGGGCCATACAGCGCCGAGGCCGGATACCTCAAGGTGGACGGCGACCTGGTCCCCAGCCCGAGGAACCGGCAGACGCATGCCGCGGCCGTGAACCGGAGGGTGCGGGAGCTGGCCGGGCAGGACGGCCCTGTGACCGTACCCGGCAGGCCCTGGGGCCGGGCCCTGGGGCTACGCGGACTTGACAGACTCCACGGCTACCTCGTGGTGACGTCCCGCTCCCGGCCCACCGAGGCCGAGCGCTCCCTGCTCGCCACACTCGTCCGGCACACCGCTGCTGCACTGTCAGTCGCCTTCGCATACCGACGCCAACGCGAGGACGCGCTTGAGCTGCACCGACTGAGGGACGAACGCACAGCCCTCCAGCGGCAGCAGATCTCCGTCGTGGCCGAGCTGAGGTACCAGCGGGCCGTTCACGCGCTCATGGCCGACGTCGCTGCCTCGAGCGGCGGCGAGGAAGCCATCACCCGCGCGCTGCACAGGCTCACTGGATTCCCCGCTCTGGTCGAGGACCGCTTCGGTCGGCTGAGGTCCTGGACCGGCCCCAGCCGCCCCGACCCCTATCCCGAGCCTGACCCCGTGCGCCAGGACGAAATGCTGCACGCCGTCGCCCGTCAGGCCGGGCCGGTGCGGATAAAGGACCGGCTGATCACCCTGGTCCGCCCGCACGGCGAGATCCTGGGCGTGCTGGCCCTGGTCGATGCCCGGGACGAGGCCGACGAGCACACCGTGCTCGCGCTGGAACACGCCGCCGCGTCGCTCGCCCCGGAGCTGGCGCACCTGCGCAATCTGGCCGAAGTGGAGCTGAGGCTGCACCGCGGGCTGGTCGACGACCTCCTGGCAGGGACGGACGAGGGGAGCGCCTACGCCCGGTCCGAGGCAGTCGGACACGACCTGCACCGCAGCCACTACATCGTCGTGGTGCAGTGGCCGAACCGGACTGTGGACGATTCCTTCGCGCAGACCGTGGGACGGGCGGCCTCTGCCGTGGGCATGCGCTCGCTGCTGACCCGACGTTCCGACCACGTGGTCCTGGTCGCCGACGACAGGCCGCACGCCCGCGCGTTGTACGAGGCGCTCGCCCGGGAGACCGGGACACGGTCCGGGACGATCGGGGTGAGCGCCCCTTGCGACTCCCTGGGTGACATCCCCCACCACTACCAGGAGGCGCAGCGCGCCCTGGAAGTACGCCGCCACTCCCGCGAGCACTACGGCACGACGTTCTTCGACGAGCTCGGCCTCTACCGCATCCTGGGGCCGGGCAACGATTACCGGGAACTGGAGACGTTCGTCCAGGAGTGGCTCGGGCAGCTCATCGACTACGACTCCCGGCACCACACGGCCATGGTGGAGACCCTGTCCCGGTACTTCGACTGCGGCGGCAACTACGACGAGGCCGCGGACTCCCTCGCGATCCACCGCAGCACGCTGCGCTATCGGCTCCAGCGCATCCGCGACATCAGCGGCAACGACCTCGCGAACGTCGAGGACCGGCTGAACCTCCAGGTGGCGACCCGAGTGTGGAAGATCGTGCTGGGCGGCCCCGGCTGATGCCCGCTAGAAATGTTGTGTGAGCGGTGCCAGCGGCAGTTGGGCGGGCTGCCCTGTTACAGAGCTGCAGTGGGTGGGTGGTTCTTCCTCGGTTGATCAACGTCGCGCCAGAAGACGGGGGCCTTGGTTCATCACCGCCATCGCGATGATCGGCGGGGCCTTCGGCACCAGCCTCGAAGGGGCCGAGAAGGTGTCCGACGCCGCCTGTGGACGACGGCAGCCTGAGCGTCAGCGGATGCTGCGGCAGATGTCGCGGCCGGAGCGAGGCGCACGCAGGGGGCCGGACACCACCGACGGGTGACGTCCGGGCCGCGGCCCGGGCGTCACAGGGGGATGACGTGGAGGTCGACCAGGTCGAGCAGCGCCCGCAGGGCCGAGCTGGGCCGCCGGGTCGACGACGTGCCCAGATGCATGCTCCAGCGGAGCATGGTGCCGTGGACGTCCAGGACGTGCAGGCCCGGGGTGCGGGCAACGGCGAACGCGGGCAGGAAGGCGATGCCCAGACCGTGCCGGACCAGTGCCGCCCCCATGTCGATGTCGGGCACTTCCAGTGCCACCCGGCGTACGACGCCCGCCACCGCGAACGCCCGGTCGACCACCTCGCGGTTGCCGTAGCCCGGCGGGAAGTCCACGAAGGGCTCCTCCGCGAGGTCCGCAAGTGCCACCTTTCCCCGCTGCGCGAGCGGATGGGCGGCGCTCACCACCAGGACGAGAGGCACGGTGGCCAGCTCCCGTGCGTCGATCCCGGCGGGTTTGTGCTCAGGCAGCGACAGGAAGGCCACGTCCAGGTCCCCGCTGAGCAGTGCGTGCGCCAGTCCCGCCGACCCGGTCGTCGCCAGCCGTAGCCGGACGTCGATCGCCGGATGCCGCGCGTGCAGCTGCCCGAGGAGCGCAGGCAGGTCCACCACCTCGACCGAGGCCATGGCGCCCACATTCACCGTGCCGCGCAGCGTGTCCTGCGCGGCGCGCACGGCGTCCTGGGCCGCCTGGGCGGCGTCCAGGGTGGTCCGAGCCTCCGGCAGCAGCGCCGCGCCCGCCCCGGTGAGCCGGACCTGCTGCGACGAGCGCTCGAACAGCGCGCAGCCGAGATCGCGCTCCAGAGAGCGGATCGCGGCGGACACCCCGGACTGCACCACGTGCAGCCGACGGGCGGCACGCGTGAAACTCAGCTCCTCGGCGACCGCGATGAAGTGCTCCAGCTGACGTAGCTCCACACGAGAAGTATCACTCGCATTGCTCGAGCTCAGCAAAAACATTCGTTGGCACTGATCCCGGCTGGTGAGGAGGATGGAAGGTGCCATCCACTTCCGCCCGAGGAGGGGTACCCCTGCCTGCCGTCCCGACGCCGCTGAGCCGTCCCACAGCCGACGCTCCCGATGACCCGACCCACCGGATCCCAGGACCCGCTCCCGCCGACCTGTTGCCCCGCGCCCCCGCCCGGCGCCGTGCCTCGCACACGACCGGCTTCTGGTTCGTGGCGGTGGCCTTCACCGTGCTGATGGCCTTCGGCACCGCGCCGACCCCGCTGTGGCCGCTGTACGAGGCCCGGGACCACTTCGGCGCGACCACGGTCACGGTGGCGTACGCCTCGATGGTCGTGGGCGCAGCGGCCGCCTTCCTCGGACTGGGACACCTGTCGGACCGGCTCGGCCGGCGGCGCATCATCGTCCCGGCGCTGCTGGTCGGCATCGTCGCGTCGGTCGTACTGATCGTGTGGCGGGACCTGCCGGGGCTGATCGCGGGCAGGATCCTGAACGGCGTCGGACTGGGGCTGATGGCCTCGACCGCGACGACGTACCTGCACGACCTCCACCACGAGGCCCGTCCGGAACGGACGGGTTCGGTGCTGCCCGGCATCGTGGCCACCGCCGCCAACCTCGGCGGCCTGGCCTCAGGCCCCCTGGTCGCCGGAGCCGCCGCCGAGTGGCTTCCCACGCCCCTGATCACCACCCAGGCGATCTTCACGCTCGCCATGGCAGTGTGCCTGGTGCTGGTGTTGTCCACCCCGGAGACCGTGGACCTGGAGCTGCCCGCGGCCGAACCGCCCAGCAGGTTCGTCCTGCGCCCCGGCGGCGGGCGGACGTTCGGCGCGGCCGGCGCGCTGGGCGCCTTCGCCTTCGCGATCCTCGGCCTGATCTCCTCCCTCGGGGCGAGCGTGCTCCACGGCACCCTGCACACCGACTCGCACCTCGTGGTCGGCCTGGCTGCCTTTCTCATGTTCGGTTCCGCGGCGGCCGCCCAGCTGGTGCTGGGCCGCCTCCCACTACCCCGGGTCCTGACCGTGGGGGCAGTGGTCTTCCCGGTCGGCCTGGTCCTCTGCGCCGTCGCCCTCTACCACCCGGCGCTCTGGCTCTACCTGGTCGCCGTGTCCCTGTCGGGAGCCGGCTCCGGACTGCTGTTCAAGGGAGGCGTCGAACGTGCCGTTTCCGTGGCCGAGCCCGCCTCACGCGCGGGGGTCCTCGCCGTGTTCTTCGTCGTCGCGTACCTGGGAATGGGCCTGCCCTCCGTCCTGTTCAGCATCGCCCTGCGGCATTTCGCCGTGCAGACCGCGATGATCGGCTTCGCCACGGTCCTCTCCTGCGGCGCCGTTGTGTCGGTCGCCGTCGCGTTGCGCGACCGCGCACCCGGTCCCGGAACGCTCTCGGCGCAGTCCGCTCGCCCCTCCTGACCTCCCTGCGGCGCATGCGACACCGGTTGTCCGGGAGGCGCGGACCTGGGCACTCGGTGCGGGCGCGAGTAACACGGATCCGCGGCAGACGGGAGGCCCGAGATGTCTGTGGAATCGGCCAGAACGATCGCGCTCCCCTCCGGTGAGGAGATCGCGGCGCTCGGGCAGGGCACCTGGTACCTGGGCGAGGAACCGGCCCGGCGTGAACAGGAGATCGCCGCGCTGCGGCTGGGCGTGGACCTGGGCATGACCGTCGTCGACACGGCGGAGATGTACGGCGACGGCGCAGCCGAGGAGCTCGTCGGGGAGGCCCTCCGGGGACGCGGGGAGGAGGTCTTCCTCGTCAGCAAGGTGCTGCCCGGCCACGCCGACCGGAAGGGCACCGTCGCCGCCTGCGAGGGCAGCCTGCGGCGGCTCCGTGCGGAACGGCTGGACCTCTACCTGCTGCACTGGCGGGGACGGTGGCCACTTGAGGAGACCCTTGCGGGATTCACCGACCTGATGGAGGTGGAGAAGATCCGTTACTGGGGCGTGAGCAATCTGGACGTCGCCGACATGGTCGAGCTGACCACCCTCCCCGGTGGCGACGCAGTGGCCGTCGACCAGGTGCTGTACAACCTCTCCCGGCGCGGCATCGAGTGGGATCTGCTCCCCGGGTGCCGCGAGGCCGGGGTGACGGTCATGGCCTACTCCCCGATCGAGCAGGGGCGACTCCTGAAGGTCGAGGCACTGGGTGCCGTGGCCCGGGCCCTCGGAGCCACGCCGGCCCAGGTGGCACTCGCCTGGGTGCTGGAACAGGGGGTGGCCGCTATTCCGCGTTCCGGATCACCCGACCACGTTCGGCAGAACCGCGGCGCAGCGGACCTCCACCTTCCCACCGAGGCTCTCGACGCCCTCGACGAGGCGTTCCCGCCGCCCAGCGGGCCCACGCCTCTGGAGATGCTCTGAAGAAGTTGACAGGATGGCGCGCCCCCCGCTCGTCGTCGGAATGGGGGTTCGCTGCGCACCCCGTCGACCAGCTTCACCGCACTGTGTGTCGCGGTCGAGGGGGCCGCCGATGCGGGTGCCGACAGCCAGGTGATCGACCTCAAGCGGTTGGATCTTCCGTTCTACACGTCCGAGCACGGGATCCCTCCGTCCGCCCGCCGGCTTGCGGACACCGTTCAGGCCGCCGACGCCAGAGACCGGCGACCGGGCTGCCCATCTTGCCGCCAAGCCATTGACGTTTTTCCGGCGAAACGGCGGCCGAATTGGCGGTGCCCTGCGGGACGTGAGCCAGTGAGCGTGCGGACCTGGTGCGCCCAGGAACATTCGTGCAGGAGATGGTGCTGCCACGTACCCACCCGAACACCACGAAACGACGACGGGTGCTCGAGGCGCAGCGCAAGGCCGGCGATCCACCTGCACCGCAGTCCCGCTTCCCCGAGCTGGTGGTGTCGTCCGGTCAGCAATTCTCGTCCGCGTTGCAACGCCGTGCCGCCTCCTGCGGACGGACGGTCGTACGGCTGGCCGAGGGATGCCTGCGCACTTCATGCTGCTCTGCCAGGGGAAGAGGGGGTGCCCTTTTTCGGCCTGGGGTGCGGAGGCGCTCAGCAGGGGGCTGTGCGAATCTCGACCGGGTAACAGCCGATGGCGGCGCGGGCGGGAGCGAACGACGTCGTCCGTTCCCGGTGAGGAGGCGAGAGGCATGACCGTGATGGGTGTGTCGAAGTTCGAGAGGTTCTTCCGCGCCGCCGCAAGCCTCGACGTGGACAGGAACGACCTGAAGCGGTACGGCGACTTCGTCGACGCCAAGCTCTACGACCTCCTGGTCGTCGGCCAGGCGTCGGCCAAGGCCAACGGCAGGGACACCGTCGAACCGTGGGACCTGCCGATCACCAAGGGCCTCCAGGAGTGCATCCACCGGTTCCGGCGGCTCGACGAGGAGGTCGAGCTGAAGCCGATCCTGGAACAGCTCGCCGCGCATCCTCCCCTTGACAGGACACCCACCCAGGAGACCGAAGAGCGCTACCCCGAGATCATCGGCGGTCTCAGTGTCGCCCTCGCCGAGACGTTCAAAATCATGTATCCGGATGTGAAGAACCCGCAGACCAGTCACTGGGAGGGCGTGACCGCGGTGTTCGACCGGCTGCTGTAGCAGTCGCGCCCCGGTGCATGTTGCCGGACTGAACTGAGATGCCGGACGGGGGGCGGAAGGTGGAGACTGGGAACCTTCACCGAGGCCCGGGTCGCGCCGCAGGCGCTCGGGGATTCGCGATCGCGGGTTAAGCGCGGCTGGTCGCCCGGCCAGGAAAATCACACCCCCTTGCCTTCACGTAACGGTGTCTGACTCGGAAGGTCGCTTCGAGGGTCTGTCTCGTCCGGCGATGCTCTGACACGCCGAGGGAAGACCCATGAAAGCTGCTGTCTACGAGGGATCGCGCGCCGCGAGCGTGAAGAATGTCCCGATACGCATGTCGAAAGGCCCAAGAAGGGCCTGACCGCGTTCTGCCTGACCACTCCCCACAAATCCGAGGATGGCCGGCGCCGCCTACGGTTTCGCCGACGTGGGTCCCTACAACGGCGGGCGGGCCGAACTGCTGCGCGTTACCTGCGGCGACCACAACTGCCTGGTGTTGCCGGAAGAGGCCAGGGAGCGGCGAACCGACTACGTGACGCTCTCCGGCATGTTCCCCACCGTCTGGCACGCGGCCGAGCCCGCCCGGCGGCCTGGTCCAGGCCGGGAAGGCCGAGCCGTCCTGGATCGTCTCCCTCGAACTCATACTGGACAGCACTTCGACGCTCGCGACGACGGCTGGACGAAGGTCGTCCCCACTCGGACGGCACCTTTCACCGACCGCGCGCAGACAGTGCTCGGGGCATCTTCGGACGGGCCTTGCACTCCCCGGTCCGGAAAAGAGATGCGGACAGGCCCTGCCGGGTGTCCCTACCGCTCGCGTCGTACAACCAGCGACTCGTGAAGGGAGCCGTACCATGACACAGGAACTCCGGGGGATGCGGGTGGGGATTCTGGCCACCGACGGCGTCGAGCGCGTGGAACTTGACCAGCCGCGCGGTGCGTTGCAGGGCGCAGGGGCGAAGACCGAGATCATCTCGCTCCACCCCGGCGAGATCCAGGCCCGCCAGTTCGACCTCAACGCGGCCGGAACCTTCCCCGTGGACCGCCTGGTCGCCGACGCCTCCGTCGACGACTACCACGCCCTGCTCCTGCCCGGCGGCACCATGAACCCTGACCAGCTGCGCATGGACCGCGACGCGGTGCAGTTCGTCAAGGACTTCATGGCCAGCGGGAAACCGGTCGCATCGATCTGCCACGGCCCGTGGATCCTGGTGGAAGCCGACGCCGTGCGCGGCCGCCGCCTGACGTCCTGGCCCAGCATCCGCACCGACCTGCGCAACGCCGGCGCGGAGGTCGTCGACCAGGAGGTGGTCGTCGATGGGCAGCTGGTCACCAGCCGCAGCCCGGCCGACCTGCCCGCCTTCTGCGCCGCCGTCGTGGAACAGTTCGCCCGGGCGCACCACCCCATGCCCAGCTGACCCGGCGGAATGGGCCCAGACGGGGCACCTCGCGAGCGATATCCGCCACAAGCTGGAACGCAGCATCGACGCGCGCGACCCTGCGCCCCGAACCCGGCTGACCGGTGCTCAGCCCCTCGCGCCTTCGTCATGAGCGGGCGAGCCGAGCCGCGAGATAGGGCGCGGTGGCGCTGGGGCGGGCCTTCGCCACCTTGGCCGGCGGGCCCGCC
>LRTP01000337.1 GCA_001550305.1 Streptomyces diastatochromogenes
CGGGTAGCCGCTGTGCTGGACCTGCTGCGCGGCGACGGTGACCGGCAGGCCGCGGTAGTCCGGCACCTTGACCAGCGCGTCGAAGAACCTGCCCGACGTGTAGACGGGGTCGCTGATCTGTGCGGGGCTGCCCCAGCCCTGGGACGGGCGCTGCTGGAACAGGCCGAGGGAGTCCCGGTCCCCGTACGTGAGATTGCGGAGTTTGGACTCCTGGATCGCGGTCGCCAGGGCGATGGTGACGGCCCGTTCCGGCAGACCGCGGGCGTGGGCCACGGCCGCGATGGTCGCGGCATGGGACGCCTGGTCCGGGTCGAGCGTGACGGTCGTGCCGTGTGGGCCGTGGGCCGTGCACTCCTCGGGAGTCGCCGGGCGGAGGAAGCGGACGGCGAGATAGCTCACGAGCGCCAGGACCACGCTCACCCCGATCACCACCGCCCACGCCCTGCGGCGCCCAGTCTCGCGTGCCGTCACGTCGACCCTCCTCTTACCTGGCCTCGGCTAGAGTTCAGTTGCATTGTTGCGCAACCATATAACTCTGTTGGCCGTGTCCCTGAGCGGGATCCGATGCGGTGGACCCGAACGAGGGGGAAGGCATGACTGGTCGGCGTGGACCGGCGAAACTGGCCGTACAGGCGGGCCGGTCGGGGCGCCTGAGCGACCGGGGGCTGGAACTGGTCCTGCTGCTCGGCGCGATCCTCATCTGCGTGTTCGGCTACGCCGAGACGGCCCTCGCCCTCACCGGAAAGCTACCGGCCGGCATGGCGACGACGTGCGTGGCAGCGGCCGTACTGCCCCTGGTGTGCCACGTCGTCATACGCCGGTTCGCGCCACACGCCGATCCGCTGATCCTGCCGCTGGCCACCCTGCTCAGCGGTCTGGGACTCGTCCTCATCCACCGGCTCGACCTCGCCTACGCGGCCCACTACCACCACGCGACGGCCGCGGCGTCCGGGCAGCTGATGTGGTGCGCCGTCGCCGCGGTGGTGTTCGCCGCGGCGGTGGCCCTGCTCAGGGACCACCGCAGGCTCCAGCGCTATCCGTACGTCACGATCACCATGGGCCTGGTCCTGCTGATGGCGCCGGCTTTCTATCCCGGTGACGTCTACGGCGCCAAGCGGTGGATCTTCATCGGGCCGCTGTCCTTCCAGCCCGGCGAGTTCGTGAAGATCATCATCGTGGTGTTCTTCGCCGGATACCTGACGCTGCGCAGGGACGCCCTCGCCCTTGCCGGACGGCGGCTCATGGGCATGTACCTGCCGCGCGGACGGCAACTCGGCCCGGTCGCGGCCGTGTGGATCCTGAGCCTGCTCGTCCTGGTCTTCGAGCGCGACCTCGGCACCTCGCTGATCTTCTTCGGCCTGTTCGTGATCATGCTGTACGTCGCCACCGAGCGGACCAGCTGGGTGGTGTTCGGCGTCGCGATGTTCGCCGTCGGCGCCTTCGTCGTCGGTTCCTTCGAACCGCACGTCCACGGCCGTGTCGTCGCCTGGCTGCACCCGATGGACATCTTCCTCCCGCCCGACAAGCGCCCGCCGGGGTTGATCTCGGACCAGGCCGCCCAGGCCCTGTTCAGCTTCGGCTCGGGCGGCATCCTCGGAACTGGCCTCGGCGAGGGCCACCCGGAACTCATCGGCTTCGCCGGGCGCAGCGACTTCATCCTCACCACGGTCGGCGAGGAACTCGGCCTGGTAGGGGTGACGCTCGTCATCCTGCTCTACGCGCTGCTCGCCGAACGCGGCCTGCGGACGGCCCTGACCGTCACCGACCCGTTCGGCAAACTGCTCGCCGGCGGCCTGGCCTCGGCGCTCGTCCTCCAGGTCTTCGTCGTCGTGGGCGGGGTCACCGGACTCATCCCGCTCACCGGCAAGGCCCTGCCGTTCCTCGCCCAGGGCGGCTCGTCCATGGCCGCCAACTGGCTGCTGGTCGCCGTCCTGATCAAGGTCAGCGACACGGCCCGGCGGCCCCCGCCGGCCCCGGCCGCCGATGTCAGCGCCGCCGAGACGCAGTTCGTACGGCCGTGAGCCCCTCATCCCCCTCGGCGACAGAGCGGAGCCACTGATGATCAGGCTCTCCCGCGTAGGCGAGCCAGGCGCTGCAGAAGAACTCCTCCCACGACGGCTCTTCTTCCGGAACACCTTCCGTATCGTCCAGGGCGATCACGGGATCGGCCGGTGGTGCACAGCGGTGCTGGAGGACTCGGAGCAGGGGCTGCAGTTGTTCGTCCGAGAGCGGGCCGCCGCCCGACGCCCTCGAGTGGGACGCTCGCACGCTCCTCGAGGAGTACGACGGCGGGGGTCCCGAGTACGGGGAAGCCTCTCCTCGCCAAAGGGTCGGCCCGGGCGCAGTGGAGCGGGTCGAGGCAGACCGGTTGCGCACTCGATCGCGGCGTGCCGGTCGGCGACCTGCTCGTCGAGGCGCACGATCTGTCGCGACGCGCCCCCGCTCTCCCCGAACCGCCGGTGGTCGAAGGCCAGGACCGAGAAACCGGCGTCGCCGAATCGCGCGGCGAACAGGTCCGAGGCCGGCTCCTTCGTCACCGAGGTTCCGCCAGCCATGATCACGCAGCCGCCGTTGGACCCCGGATCGTGCCAGCCGGGTCCACACCCGGCACCCGCGGCACCGCCCAGACCGGCTCCGGCAGCGCCATCACCACGCGCAGCATGGTCATCCGGCTGACCACGAAGCCCAGCAGCAGCGCCAGCCGGGCCACAGCGCGGGCGGCCAGACGACACCGAGCGCGCCGATCACCCCCTGCGGGACGGGCGTTCGCCGACCGTAGCGGCTGCTCAGCCCGTCGACCTGCTCGGCGAAACGCAAGATCGCTCACCCTGACGACTCCTCCCCCGAGCCCCGCGCGGCCGGGCTCGGACACGGCGAGGGCCGGGTGCCACACTCAGCGCCGGGCCCTTCCATCGCCGCCCACTACCTCCGTGCCATGAACCACGGAGCGGATCACCGGACTACCTACGGGCAGTGTCCTACCAGGTACTGACAGGCCGGGACAGTCGCCACACGGACGGGTCAGCCGTCGCTCGCCTGCTGGTCCGCACGGTGATCCAGAAGAAACGGCCTAGGGGTTCCAGAGCACCCGCGGCGCGCGTGTCGTCCCACGACGGCCAGCCCGGCGAATCTCTTGCCGCCGCAACCCCGGGCGCTGCGCCATACGGGCGGCGATCGGTTTCCGGGTGCCCCTTCAGGGTAAGGCTGGCGCGTGTCCGGGCGCGTCATCCTCGCCACCAGTCACGACCGCGACGATCAGGAGTGAGCATGCCCGCTGCCCTCGCCTCCGGGCCATCCGGCGGTGACCGGCACCCTCGGTTGCGAGAGCGGTGGCGGCGGGTGCTGGACGAACACACCACTCCCGCCCAGCGTCCGCTCCTGGCCGCCTGGCTCGCCTTCGGTTGCACCTTCGGCACGGCACGGTTGATCACCCATGGCATCCGAGGCGGCTGGCTCCCCTGGGGCAACATCTCCGCCGGCAGCACACACCTGCATCATTACAACTTCGGTATCGCCACACTCGCGGGCGTCGGCCTGGTCGCGGTACGCGGCGACCAGGCATATGTCGGTCATCCCGGAATCGGCGCTCTGTACGGCACGGGATCGGCACTGATCGCCGACGAGTTCGCCCTTCTGCTGGACCTGAAGGACGTCTACTGGGCCAAACAGGGACGCATCAGTGTGGACGTGTCCCTGGGAATCCTCAGTGCGCTGGGGCTCTATCTGACCGCAGTGCCGTTCTGGCATGAGATCACCAAGGTCTCACGCGACCACATCCGCGAACGTCTCACGGCCTGACCGTTCCGCGCCGGCTGTCACGGGAGCACGACGCTCGGGCAGGTGTGGTGATCTTGCATCGGACCGGCTGATCGCGTCACCGGCGCATGAGGTGTACCCGGCCGGGCTCGGCTGACAGCTCGGCCACCGCTCTCGCCCTCGCCGCGGGCTTGGCTGACGTGAGAGAGGATGGGATCGGTGTGAGACTGGGCACGGGAAGGGATGATCACCGTGTCGGGGCTCATGCGTCCTGCGGTCCTGCACACTGCCGCCGACGAGAATCGGCTGGAAGAGCTGATCATGGAGGTGCAGACGGCCCTGCCGGTCGAGCTGCCCGACCCGGCGAACCAGTGCGCCTCGACCCAAGATCGCCTGCTGTCCAAACGGCATTGGGGCTCCGAAGCGGTGGCTTGACGCGGCAGAGGCAGCTGTCAATGTCGCCGAGGGCTTCCAGGGCCAGGTCGTCACCGTGAACGTCGCCGCTTTGCCCATCAGGGATGTGGTCGAGCTGATCTCCCTCTCGGGGCGAAAGATTGGCATCTCCCCCTGGGTGATTGGTGCCGTTGCCCTTGGCGTGACCGCACTCCTCTTGAAGAAGACGGATCGGCGTAAGACTGCAGCCTTCGTTGTGGGCACGTTCATCGAAGCTGTCTGCAACCAACTTGCCGCAGATGCGGCGCAAGAACAGCGAGGCATCGAGAGCCTGCGTGACGTCATCCTGCCTGCACCGACACGGCCAACCATCGCGATCGCGTTGGCGCGACAGAACGACCCGCTGCTTGCGACTGAGACACACGAGCTGATCCAAGCGCACTTCCCGGATGAACCGGTGGTCGGTGGACAGCCACTGCCTCATCGGGCGACGCGAGTGGAGCATTCTGGGCGTCGTTCCGAAGGAGTCAGTGGTGAGGCGATCGCGCAGTACGCAGCAGGCGCAGTGACCGTGACGGTCGATCTGGCCTCCACCGTCACAGTCATCCCGTTCGGGTGACCGCATGAGGTTGGCGGTCACCTGGGCGGTCCCCCGTTCGGATGGCCGTCGTAGTCCCGGTTCTCGATAGCCGCGGATGACAGACCAAGGGTGCGCAGGCCTGTGGAATCAGCCGACGTCACACCTGCGTGGAAATGGGCAGCGGCTTCGGCGCGGCCTCTCTGGGGTTCGCGATGTCGGCAAACGCGGGTCGCGAGTGGTCGATGGCCGACTGGGTGGTTAGCGTTCATGGTGTGGCGCGGATCGTGATCGTGGAGGACGACGTCTCCATCGGACCCAAGCTCGCGGCCTCGCTGCGCAACGTCGGTCACGACCCCGACTGGTGCCATGACGGCGCGGCCGCTCTGGCGAGGGCAGCCGCCGGCGGTGTCGACCTGGTGTTGCTGGACCTGGGGCTTCCGGACGTGGACGGCTTCGAGCTGTGCCAGCGGCTGCGGGACCGGCTGCCCGGCGCGGTGCTGGTGGTGCTGACAGCCCGTACCGGAGAACTTGATGTCATCCAGGCACTGGAGTCAGGCGCAGACGATTACCTGACCAAGCCGTTCCGGCTCGCTGAGCTCCTGGCACGGGTGACGGCGCATCTGCGACGGGCGGCGGACGGAGGCGACACCGCGGGCACGGCACATCTCGGGCACGGGCGACTGGTGATCGACCGTGCGGCGCGGCGGTGTCTGACGCCCGTGGGCGAGGTGGAGCTTCGGCCGAAGGAGTTCGACCTGCTGGCTGTACTGGCGGCGGTGCCGGGGCAGGCAGTGAGCAGGGAGGAGTTGATGAGCCGGGTGTGGGACGAGAACTGGTTCGGCTCGACCAAGACCCTGGACGTGCACGTCGCGGCGCTGCGTCGCAAGCTGGGCGACTTCGTGGATATCACCACGCTGCGGCACTTCGGGTACCGGCTCGAACCCCCACCGGACGTCTGAGGTGCGTCGCCGCATCCTGCGGGCCACGGTCGTCGCCGTCCTGTGCGCGCTGCTGCTGTTCGCCGTGCCGCTGGCCGTGGCTGTGCTGCGTTTGTACCGCCAGGACGAGATCCGTGAACTGGAACGGGCTGCCGACCGCGCTGCACTGGCTCTGCCCACGCTGGTGTCGGAGTTCGACCCGCGGGAGTTGCCACGGCTGCGGCCCGGCACGCGGTTGGCGGTGTACGACACCAGGGCGCGTCTGGTGACCGGTTCGGGGCCGGTGAGCGGTGATGCCGTGGTACGGGCCGCCCTGGCGGGCTCCGCTCAGTCTCTCCAGGGCGGCGGGGACCTGGTCGTGACGGTCCCGGTGGGGTCCGCCGAGCGCGTGCGCGGTGCGGTGCGGGTCAGTCGGAGTGGCGCGTGGGCGTGGCGTCGGGCGGCGTTCACCTGGCTGGCGATGGGGGGACTTGGGACCCTGGCTGTCGGCGCTGCGGCCCTGGTGTCGTTTCGGTCCAGCAAGAGACTGGCACGGCCGTTCGAGTCGCTGGCGGGGACCGCACGGCGGCTGGAGGGCGGCGATCTCACCGCACGGGCCGCCCCCAGCGGGCTGTCGGAGGCCGACGAGGTCGCCACCGCCTTGAACCGTGCCGCCGAGCGGCTTGACCGGATGCTGCAGCGGGAGCGGGCCTTCAGTGCCGACGCATCCCACCAGCTGCGCACCGCGCTGGCCCGAACGCGCCTGGAGCTGGAGAGCGAGCTCGCTGTCTGGCCGCCCTCCGACCCGTACGCGGCGATGCACACGGCGCTGGAGTCGCTGGACCATATGACGACGACGGTGGATGACCTGCTGGCCCTGGCACGCGACCTGCCGGAGCGTACTTCGCTGGATGTGACAGCTCTTCTCTCCGAAGCCCGAGGGCGATGGCAGGACGATCTCGCGGCGGCAGGCCGACTGCTGCGGGTGGTGGTCGAGGACGACCTGCCGCCTGCCGTGGGTTCCCGGCAAGCCGCCTCTCAGGTGCTCGATGTACTGATCGCCAACGCCGCAGCTCACGGCCGGGGAGAGGTAACGGTGCGAGCCAGAGACGCCGGCGAGGTTCTGGCCGTCGATGTCGAGGACCAGGGCCCGGGGCTGCCCGAAGCCCAGGACGTGTTCGCCCGGCGCCCCGCGGGCGAGGAGCACGGCATCGGGCTGACCCTCGCCCGGTCTCTGGTGGAGGCTGAAGGGGGGCGGCTGTTCGTCTCCCGCCGGGCCCCGTGTCCCTGCTTCACCTGGCTCGTCCCCCCAGCCGAACCCGCGGGGCCCAGGGTCTGACCTGAGCTCACCGGAGGCACTTCCGCATGGGCGGCGGCGCTTGTCGGTCATTGCGACCTCGCCGATATCGAAGTGCCGACGGTCAAATACCCAGGCTTTAACTGCGGCCTAACCTTCCCCGCAGCAGACGCTAACCACGTGCTTTCTAGCGTGATTGGTGTCGCCGGAGTCCCGGGATCACGGATCGCCGGGGCGCAGTCCCTGCCGGACACCTACCGGGCCCGATTCCGGCGCAGAGGGAGACGGTGGCGATGACAGGACGGACGAAGCGGCCACTGCTCGACGAGGGCCGTGCCGCATGGGCAGGGCCATCAGAGGCAAGTAGGCGTATCCGGCCCGATGCGAGGCTCCTGAACGAGTGCTTCGAGCGCGCGTGCGACAGGAACCCGGAGCGCACCGCCGTGGAGTGCGGCGCGGACCGCCTCTCCTACGCCGCACTCGATCGGCAGGCGAACCGGTTGGCCTGGTTGCTCATGGCTCGGGGGGTGGGGCCGCGCGATCATGTCGGCATTCTGCTCGACCGGTCGCTCGACGCCTATGCGGCGCTGCTCGGAGTGATCAAGTCGGGGGCGAGCTATGTGCCACTGGATCCGTCGTTCCCGGCCGACCGGCTGGAGTTCATCGCTCGGGACGCGGGGCTGCGCGACTTCGTCACATCCTCATCGATGTCCGGTCGAACCCTGGGCCTGCCGTGTGCGGTGCTGGAGATGGACCGCCTGGGGGATCGGCTGGCCGCACTGCCGGAGGGCCGGCCCGGTGTCGAGATCGCACCCACTTCTCCCTGCTACGTCATCTACACCTCCGGCACCACCGGGCGGCCCAAGGGAGTGGCGGTCTCGCACGCGAGCATCGTGAACTTCCTGCGCGTGGCGACGCCGGTCTACCGCGTGACCCGTGAGGACAGGGTCTTTCAGGGTCTGTCGATCGCGTTCGACTTCGCGCTGGAGGAGATCTGGCCGGCATGGATCGCGGGGGCGACGCTGGTCGCGGGGCCGTCGGGAGCGCGGGTCGCGGGGCCTGACCTCACCACGTTCCTCGCGGAGCGCGAGGTCACTGTGCTGTGCTGCGTGCCCACGCTGTTGGCCACCCTTGAGCCGGAGCTGCCCCGGCTGCGCACTCTGCTCCTGAGCGGCGAGGCCTGCCCCGCCGACCTGGTGCGCCGTTGGTGGCGCCCGGGAGTGCGGATCCTCAACGCGTACGGCCCGACCGAGACGACTGTGACTGCCACCTGCAGCGAACCGGTGCCGGACCGGCCGGTCACCATCGGCACCCCGCTGCCCACGTACCGCCTCTACATCCTGGACGAGTCGTTGCGCACCGTTCCGGCAGGGGAGCCCGGGGAAATCTGCATCGGAGGCCCGGGCGTGGCGATCGGATACGTCAACCGGCCCGACCTGACCGCGGAGCGGTTCATCCCCAACCCGGTAGCCCGGGACCGCGCGGCCGCCCCACGGATCTATCGCACCGGGGATCGCGGACGACGCACCACGACGGACGAGATCGAGTACCTGGGCCGGCTCGACACGCAAGTGAAGATCCGCGGCTATCGCATCGAACTGGCGGAGATCGAGGAAATGCTGCGCGAGGACGAGGCGGTGGAGAACGCGGTCGTCACGCCACTGGAGCGCGGCGGGTCCGCTCAGGACCTCGTCGGCTACATCACCCTCGCCACAGCCGCGGACGCCCTCTCGCAGGAGAACTTGCGGGAGCGCCTACGGGTCCGGCTGCAGGGCAGGCTGCCGGGTTACATGGTGCCCGCGCACGTGGAAGTACTTCCCTCCTTCCCCCTGCTGGCCGCGGACAAGGTCGACCGCGCCGCGCTCCCCGCCCCGGTCTCGCCCCCGCTGGCCAGGCGCTCGCGACCGCACGTCGCCCCTACGACACCGCTGGAACAGCGGCTGGCCACATGGTGGGCCGAGGCGCTCGGCTGCGACGGGATCTCGGCGGAGGAGGATTTCTTCTGTGACCTGGGCGGACACTCCATGACCGCCGCCCGCGTGGTCTCGCGGATGAGGCAGGATCCCCTTCTGCGAGACGTGGCCATGAGCGACTTGTACGCCCATTCCACCCTCAGAGGCCTGGCAGCCTTCATCGAGACCCGCGCCGCGCAGCTGCAGGCCGCACCGCCGACCGCCGCCGACGCGCCGCCGATGCCACTGCACCACTCCACCGCCCGGGTGATGGCCTGCGGCGCGGCACAGCTCGCCGGGCTGTACGCGTGGCTGCTTCTGCCCGGACTCGCCATGACCGTCCTGTTCTACCGGCTGTTCCGTTCCGGGCACCTCCGGATGCCGCAGTCCACGGCCGGAGTCCTCGACCACCTCGTCCGGTTGCCCGTGCCGACGTTCACGGTGCTGGAGCTCGGATGGCTCGCGATCACCCTGCTGGTACTGCCACTGCCGGCCGCCCGGCTGCTGATGGCCGGAGCACGCCCGGGGCTGTACCCGCTCTGGGGCGTGACCTACTGGCGGTTCTGGATGCAGAGCAAGGTTCTCGCGCTCACACCACTTCGTCTGCTGGCAGGCTCCCCTCTGCTCGCCCCCTGCCTGCGTCTGCTCGGCGCACGCATCGGTGGTCACTGCCACCTGCAGGCGATACTGGCGCCGCCGTCACTGCTGCGAATCGGGGCGGGGACGAGCATCGGATACGGGGCCCGACTGCAGACGTACACCGTCGAAGCCGGCCGGCTTCGCCTGGGGACGATCCGGATCGGGGCGAGGTGCTTCGTAGGAGCCAACAGCGTGGTGCTGCCGGGAGCAGTGATCGGCGACGGCGCCAGTGTGGGCGAGCAGTCGCTCGTTCCGGAGGACTGCATCGTGCCGCCCGGAGAGCACTGGGCAGGCTCCCCCGCCACCCGGCAGGAAACCGCGCCGGTTCTGCTGCGGGACCTCGAAGCCCGGGCCGACGACACACCCTGGCCCGCCGGGGTGCTCGCCGGGTACGGCGCGGGAGCGCTCCTGCTCCTGCTGGGCCCGATGGTGATCTTCGGCTCCGCCTCGGCACTGGTGGAATACGCCACCTGGCGGTACGGCTTCTGGTGGGCCCTGGCGGCAGTGGCAGCGGCCGGTCCGCTGGTTCCACTGGCTACCTGCCTCTTCGCCCTCGTGGTCAAACGCGCCGTGATGCCCGCAGCGCGCGCCGGGATCCACGCGGAATACAGCGCCTTCGGGGCGCGCAAGTGGATCAGCGACGGTCTGATGCTCATCAGCCTGACCATGACCCAGGCCCTGTACTCCACCCTCTATCTCGTGCCGTTCCTGCGGGCGATGGGCGCACGGACGGGCCGGTGGGCCGAGGTCGCCACCGTGAACTTCGTCGATCCCGACATGCTCGTGGTCGGGGAGGGCAGCTTCCTGGCCGACATCTGTGTCGTCGGCCCAGCAGTCTTCCATCGGGGCCGTATCGCCCTGGCTCCGGCGCAGATCGGGCGGCAGAGCTTCGTCGGTAACGGGGCGCTGGTGCCCGGCTCCTGCCGGCTCGGCGACAAGAGCCTCCTCGGGGTGCACTCACTCGCGCCGACCAGGCCCATGGACCCGGAGACGACCTGGCTCGGTTCACCGGCGATCTTCCTGCCTCGCCGCGAAGTCAGTCAGACCTTCCCTGCGAAACTGACCTACGCACCGAGTCGCGGCCTTGTCGCGGCGCGCCTTGCCATCGAATACTTCCGCGTCACCCTGCCGGCGACGGTCAGCACCCTGGGCGTCCTCGGCGTCCTGTTCGCCGCACTGCACATGGTGGGTTCCCTTCCGCCCGCGGCGGTGGCGCTGCTCGGCCCCGCCCTGCTCCTGGGCGCCGGCCTCGGCTGCACACTGGCCGCCGTCGCGGTCAAGTGGGCGGTCGTGGGCCGGTACCGGCCGCGCGTGGAGCCGCTGTGGAGCGTCTGGGTGCGCCGTACGGAACTGGTCACCGGCCTGTACGAGAACCTCGTCGTGCCTGTCATGGTGAGCCTGGTCACGGGCACGCCGTGGATGGGCACGATCATGCGCATGTTCGGCGCTCGCATCGGACGCCGCGTCTGGCTCGCCACGACCTTCATGACCGAGTTCGATCTGGTCCACGTCGGCGACGATGCCGCGGTCGGTGAATTCACCTCGCTGCAGACCCACTTGTTCGAGGACCGCGTGATGAAGATGGACCGGGTCAACGTCGACGCCGACGCCTCGATCGGACTTCGTTCCGTCGTCCTGTACGGCGCACGAGTGGGAACGGCTGCTTGCCTGGACGCGCTGTCCCTGGTGATGAAGGGCGAACGTCTGCCGGACGGCACCCGCTGGCAGGGCATACCCGCCGCACGCCGCCACGACCCCGTGTCCGCAACCCGTACGACACCGGTCCGCGCTCCCGGTGTTCCTTCTCATCAGTCCGGTTTCGTCAAGGGAGGCGCGCCATGATCACGTCGCTGGGCACAGGAACCCGTGGACCGGTACAGCCGCACGTGTCCGGCGAACTGCCCGGCCTCCGTTCGGCGGCACTACTGGCGCGCCAGGAACGGTGGGAGTCACGGGCCCGCACCTACCCCCGTCACCTGCCGATCGCGCTGGCCGAAGGGGCAGGGAGCTTCGTCAGCGACGCCGACGGGAACGTATTCATCGACTTCCTGGCCGGCGCAGGCGTCCTCTCCCTCGGCCACAACCACCCGGAGATCGTCCGCAGCGTGGCCCGGCAACTCGGCACCCTCACCCACGGGCTGGACTTCCCCACCCCCGTGAAAGACGCGTTCACCCAGGCCCAGCTCTCCATGCTGCCACCCCGTCTGCGCACCCGGATGAAAGTGCACTTCTGCGGCCCCACCGGGGCCAACGCCGTCGAGGCGGCCATCAAGCTCTGCAAGACCGCCACTTGTCGTGGGGGCGTCATCGCCTTCCGCGGTGGCTTCCACGGCAGCACGCACGGCGCCATGGCCGTCAGCGGACTGGTCGCGCAGAAGTCCCCTGTCCACGACGGGATGCCCGGCGTCCACTTCCTCCCCTACGGCTCCCTCGGCACGTACCCCACGGGACCGGCGAGCCGCCTTGGCCCCCAGGCGTGCGCCGACCAGTTGGAACAGACCCTCACTGACAGCCTCAGCGGCGTCCCGCTGCCCGCGGCCGTCCTCCTGGAAGTGGTGCAGGGCGAGGGCGGCGTGGTCATCGCACATCCCGAATTCCTGCGCCGGGTAAGGGACGTGACCCGCGCCCTGCGTGTCCCTCTGATCGTCGACGAGGTGCAGACAGGCTGCGGGCGCACCGGCACCTGGTTCGCGTTCGAGCAGTACGGCATCGAACCCGACGTGATCGTGATGTCCAAGGCCCTCACCGGCATCGGCATCCCGGTTGCTCTCATCCTTTACGACGCGGCCCTCGACACCTGGGCGCCCGGCGCCCACATCGGCACCTTCCGCGGCAACCAACTCGCCTTCGCCGCAGGAGTGGAGACCATCCGTGTCTACCGCCGGGACGATGTCCTGGGGAACGTACGGCGCAGGGGCGAGCAGATCGCGAACGCGCTCGGTGAACTCGTCACGGACCCTTGGGTGCGCGACGTACGCGGCCGCGGCTTGATGTGGGGCATCGAACTGGCCTGCCCCGACGACGGACGACCGGCCCCCCGGCTCGCGGCAGCCGTGCAGATGCACGCGCTGCGGCACGGCCTCATCGTCGAACGTGGTGGGCGCGAGGACGCCGTCATCCGCATTCTGCCCCCGCTCAACGTCACCGCCGACGTACTCGACACTGCCCTTGCGATCCTCATCGACGCCGTCCACGCCTGCACAGCGCAGGCGTTCGCCAACTCCGCCGAAGGAGGCGTCTGACGTCATGGCTCTGCTCATCCAGAAGTACGGCGGATCCTCCATCCCGAGTCTGGCCAGGATCAAGGCCGTCGCCCAGCGCATCGCGGCCGCCCACCACGCGGGACACGATGTCGTCGTGGTGATGTCCGCCATGGGTGGCACCACGGACCAACTCCTCGCTCAGGCACAGGACATCACCGCCGCTCCTCTCCCACGGGAACTCGACGCACTCCTGGCCACGGGCGAACAGGTCTCCAACGCGCTGACGGCCATGGCCCTCCACGACCTCGGCGCCGAGGCGTGTTCGCTCACCGGCTGGCAGGCCGGCATCCTCACCTCCCGGGACCACGGCAGCGCCGACATCATCGATGTCTGTCCGCACCGGGTCCGCGACGCACTCGACCACGGGGTCATCCCGCTGGTCGCCGGCTTCCAGGGACTCGAGCCCGGCGACGCCGACGTCACCACCTTCGGCCGTGGCGGATCCGACACCACCGCCGTGGCCCTCGCAGCCGCTCTCAAAGCCGACGCCTGCGAGATCTACACCGATGTGGCCGGGGTATACACCGCAGACCCCAAAGTCGTTCCGGAAGCCAGGCCACTTGCCTGCCTCACGCACCAGCACATGCGCGAAATGGCGGCGAGCGGCGCGAAGGTACTGGCTCTGCCCAGCGTGGAGTACGCCCGAAGGCATGGCGTGGCCCTCCACGTCCGCTCGTCCTACGACGACTCCCCAGGAACCGTTGTGTCCGACACGTCTTCCGAGGCCGCGTACCCGCAGCAGGGCCCCTCCGTCATCGCCGTGACCCACAATCCCCACAGCGCCAAGATCGCTCTGCCCGGCCCCCTCGGACCGGCACCGGCAACCCTGACCGTCCGCAGACCCGCATCGGCTTCCGCCCGGCGGTCCACGCCGCTCTCATACGCCTCGCACACTGGATACGGGGACTCCTTCCATGACGAGTGCACCGCCACCGCATCACTCGTGGGATCCGGTCTGCACGCCCACCCGGAAACTGCGGCGACACTCCGCCGAGCCATGGAACGCGCCGGGATCCCCTTCACCCTCCTGACGGTGACGGACACGCGGATCACCGTCGTATGCCATCACGCTGTCCTTGCCGACACCGTTCGCGCGCTGCACAAGGCGTTCCTCACCCACATGCCGGAACCAGCGGTCCCGCGACGCAGCAGCCGACTGGCCCTGCGGTCATGACCAGCAAAGCGGAGCTGCTCCGCCACCACGAGAGGTCAGGAACGCTACTCACGGCTCCGTGCGACCCTCCAGTCTTCCGCCCGGAGAGTCCGCTGGCCAGTGCCCATCTGCAGCCTCGTCGAGCTCCTGCACGAACTCCGGGTCGTCCAGCCGGGCGTTCAACTCATCTTCGCCTTCCTGCTGGGTGTGGCCTTCACGAACCGCTTTCCCGACCTGCCGCCCATCCCAGTTGAGACTTTCGAAGTCGCGCTTGGACAGCGCGATCACCGGCTCGCCGTTCACTACGACGTACCGAGGCTGTCATGGTCGGTGCCCCGCACGGGTCTCGACCGACGCCGGGGTACGGTGCGGCGTCGTCCGCCGCCTGCTGGAGCGGTCGATGAGTCCGGCCTCTCCTTCGGATCGCCGGCGCGGATCCAATTGTGTGCCGTGGCGCGTGAGACAGCTCCACCACACCAGAGGTCTTCACGGGCGGTACAGGCATTGGGGCAGCTCGCAGAGGTCCGGGAAACGGTGGCGAAGGTGATGGGGTGCGCGCCGAGCCGGACCGCGAGTCGGGGCTGAGGAACGGGGTCCTCATTGCTCCAGCTCGGCGCCGGGCGCTCGTCGCGGCATCACGTGCATTCGCCTGTGTCCTCTGGGAGCAGAGCTGCAAAGGGGTGCCACAGGGGCGCTCCTCCACGGTAGTGGTGTCGCAGGGTCATGCGCTGTCGATGAGATGCGGGTGGCGGAGCAGGGACGGCCCGATGCTGGCGGGCTCGGGCAGAAGGGGATCGGACCGCGGCTCGCGCCGCCGGAGCCTCCGCACGCGGCACCAACACCCTGGAGGGCCTCCGTAAGAATCTCACCCGCCGCCGCGGAATACCCGCCATCGCCGACTTCCTGGACTACACAGACACCGAGTGAGCCGTTCGACGACGTCACGGCGGCAGCCCGTCTGGCCAGTTCGCCAACCGGTTGCCCGCCGCTTCGTCGTCCAGGGTGACGCGGGCTCCTTCCCGGCTCCCGTAGGCGCCGATAGCGTTGTGTCAGGTGACCAGCAGGCGCTTGAAGAACGAACGGTAGTGGCACAGCGCCGACGTCGGCAGTGTGCACGGCGCCGCACGGGTCGTCCAGGAACCTGTTCTGCTCCTCCTGCCAGCGCAGGCGGAACTCTTCCTCATCCTCGGGGGTCAGGAGTTGGGGGGCCTCGTCCTCGGTGTGGGCGCCCGGGTGCGTGGTTTGGTGCTGGGTGCCGGA
>LRTP01000338.1 GCA_001550305.1 Streptomyces diastatochromogenes
CCCGGCCGGGGCGGTCTTGCCGGACTTCGCGGCGGCGGCAGCGGCGGCGCGGGCGGCCTTGGACTGCGCGGCGCCCTGGCCCTTGGCGACGAGGACGCCCTCGATGGTTCCGGCCTTGAGGACCAGGCGGAACGGCTTGCCCTCCTCGGCCTGCGAGAGCGTGTGGAGCTGCGCCGTGGTCAGGTTCTCGACCTGAAAGAAGCACTGCGCCCGGCTGCGGCGCTTGCCCGAGGCGTCGGCGTGCATTTCGCCGCATGTCGCGTTGATGATGCCGCCCGAGGGGATGAGCGTCAGCTCGCGCGGGACGCTGCCCGCCCCCCGGCTCGGGCACCGGACCGGGGCGCCGCCGACGGTGAGTTTGCGGATCTTGAGCGCGGTCATGTGCGGGGCTCCTATCGGTTGTTGATCGTGGCGGTGGCGGTGGCCTTGGCGCGGCCGAACAGTCCGGCGGTGGCCGTGGCGGTGGCGGTGGCGGTCTGCTTTCCGCCCCGGCCGCGCTTGGCGACGGCGGCCACCAGGGCGAAGACGAACGCGAGGACGACGGCGATCTTGGCGAGGAGGACCAGGGCGGCGGCGAGGGTGGCGGCGGCCTCGGCGAAGAACTTGAGGGCGTAGGCGGCCAGGGCGAACGAGGCGGACGCGGAGACGAGGAGGAGCGCCGTCGTCTTGGCCCATGCGGGGACGGCGGTCGAGGCCGGGGCGGGGGCCGCGGTCGCGGTGCCGGCGGGGGCGGAAGCGTCGGCGTAGTGGTAGATCGTGCGGCCGTCGAGGGTGCGGACCTCAACCACGGTCGGGATGGCCTCGGGGGCGGCGACGGGACGGTACGCGACGGGGTGACCCTGCATCGGCTCGGGGCGGTAGAGGGTGACGGCCTCGGCGCGCGTGTGGGTGGCCTCGGCGTAGTCGCGGGCGGTGTTTTCCATGATCGGCGGCGCTCCTCGGCATGATCGCTTTGCGTGGGTTTGTGAAGTCAGTACGGGCCGGGTTGGGTCGGGTTATCGCAGGTCAGAGGCCCGTACGGGGCCGGTACGCGAGCCGGGGGGACGGTTTGGCGTACCGGCCGGGAGGGGTCCGTACGTACGGCGTACCGGGCGCTGACCTGCGGCGTTCCGATCCGTACGGACCCCGTCCCGAGGGGCATATCAGCCCATACCGGCGGCCTTGCGGAGGTCGGCCAGGTAGTAGCCATTCGCCCTTCCGCCGCTCGTCCAGCTCCGGACGGCGAGGGTGCGGTCGGTGCCGTCGAGGGCCTCGTCGAGCCTCTTCCGCAGGGCCGTCCCGCCGGTCCGGGCGTAGGTGGCCTGGTCCTCCTCGCCGACGCCGAGGGCGGCGGGCGCCCATGTCGCCGGGTCGAGCTCGGCGAGGCCGTCGAGGATCTCGGTCGTGGCGAGGCGCTCGGGGTTCTTCCGGTCCTCGAACACGGCGATCAGGTCGGCGAGGATGCCGCCGACGCGGGCCGCCCGTCCGGCCTGCCCCGCCGCTTCCCCGGCCAGAGTGCCGGCCTCGATGCGCAGCGCCCGGCCGCGCTCGCAGATCGCCCGGAATCCGGGGAGCTTGATGAGCAGGGAGCGCATGAAGCGGAGGCCGGTCTCGTCGGCGTGAATGCCCATGCCCTTGAACGCGGGGGCGAGATCCTTTGCGTTCCAGCCGGACGCGCTCGAACCGGTGCCGAGGACGGAGTCGCTCATCTGGTACGTGGCGCACAGGTGGGCGATGCGCTGCGGGATGGCGTCGCGCAGTGCCGAGGGGACGGCGTCGCCGGTCGGCTTCTGCGAGGCGAGAATCGGAATCAGGCCGACGGCCGGGCCAACCTTGGCGAGGGTGATGAGCGCCTTTTCGATGCGCTTTCCGTACGTGAGCTTGTCGTCTTCCTCTTCCTTGCCCTCGTCCTCCAAGTACCGCTGCAATTCGTCGATGATCAGGACGACCGGGTAAATCTTGTGGTCGCGGGTGATCTCGGGCGTGAGCTTTCCCTCGGGGCACACCTCGTCGGGGAGCTCGAACAGCGCGTCGTATCCCTCCTCCATTTCGCCTACGAGGTCTTCGAGGACGTGCGTCAGGCGGCGGACGGCGGGCTCGGTGACGCCCCGGATGTACGCCTCGGCGAGAAGGGCCGTAGCGGACCAGTCCTTACCGCCCTTGCCGTCGGCGACGATCATCCGGCACAGCGGGTCGAGGACGGCCGCAGCCGCAGCCGCGCGGGCCGTGAAGGTCTTGCCCTGGCGGGGCATGGCGCCGACCAGGAGGCCGAAGAACAGGAGCTCGATCGCGGTGATGCTGCCGGTCTCGTCCACGAACGTCGGGGCGCCGTCCCAGATGTTCCAGCGCTCGGCGGTCTCCAGCGGGGAGGGGACCGGGTCGCCGCCGAACGGGTGAGAGTCGGCGACGCGCATATATACGCCGCCCTCGTGCCCGTCCTGGCGGATCGAGAGCTGAATCGCGTCCACGGCCAGGGCCGCGGCGAGGGGCTCGCGCTTGGCCGCAACTTCCTTGGCGGTCTTGCCCGCGGACCGGGGGAGGTCGAACCGGACGACGCTCGCCTTATCACCGGGCTCGCGGGCGATGAACCCGCGAATGGTGACCTCCTCGCCGTCCTTGAGGATGCCGACGTTCCGGGCGCGCAGTGCGGCGTTCAGGCCCTCGTCGGTGAGGACCCCGGCCCCGGTGAAGTCGGGGGCGTCCATCAGGGCGAACGTCCCGTCGGGCTGGCGGCGGATCAGCTCGCGGCGGCCGAGGGCGTACAGGACGCCGAACACCGGCAGGAGGACCGGCGCGGCCATGATCCATCCCCAGGTCTCACCGAGGGCCAGGAGGGCGGCGGTGTAGGTGGTGCAGCCGGTCAGGCCGTAGACGGTGAGCGGCTCACGGCGGCGGGCCTTGGCCTCCTTGCGGCGGTCGGCGCGCAGGTCGGCGATGTGCTCCGGGCCCGCCTTGGTGCGCCTGACCTTGTCCGCGATATCGCCGTACTCGGTGGCCCCGAGGTACGACCAGGCGTCACGGGAGGCCACGCGGGCGCCGAGGGCGCTCACCTTGGCCACGCGCCACAGGTAGACCGGGGAGCGCAGGGCGTGGAACTGCGCGGCGTTAACCCACTCGGCGCGGCGCTGCCGCCATACGCCCGGGTCGGTGAGGGACTCGGGGACGAGGGTCCGCAGGTTCCAGCCGTCGCGCTCGTCGAGGATTTCGAGGACACCGGCCTCGTCCTCAGCCGGGGTGCCGGCGGGGGCGTCGACCTTGTCGAGGCGCACGGTCCCGGTGGTCAGGTCGGGGAGTCCGGCCGGGGTGGTGCGGGCTGCGTCGCGGGCGGCCTCCTCGATGCGGGTGAGGGTCTCGGCGTCGCGGTAGGGGGCGAGGTCGACGAGCTGCGCCTCGTTCTCGATACCGCGCTCGGTCTCGGTGGTGGACATGCGGGGTGTTCCTTTCTCGGGGCCCGGCCGCCGGGGGAGGGCGGCCGGGCGTGGTGCGTGGGGCGGAGCGCGGTGTCAGGTGGTGGGGCCGAGGTCGGTCTCGTCGAGCTCGGCGAGCGCGAGGTGAAGCCGGGCACGGGCGGTGTCCGATCCGCAGCCGACGGCCGTCCCGTAGGTGAGGGACTGCCGGGCGTCCTCGGCGGCCTGCCACGCCTTGGCCACGTGGGCGTTCGACATGGGGGCCGTCTCGAACGCGAGGTAGACGAGGCCGAGTTCGGCGCAGGCGCGGCCGAGCTGCGGGTGATGTGCGGCGGCCTCGGCGTCGGCCTGGTCGGCGAGCTCGGCGGCGATCTGGCGGTACACGCTGCGGTCGGTGGTGATCACTTCGCGGCCTCCTTCGCGGTGGCCTTGGCCGCCTTCTTGGTGGCGTTGCGGACGGCGAGGGACTTTGCACCGGCCCGGAGGAGGGCGGGGCCCCAGAGGATGAGGGCCAGGAGGAGGGCGCCGACGAGGGCGGCGGGGCCCCATCCGTTCTCGGGGACGAGGCGGATCATCACGTACGTTCCGGCGGGGGCCGCGAGGATCAGGGCGCGGGGCGGGGTGTGGGAGGCGGCGCTCATCGGGCGTTCTTCCTTTCGGCCTTGACGTGGTCCCGGAGCCGCATCGCGTAGCGGTAGTTACCGCCGCCGATGGTCTGCCGGACGTTCTTCACGGAGAGGTTCGCGGCGCCGCCGAGGAGGTCGGCGAGGGCTCGCACCTGCGCGATGTGGGCGGCGTCGAGGGGCTTGTCGGGGACCTTCGGAGCGGTCCGGCCGGAGACTCGGCCGATCGCTTGCTTCCCTTTGCGCCCAAGGGTTTTCGCGGTTCGACCACCCTTGCTCGGTCCGCCGTTGGGGCCGCCCGAGGAGCGGCGCGCGGTCGGTCCGTCGTCGCCCCCGTCGGGCGGGAAAATGTCCGCGAGGAGCTGCTCGACGGCGAGGGTTTCGACCCCCACGCCGTGGGCTGCGGCGAGTGCCTTGTCGGCGTGGCCCCGGCGGGCGACGACGCGGGCCGTGGTGGCGAGCTCGGCGCCGTGCTCGTCGCGCCATGCGGTCCGCCACGCTTCCTCGGTGTCGATCGTGCCGAAGGGGTGCGCGGTGAGAATGTCGGTGTACCGGCTGTAGACCGTGGGGAAGCGGCGGCGGCGCTTGCGGTCGTGGCGCTTGCGGCGGCGGTCTTCCCGGCGCTGCGCCTTGGTGCGGGTCGACTTGGTTCCGTGACGGCCCCAACCGCGGACCTCCCAGAAGAAGACGCCGGCATAGCTCGCGGCGGCGAGGACCCATGCGAGCCACCCGCCGGACGACTCGGGGGCGTGGCTGTAGTTGATGACGGCGGCGAAGCTCGCGCAGGCCCACATGACCACCCGGAAGCGGCCGACGGGGCGGCCCTCCTTCTTGGCCCGCTCGCCGGACACGGTGGCCACCCACGCCCCGGCCTCCAGCATCACGGCGAGGCACAAGGAGATCACGCTGGGGAGGCTCTCGCCGTTGAGGGCGCGGAGCTGGAAATAGAGGGCGGGAACGATGCCGCAGGCCATGACGAGCAAGGCGCCGACGGTGTCGCCCTCGGTGCCGAGCTTGGCGAACAGGTCGCCGCGGGCTTTCTTCCGCTCGGCCTTGCGGCGGGCCTTCTCGCGCTTGCGCTCGGCGCGGAGTCGGCGCTCCTCCTCCTGCCGGGCCTCCTCGTCCTTGCGCTGCTGCTCGGCGCGGGCCTCGTCCCGGATGCGGGCGGCCTCGGCCTCGGCAAGGCGCTCTTTGCGGGCGGCCTCGGCCTCGGCGAGGCGGTCGCGGCGGTCCTCCTCGCGCTCGGTCTTCCGGTCGAGGCGGCGCTCCTCGTAGAACGACGTACTCACTTGGCGATCTCCTTACGGGCGCCTCGGGGGGCGAGGAGGCAAAGGGGGCAGTGGGGGAAGGGGCGGCCGATCCGGTCGGCGCGGATGCCCTCGGCGGCGAGGAGCGTCCCGACGGCGGCGGCGGTGATGGCCTGCCCGGCGTGTCCGGCGATGAGCGAGACGACGAACCAGTCAGCGGCCAGGAAGAGGACCAGGGCCCCGGTGGCGATGTGGTGGACGGCGGCGAGGATTCCGCAGGTCGAGACGGCGAGGATGCGCCGCGCGGTGGCGGTGGTCATCGGGTGGCCTCCTCGTCGGCGAGGGCGTCGAGGCGGTCGCGGTCGGCGCGGCGGCGGCGCTCGGCGGCCCACAGCTCGGCGCAGCGGCCCGACTGGTGGGCGGCGGCCTTGGTGCGGATCTTGGCGACGCGGAGCGTCTCGGGGGAGACGTCGCGGACCAGGGCGCAGGCGGCGGCGCTCATGCCGTGCGTCCGGTCGGGGCCGAGGTGCGGTGGTAGGTGACGGCGGCCCGGATGGCGAGGCGGGCGAGGATGCCGGCGCCCGCGAGGAACGCGGCGGCCTTGAGCGCGGTCACCAGGGCGGTGAAGAGGGTCACCAGGAAGGGGGCGGCGGCGTAGACGAGGCCGACCAGGACGAGGACCAGGGCCAGGAGGGCGGCCGGGTGCAGTCGGTCGGCGCGGCCGGTCAGGTCGCGCAGGGCGCGGGCGATGGTGCGGCGGTCGAGCTTCACGCGGCCCCCCCCCCCGGCGAACACGTCCTCGGGCTCGTAGCCCTTCGCGTCGTCCTCGCGCTCGATCTCCTCGACGATTCCGGCGATGACGTCGAGGGACGCGTCGCGCGGGATGTAACCGGAGTCGGCCATGTCGACGAGGGCGTACAGCCGGGCGTACTCGTCGAGCTCGCTCTCGCCGCCGATCGGGCCGAGGACGAGGTCGATGTCGAGGCCGAGCTCGGTGGACAGGTCCATGCGGGTGGGGGCGATACCGGCCGCGGAATCGGTCGTGCCGATTCGCAGGACACCGGCGCTTTCGGGCATGGTGGTGCGCACGCGGATCACTCCTTTGAGCAGAGTCGGGGTGTCCGCCTAGCGGCCTCGGAGCGTGGACAAGACGCACCGGGGCCGCGCCGTTTTAGGCGTGGCGGACCAGCGCAGTTCCGGGGCCCTTGTGGGCCCTGGTCCTGCCGTGCCGTGCGGCACACCAGAAGTAGAGCACCGAATGGAATCCATTGCAATAGTCTTGGATTCCATCCATGCTGTGTTGGCAGCCGAAGACGACCGGATGGGTTGCAGATAAGGTGACCGCATGAAAGAGGACGAGCCGCGCCGAGCGACATTCCGCGCAGTCGCCGACGAGGTGCGCGGGCGCATCAAGGGGGGCACTTACGCCCCTGGTACCAAGCTCCCCACCGAGGGCGAGCTCGCCGACCAGATCGGCACAAACAGGGGGACCGCCGCGCAGGCCCTGCGCCTCCTCGCGTCCGAGGGACTGATTCACAAGTCCCGGCGGGGCGCGTTCGTGCACCGGATCGTGACCAAGATCCTCCGGGACTCGACCTCTCGGTACGTACGCGCCCGCCGGGAGGAGGGCCAGGCCCGGGGCGCGTTCGAGGCCGAGATCCGCGGACTCGGCCTGACCCCGTCATCCGTCACCGCCACCCACCACATGCAGCCGCCGGCATGGGTGGCGGACCTCCTCGGGGTAGACGCGAACCGTGTCTCGACGCTCGCCCGGGTCCGGCGGATGCTCGCCGACGACGTCCCGGTACAGCTCGCGACGTCGTACCTCCCTCTGGAGATCGCCGCAGGGACGCGGCTCGAAGAGATCGACACGGGGCCCGGCGGCTCTAAGTCGAGGCTCGCCGAGCTAGGCCACGCCCAAGCCCTGATCACGGAAGAGATCGAGGTCAGGACACCGACACCCGAGGAGGTCGAGGCGCTCGACATGGCGGAGGATCAGCGCGTTTTCGAGATCGCCCACATCGGGCGGACCGAGGACGGCCGCGCCGTCGAGGTCACCGTTCACGTGCTGCCCACCCACCTTTGGCGCCTGTCCTACTCCTGGCCCCTCGGCCCCACCCACTGACCACCCACACGGAAGGGACTCCACTGCACATGGCACAGAACACGATCACCGAGACCGGCGGCATCATCCGCGACGCCCGCAGCCGCTACCGCACCGCGCAGCGCGAGGCCGACGGCGCGCACGGCGCGTACGAGAGCGAGACCCGCCGCAGCGGGGGCACCCCGCGCGCCGAGGTGTCCGTGAGCCGGGCCGAGGCCCCGGCCGACGTCGCCGAGCTCCTCGGCGCCGAGGGGCCGGTCGTCGTCCGCGCCCGGAAGATGTTCGACGGCGGGCGCCTGGTCCAGCTCGCCAACACGTGGATTCCGGTCGATGTCGCCGAGGCGGCCGGTATCGAGCAGGTCGACACCGGGGCGGGCGGGATCATCTCCCGGATGCGCGAGGCCGGGTTCGACCAGGGCGCCGAGGCCGTCGAGGACGTCGACCAGCGTCCGGCCACCGCCGACCAGGCCGCCGCGCTCGGCGTCGAGGAGGGCGCCCTCCTGCTGACCGTGACGCACATCGGCGCGACCGCCGAGGGGCGCGTCGTCGAGGTCACCCGGCACACGCTCGCCCCCGGCTGGACGCTGCGCTACGCGGCCCCGCTGGACTGACCCGCAGCTCGCGCACAGCAAAAGGCGCCCGGCCCCCCAGGGGTCGGGCGCTCGGCGTTTCTCTCCAAATGGAGAGGTCAGGGCCCGGAGATCAGGGCCACGACGAGGACCTCGCGGGCGGCCTCGTCGACGCGGTACAGAACGGACGTCCACGCCATCCGGCCGCCGACCGTAAGCAAGGCGGTGTAGAGGCCCCCGACGCGGTCCGGGTAGAGCTCGCCGTTTGTGTACGGATCGGCGGCGAGCCGCGCCTCGAACGCAAGGATGGCGGCGCGTTCCTCGGCCGTGGCCGTGGCCAGTCCGGCGCGGCCGGTGTCGGAGTAGACGACAGACCAGGGAGTGCCGGCGGTCACCGGCTGGACTCCTGGCGGCCGTCGGCGTCGAGGATCTCGGACGAGGTCCAGCGCCGGGCGGCGGGGTCGGTGGACGCCGCGACGGCGGCGAGGATCTCGGGCCGGGTGCGCATGACGAGCCGGTGCCGCCAACTGCGGACGAGGGCGGCGTACTCCTCGGGGTCGTCGAGGTCGAGCTCGCCGAGCTGTGCCTCGAACTCCTCGCGGTCCGCAGCACTCGCCGCGGTGAGGGCGGCCCGTAGCTGAGTGACGGTGCGCGGGCCCGCGTGCGCCTGCGTGCGGTAAGGGTCGGGCCTCTCGGCCGGGGCTGCACTCATGAGGGGTTCCTATCGGTTGAGGCGGCGAGCGGCTGCGGGCACGGTCACGCGGCCTTGGCCTTCCGTCCGGCCTTGGCCGCCTCGCGCTCCTCGGCCGCCTTGGCGAGCCATCCCGGGTGGGCGGCCTCGACGAGGTCACGGAGGTACTGACTCGTGATGCCGGCCTCGCGGGCGACGGCGGACAGATGGCCGTACTTGCTCGACGTGATCGCAGCCCTTACCGCAGCGTCGAGGAGCGCGGCCTTATCGTCCTCGGCGGTCTTGGCGGACCGGTCGGCCTTCTTACGGAGTGCTTCGAGATCGGGTGTGGTGGTCATGGGGGCAGGATGACACGTTTGCAGATCCACTACAAGCAAGACTTGTAGATGTGCTGCAAGCATGGAAGAGTGTCGGTCGTCGGTGTGGCGCATGTGGCCGCACTTCTCTGTCTGGCACTATGACCACCGGTCATACACAGTGAGGAACCGTCATATGGCTAAGGGCATGAGTAGCGAGGAGACGCTACGGGTGACCGTGGCCGCACTGATGCGCGCTACGGGTGAGAATCAGACCTCGCTGGCGCGTGGCCTGCGGATCACTCAGGGTGCGGTCTCGCGGAAGCAGGTCGGCAAGGCGGCATGGTCGCTCGGCGACATTGACCGCCTCTCGGCGCACTACGGCGTTCCGGTGCCCGACCTCCTTTGCGGTCCGACGCACGCCGTGGAACAGCTCCCCCACATTCGCCGCGCCGCCATAATCGGCGGCACTCAGAGCGTCCTCACCGTGGCTTAGCCGCTGGTCACATGCCGTGTCTGCGCCACTACGGGCCCGGCATAGCCTGTAATCCACACACAACCGAACCAAATGCGGAAAGCCCCACCGGACTACTCGGGAGTTACCAGCTCCCGACCGATGAGGCTTACCGCATGACCGCGCTTAGGTCTTCTGCGAGTGTACCCACGCCTCCCCGGAGGTCACACCGCAGCGGGCCGGAAAGGCCGATTCGTGGCACCACATCGGGCGATCAGCCCGGACAACTGCCCCATGTGCCGCAGGATCTTTGCGGCACTTGAGGACCGACAGAAAGCCGACCCCGAGGCGCCGATCACCACCGAGGATCTCGGGAGCCTGGTCGGCCTCAAGAAGAGGGCGACGCAAAACCACCTCGCCCACCTGTTCCAGCGCGGGCGCATCGACGCCGACCGGCGGACCCCCATCCCCGGCATTCCCGCCGTCACTCAACCGCAGCTCCCCGGCGCGGTCGAGTGGGCCCGGAGCGTCGTCGAGTCCGACCCGATGTTCGCTCCCGACCCCACGTGCGCCAAGTGCCTCGTTGCCCTGGCGGGGTTCGGCTGGCGCGGCCAGATCGACCCGGCCGAGCTCGCCGCCGCCGCCGGGGTGTCGGTGCGGTCCATCGAGCGGCACCGGCCCCACCTCGTCGAGTGGGACTACGTCCGGTTCCGCATCGCGACCGTGCCGACCGAGGGCACCGGGAAGTTCAAGGGCCGCAAGCCCTCGCGGTTCGAGCTGATGAGCGGGTTCTACGCCCGCCCTCTCACCGACGAGGAGCGCGCGCACGTCCCGGCGCGAGCGGCGCAGATCATCGACCGCGTCCGCTGGTATGTCGGCGTCTCCCCCGAGGAGCGGTTCAACGCCGAGACGGCCGTCGGGTTCGTCCTGCGGGCCGGGTGGCCCGAGGAGGCGATCCTCAAGGCCCTCGACGCGAGCGAGGACCGGCACGCGTTCAACCCGAACGGCTACCTGCACAAGCTCTTGGGCAAGCTGCGCGGTCAGCGCTACTTGATCCCGGCTCAGGAGTCCGTCACGGGCGAGGGGTACCGGCGCCTCGCCGAGTGCTCGGTGTGCCGCAACACGACGTGGACGACCGCGCCCGCGAGTCACCGCGTGCTGTGCGGCGGCGGTGTCTGCCTTGAGGCCGGTTCCGAGCACGACACCCGCGACGTCCGTCCGCTGCACCGTTCGGCCTGAGAGGAGAGGGCAAAGTGAAGATTTTTAACGCGCTGCGCGCCAAGTTCCAGACCCGCGACATTCCCAAGACTCCTCGGGGCCGGTTCAACGCCCTGTTGCGCCGGGAGAAGGGCAACACGGCCAAGGTCGCCGAGCGTCTCGGCGTCTCTCGACGTCAGGTTCAGCGCCTCGTCAAGGGCGAGCGGAAGATCGAGAACAGCAAGCCCGAGACCCTCGGCCGCCTCGAAAGCGAGGTGCGCAAAGACCACCAGCCGCGCGTCACCGCCAAGGCACAGAAGGAAGCCCAGGAGCGCGGCCTCGTCATCGAGACCCGGGCCGCGGTGGGGTTCACGTCGGACGCCGGCACGACGGATGACCCGCGGATGCGGCGCCTCACCGAGGAGGTTCCGCCCGAGCTGATTCCCGAGGTGTTCGAGGCCATGCGCAACGGGGACGAGGCCAAGCTCAACGAGCTCGCGGCTAAGGCCGTGTCGCCGTACTTCTACACCCCCGGCACGGCCGCCAACGAGGACGAGCTCGGGATCGAGCTCACCGATATCGACTACGTCGAGTTTGATTTCAGGGGATGACGACCATGACCGAGCAGACCTACACCGCTCCCCTGGCCGTCCTCTCCGCCGCCGACGGCGCCCTCGTCGCTGACCTCCCGAACGTGCAGCGCATCGACCTGCCGGGCGAGGTCACCGACCTTGCGACGGCCGCCGATTGGGCCCTCGGGTACGGCCTCGGTGCGGCCAAGCTGTCGCAGTACGGCGAGGACACCGGGCCCCTCCTGGTCCTGACCGAGTCCGCCGTCGAGTTTCTCGGCCTCCCGCCCCGGCTCGACGACCGCAAGCGCCTGCGGGTGCCCGACGACGATCCGGCCGTCAAGGCTCTGACCGAGGCCGGGTGGACGCTCAGCCGCGCGGGCCTCGGCGGCTGGTCCTTCCTGTTCCGCGACCGGACCGAGGTGCACGTCGCCGTGGTCCCGTGGGGCGCGTTCAGCGACCACATGCGATGGGGCGACATGGATTTCGTCGCCGCCGATCCCGGCGCCCTGGCGTACACCCTCGGCCTCTACGCCGAGCGGGTCATCAGCCCGACCGGCTCGACCGCCGGATGCAGCCTGTCCCTGATGACGGCCGTACGGCCGCCGACGGTGGCCAAGTTCGACCGAGGCACCGGCCGTATGCGCCGCGTCCCGGTCCCCGGCTCGCTGCACAAGGCTGTGGACCCCGCGCCGCCCGAGGCGCCCGACGAGCACCCGATCGCGGCCGAGCGCACCCGCGAGGAGTCCAAGAGCCCCGCTCACGTCCTCGTCGAGGAGGCCCTCAACTGGTACCGCGAGGCCACCGAGGAGGAGGCCGCGCTCCCGTACGTGGTCGGCCTCGACGTGAACACGGCGTTCCTCGCCGCAGCAAACCGGCTCACGGTCGGACTCGGCGAGGCGGTCTACACCGACGGCCCGGTGTTCGATAAGAAGCTCCCCGGCGCGTGGCTGGTCGACCTGTCCGGTGCCAAGCTGCACACAAAGGATCTCCGCACCAAGCAGTGGCGCGAGCTCCCCGAAAACTTCCCCTCGCCGTTCACCCCGGACGGACGGCCGCCGTCCGGCCCGGCCTGGTACGCGACGCCGACCCTGGCGTACGCGCAAGAGCTCGGGATCGAGGTCCGGCCGCTCGCGGCGTGGCTGCGCCCGGATGCCGGCGGATACCTCGACCTGTGGCACAACCGGCTGCGCGCGGCGTACATGGACACGCTCGCCGATCTCGGCATCACCGAGGACATGGACGAGGCGGCGTTCATCGACGCTATGGCCACGGTCAAGGCCCGTGATCCCGAGGCCGTCGCGCTCCTGTCTGCGATCAAGGCCACGGCAAAGGGCGGCATCGGCAAGATGCGCGAGAGGCCGCAGGGCAGCACCAAGCGCGAGGGGCGCAACGCCCCGTGGGCGGCGCTCAAGCGCCCGACCTGGCGGCCCGATATCCGCGCGGCCGTGATCAGCGCCTCCCGCGTCGGACAGCACCGGAAGATGGTCAAGGTCTGGAACGCCCTCGGCCTGGTCCCGCTCGCCGTCCTGGCGGACTGCGTGATCTACCCCTCGGCGCAGCCGACGGCCCTTGCCGTGATGGCACGCAAGGAGGACGGGAGTCCGCTCCCGGGCGCGTTCCGCCTCGGCCCGAATCCCGGGTTCGTGAAGCAAGAGGGCGTGCAGCCCATGCAGTGGTACCGGGACATGACCGCGAAGCGGGCGAACCCCGGCCGGTTCATCAAAGAGGGCCGCGACGCCGTCCGCGACGGCGAATAGTCATCTGCACAATGGGGCGGGGCCCGGCGCGATGCGTCGGGCCCCGCCCCATTGTCCACGCCCAAAGATTAAGCACAACTTGCAGCATGACTTGTAGTTGACTTTCGAGTATGGGAGAGTGATCGGACCGCACACCGACGAGGAGCCGCACCGAATGCCTACCGAGTACGCCACCCGGACCGGGATCGCCGTCGACCACCACGGCCGAGGAGAGGCTCGCCTCGACTTTCCCCGCGCGGCCGGGAAGGGCAAGCCGCGCGCCGCCGCCGCCCGCCGCCTCGCGGTCATCTACAACGTGACGGCCCGGCACCCCTGGCGGACGCTGCACTACAACCCGGCGAGC
Source organism: Streptomyces diastatochromogenes (assembly GCA_001550305.1). GTDB lineage: Bacteria > Actinomycetota > Actinomycetes > Streptomycetales > Streptomycetaceae > Streptomyces > Streptomyces mirabilis_D. Next base: position 13,240 of record LRTP01000338.1, read on the forward strand.
CCTGACGCCCCGGCGCCGACGCCCGACGAGCTGTGCCTCGAACTGTCCGGCGATCCCGAGCGCCTCGCCCGTTTCCTGTCCGCCGTCCCGCGCTACCTCGCCCGCGTCGAGGCCCTCGCCACCAAGGCCGCCCGCGTCTACGGCCGGTGGGCCCGCAGCGTGGCCGCCGAGGACGCGCTCGAATACGTCGATGCCGGCGGGCGCCGCTCCTACGCCTCACGGTTCCGCGCCGAGGCGTTCGCGGCCGTGGCCGACTACCTCGGCATTACGGGCCTGCCGCCCCGCCCGCTGGACCCGTCCCGCCCGATGTGGGACCAGGCGCGCGCCGTGGCGTACGACGTCGTCAAGGCCGAGGGTCCGGTCGAGCTGCGCGCGATGCACGACCAGGCCGAGGCCGAGGAGATCCTCGCCCGCGCCGACCGCACGCCCGACCCGGCCGCCGTGGCGTTCGAGCGCGAGCTCGGCGAGCTGTACGACGCGCAGGCCCGGCGCCGCGCCCGCCTGTTCGCCGCCCTCGACGGCGACGAGCTCCCCGCCGACGAGGAGCCGGTCGAGGAGGCCGCGGCCGAGGACGTCACCGAGGACCAGGAGGACGAGGAGCTCGTCGAGGCGCCCCTCACCCGGGTACAGCGCCGTTGGCTGCACACCGCCGCCGCGCACCCCGCCGGGCACTTCCCGAACGGCTGCAACCTGCGGACGCTCGCGGCTCTTGAGGCCGCCGGATACGTCGAGTGGGCACCGCGCTACAACCACGGCCGCCCCGTCCGGATCGCCGACTCGCTCAAGCCGAACCCGGGCACGGTCCGGATCACCGAGGCGGGGCGGCGGCGGGCGACACGCGAGGAGCGTGAGCGCGTCGTGATCGTTCCGTGCGGTGGTCGCAAGGCGATGCGGACCGACGGCCCGCGCAAGGGCGAGCCGATTCCTGTCCTCCCGGCCGGTGAGATGTACGTCGGGAGCTATCACCGCGCCGCGCGGCGTGCCGCCGACGTCCTCACTCGCGGCGGCCGGTCGGGGCGGGTGCTGATCCTGTCCGCGAAACACGGCCTCGTCGAGCTCACTGAGTGGATCATCACGTACGAGCTGCGGGCCGGTGACCCGGGCACGGTGGACGGCGAGACACTCCGCAGGCAGGCGCACGAGCTCGGGATCTCGGGGGCGGCCGTGACGGTGCTCGGCGGCCGGGCGTACGTCGACCTCGCCCGCGAGGCGTTCCCCGACCTTGACGCACCGCTCGCCGGTACGCGGGGGATCGGCGAACAGCTCGCGCGTCTGGCCTCGATCTACGATCCCGCCCGCCTTCCGGCCGAGGCCGCCGTCGTGCAGCTCGTCGAGGACCAGGCCGACGAGCTCACCCCGGCCGAGGTGTCGGTCGAGGCCCTCGCCGCTCCGGTCCTGGCGCGTCCGGCCGAGCTTGCCCCGGCCCCTGCGAGGAGGCGCGGCCGGCACTTCCGGGCGGCCGGGTGGCCGGTGTCGCGTACCGTGTCGCGCGGCCCCCTGTCGCGTGCTGTGACCTGCGGAGACTTCCCGGTCTCCCCGAGCCTGCGGCGGGCGCGACAGGGGGGCGTACAGGGCGGCGGGGTGCCCTGTCACCCGTACTGGTGGAACGCAGCACGGCGGGGCGACGAGGCCCCGGTGATCGGGCACGGTGGGCGGGTGCACCGCCCCGTGATCGGCCTCGCCGCCGCAGCCCTCGCCCTCCTGGCCACTGCCGGGTGCGTGTCCGTCTCCCCGGCCGACGGCAAGGCGCCCGCCCCGCGCTACCGGCCCGCCGCGC
>LRTP01000339.1 GCA_001550305.1 Streptomyces diastatochromogenes
CCACAACCCACCCCACCACCCTCCACGCCACCTTCCACCACTACACCGAACACCACACCCCCACCTACGTCACCACCCACACCACCACCAACGACCAAACCCCCACCACCCACATCACCGCACACCAAAACAACACCACCGTCTTCACCGCACAACTCACCACCCACACCCCCACCGACACCGACACCGACACCGACACCACCCAAAAGAGCGCTTCATCCCGGTGAGGTTGTTTGGTTCGAGGTTCAGGTGTCGCGCCAGTTCGAGGTGAGTTCGCGGGTGAGCCGTCGACTTATGAGGGAATGACTTTGAATCCTTCGGCGCCGAGGCCGCGTTGGACGACTTCCACGTCGAGGGCAAGGCGGCCGCCTTGGTCGATGGCTCTGCGCGGGCACATTCGCGGAGGTGTTCTCGCTCTGCGCGTCCAGCACGCAGGCGCTCTGCCCGCCGTCACGGCCTTCGGCCTTCCGCTCCCGCACGGTGCAAAGTCATGTGGCCGGTATCGCCGGGAGAGGCCGGTACGCGAGACGTAGAGGATGACGTCGATATCCAGGCTCACCGACTGGACCTCGCCGAGCCCGAGCGCCGCAACCCACCCCCCGCAGCCGGGCTGGGACCGGGCTTTGCCGCGACCGGCCGTAATCCACTTGACCTGGCCACGGGTCAACGCTGCACTGTGGCGGGACACCACGAGTCGTGGTGCCGGCACCCCAGGGAGGCAGCGGCAGCAATGGAGATTCGTCCCACGACCGACCAGGACCTCGACGTCTTCGTCGACACACTCCATGCCGCGTTCGGGCGCTTCCCTGAAACCCCGACCGAGGGCGGCGGGGTCTGGTGGTCGGCGCTCGAAATGGACCGCAACCTGCTCGCCCTGACGGCGGACGGGCGGCCCGTCGGCACCGCCGGTGCGTACTCCTTCGAGCTCACCCTGCCCGGTGAGATCCTCGTCCCGGCCGCCGGGGTGACCGCTGTCGGCGTCCTGCCCTCGCACCGTCGCCAGGGCGTGCTCAGCGCGATGATGCGGCATCAGCTCACCGAGCTGCGAGCGCGCGGGGAGTTCCTCTCCGTACTGCTGGCCTCCGAGGCCCTGATCTACCGCAGGTTCGGCTACGGACCCGCGACCTACACACAGCGACTGACGGTGCCGCGCCACCAGGCCGCCCTCGCCCTCCCCCGGGCGCGCGGAACGGCCGAGGCCCCAGAGACCGGCTCGGTCGAGGTGCTGCGACGTGCCGAGTGCGGCGAGATCCTGGAAGAGGTCTATGACCGCTACCGCCGCGCACAGCCCGGCGCGCTGTCCCGGCCGCATCGCTGGTGGGCCTCGGGCGCGGGGCAGCCCCCGGTCGCTTCGGCGCCGCGCTACGTCGCCGTCCACCGGGACGCCGACGGCGTCCCGGACGGGTACGCCAGCTACTCGATCGGCGATCCCAGCACCTTGACGGTGGACGAGACCATCGCCGCCGACGACGCCGGCTTCACGGCCCTGGCCCGGTTCGTGCTCGGACACGACCTGGTCACTCAGGTCGTGTTCAAGCACTTCCCGCCCGAACACCCGCTGCGCTGGCAGCTCGCGGACTTCCGCGCCGGCCAGGTGAGCCATGACACCGACTGGCTCTGGGTACGGCTGCTGGACATCCCGCGTGCACTGACCGCGCGCGGCTGGTTCATGGACGGCGAACTCGTCCTCGACGTCGACGACCCGTTCCTCGGCGAGCACAGCCGCTACCTGCTGACCGTCCGGGACAGCAAGGCCGACTGCGTCCCGACGGACCGGAAACCCGACCTGTCCCTGGACGTGAGCGACCTGGGCTCGATCTACCTCGGCGGCACCGCCCCGAGCACGCTCGTGCGCGCCGGACACATCCGGGCCCACCGCCCGGGCGCGGCCACCCTCGCTGACGCCCTCTTCCGCGCCGACCGCTCCCCGCACTGCCTCCACTGGTTCTGACCGCACGCTCGCCGACCCTGCACGAGTGATGAACAGTGGGAGCGGTTCGGTGAGCATCCGCGCGACCAAAGGGGGCTTTGACCGGACCGAATCCGACCGACCGACCGCGGCAAGAAGGGATCGAAGATCCATTTGACCTGCGACCGCAACGGTCTGCCAATCCCGCTCGGCATCCTCCCCCGGATCGCACGCGGCGGGATCGACCCCCTCCGGCCGCCTGGGCTGCCACTGGTGGGTAATCGAGCGAACCGTCTCCTTGCCGGCGAGCTGTCCGTCGCCTCCAACGACGCTACGAACGCAAAACGGAACACTTCCTCGGCTACCTCGGCTTCCTCGGCTTCCTCGGACTCATCCGCCACGCACACGCTCCAGCGCATTGGGAAGGAGACCAGCGGACCCCTGGCCTCCCGGATGCGAATCCTCCCAGGAGCAAACGCCCGGGGTTCCTCGCATGAATCAAGCTGAAGGCTTCCGAACTCGGAGCCCGCTCTGCCACTTCCGTCGTGGCGGCGGCCAGTAGTCCGTCACGACTCGCCCTCGGCTGGAAGCTCGAGGTGCAGTTCGTAGCCCCCGTCGGCCGTTGGGCCGGAGGTGACGGTGCCTCCAAGGAGTGCGGCACGCTGCCCCAGGCCGACCAGCCCGTGGTGTGCACTGGGCAGAGGAAGAGGAGGCCGGGTCGGTGCGGTGTTGGTGACCGTCGCACGGATGGCGCCGCCCTCGTTGCGGATGCGAACCGTCGCGCTGGTCCCGGGGGCGTGCTTGCGTACGTTGGTCAGCGCTTCTTGGACGGTGCGGTAGATGGCGCGCTGAACGGTGGGCGGAAGGTCGTCGGACACGTCGGTCTGCAGCTCGACCTGGATGCCGCTGTTGTCGACCAGCCGCTCAAGGTCGGCCAGGGACGGCTGCGGTGTCAGCTCCGTGGGTCGGCCCCCGGAGGCGCGCAGGACGCTGACCATGTGCCGCAGTTCGTCCAGGGTCTGCACGCTCAGCCGCCGGATCGTGGCGGCGGCCTCCTTGACTTCGGCGTCCCGGGCGCCGACCTGAAGGGCTCCGGCCCGCACCGCGATCAGGCTGACCTGGTGGGACACCACGTCATGCATCTCCCGGGCGAGCTGCGCACGTTCCCTGGCCAGCACGGCCTGCGCGGTCAGCAGCCGCTTGTGATCACGCGCCTCGGAGATCTCGGCGAGCCGCTGCGACAGATCGCGCCGGGTCTGGACGAGTTGGCCCAGGAAGACAGGAGCGGCCGCCGTCGCCGCGGTGTAGCCCAGAGTGACGAGGGTCGAGGTGGCCACGAAGTTCAAGTGCAGTGACGGCCACGAGGTCATGTCGCAGATCGTGAATGTCGTCACGCAGACGGCCAGCAGGGCGCGGTGTCGGGTGAATGAGGCCAGGGTGTACAGCGCGGCCAGCGCGGCGAAGACCGCGTCGGAGACCAGGACGGCGGGCAGCGTGAGCAGGAAGGTGAGCAGCGGCCGGCGACGGCGCAAGAGAAGGGAGAAGGCGGCAACCAGGGCGCACCCCAGGCGCAGCGGCTCGTCGATGTGGACCTTGACCCAGACATCGACCAGCGAGGCTCCGACGAGGACGGCGTCCAACAGCGGGGCGGGCGGGCGGCGAGGGGTCATCCCCCCTCCTGGTCCCGCGGCGGTTTGAGAAGGCAAGCCCCTTCGGCGTTCCGGGAGGCCTGGACGCGGCCGTCCACCTTGAATTCCGTGAGGATGGCGCTCACGTCGTCCTTGACCGTGCTCGTGCTCAGATGCATCCGTGTGGCGATGTCGCTGTTGGACAGTCCCTCGCCGATGAGGACGAGTACGGCGCGCTCGCGGTCGGTCAGTCGGACGAGGCTGCGGGCAGCGGGTTCCTGGGGGGCGGCGTTCAGACAGACGTCCACGCCCGTCCGGGTGACCTTGGACGACAGTACGGTGCCGCCGGCGGCCAGGGTTCGCACCAGGAACGGAAGCTGCTCGGGGTCGGTGTCTTTGAGCAGGAAGCCCGCGGCGCCCGAGCGAAGCGCCGTTGCGACGTGTTCGTCCATGCCGATGGTCACGAGCATGGCTACCACCGGAGGGTGGGAAAGCCGACGGAGGCCGGCCAGGACGGTGAGGCCGTCGACGTCCGGCATCCGGATGTCCAGAAGCACGACGTCAGGACATATCTCCTGCGCCACCTGAACCGCCTGGCTGCCGGGAACCGCCGCAGCGACCTCGATGTCCTGTGCCGCGTCGAGGATGTGCTGAAAACCCTTGCGAATCAGGGCCTCGTCGTCGACCACCAATACTCGGATCACGGGTGCTCCACTCACCATGGGGCCACTGTCCGATTCGTACCATGTCGTGACACTCCCGGCTGGTTCACAGCATCGAATCCAGCCACTCGGCGGGGGCTGCCTCGGCCAGTCGGCGGGGGCGGTTCCGGACACCTGCCGGATGGTTGTGACGCACACCGTCCAGGACCCTGGATCACATGTTGCACGCCGTATCAGAGGTCGCACCGTCCGGGGCGGCATCCGCTGTGGGGGCAGGTCCCGCCCCCTCCCTTACGGCGTCAAGTCCCGCCCCCTCCCCTACAGCGTCGACAGGACGGCTGATCGGACTCGACCTGGCCCGTGGCCTGGCGGTGTTCGGCATGTACGCGGCCCACGTGGGTCCCGACCCGTCGGTGGGCGGCCCGCTGGGCTGGGTGATGGAGGTGGCACGCGGCCGGTCCTCTGCTCTGTTCGCCCTGCTCGCCGGGTTCACCCTGGTCCTTCTCACTGGTCGGCCACAGCCACGGACGGGGCAAGCCGGGCGGCAGGCCATGGGCAGAGTACTGATCCGCTCCGCCGTCCTGGTTGCCCTGGGATACGCCCTGACCTGCCTGAACACCTCGGTCGACGTGATCCTCGCCGCTTACGGAACAGTCTTCCTCCTCGCCCTTCCGCTGTATCGGCTGCGGGCCGACACCCTGGCCCTCATCGCCGCGGCGACCGCGCTCGTACTGCCCCAGGTCCTGTATCCGCTTCGAGCCGCGGTCGAGGGTGGGAGCTGGGCCGACACCGTCATCGCCCACGACCCGCTGGCCCGGATCACCGATTCGGACGGGTTCATTGAATTGTTCATCACCGGCGCGTACCCGGTGCTGACCTGGCTGCCCTTCGTCATCGCCGGAATGGCAGTGGGCCGACTCGACCTCACCAGACCCGGCATACGCTCCAAGGTCGCTCTCCTCGGCGGCACACTGGCCCTGCTCGGCTACGGCGGCTCCTGGCTGGCCCTGCACCTGGTCCCCGGCGCGCAGGCAGCCGTGAGCGCCACGGCGGACGGCGGGTCGGCCGCATCGGCCTGGTGGTCCGACGCCGTGGGCTACCCCACCACCAGTACCCCGGACTGGCTGCTGGTGGCCGCACCGCACAGCCAGACGACTTGGTCGATCCTGGGCAACACCGGCGTCGGCCTCGTGATCATCGCCGCCTGTCTCTTCGCCACGGATCGGTCGGCCCGCCTGCGGCGGCTTGCCGCGCCCGTCATCGCGGTCGGCTCGGTCTCCCTGACCGCCTACGTCGGCCACATCATCGCCATCAAGACCCTGGGCATCGACGACCTGCCGACCTCCGCTGCCCTGCCGGCCCTGGCCTGCTTGGCCGCAGCCAGCATGCTGCTGGCCGTCGCCTGGACGCGGGCGTTCCGGCGCGGACCACTGGAGTACATGCTGCACGCCGCCACCGCACCCGCCCGCCTGCTCAACTAGCCGGCCGTGGTCCAAGCCCATTCCAGGACACAAACTCCATCGCCGATTCCGCGGCGCCCACGGTTTCCGAAGGTCTCGAACCATCCGGCGTCACGCCGGGCCAGGAAAGAGGTAAGCCGATGTCGGTCCGCCTGACATTCATGTGCGCGACAGCCGGGGACACCAGCAGGAACGCAGTCTTCGGCGACGGTCTCCTCAGCGAGCACGGCCAGCACGAGGCACGCCTCGTCAGGGCCGCACTCCCCCCGTACTCGCTGGCCATCCGGGCACCGTCGACCCGTTGCGGGCAGATCGCCGACGCTCTCGGCCTGAACGCCACGCTCGAACCGGCGCTGCGCGACTTCGACTACGGCACCTGGCGTGGGCGCACAGTCGGCGAGGTCACCGCGCACGACCCCTACGGGTACGGCGCCTGGCTTACAGACCCGGACGCCGCGCCACACGGAGGCGAGTCGGTACGCCAGCTCTGTCGCCGGACCGCCGGCTGGCTGAGCAGAGTGCCGCCTGGCACGGGCGACGCTCTGGCCATCACCGAGCCGGCGATCATCCGGGCCGCGCTCGTCCACGCTCTGTCCGCACCGCCGACGGCCTTCTGGCACTTCGATGTGCCACCCCTGTCCGCGGTCTCCCTCACCTTGCGCGGTGACCACTGGAACGTCCGGCCCGGGCCCGTCGTCCCTCGAGGCGTCGGCACCAGTCGCACCGTTCCCGTGCCGTGTGTCGCTGCACGGAACCAGACGACACTCCTGTGGGACGAGACGGCGAACGACGAGCGGTACGACCTCGTCGCCTGGGTGTGACCCGCGAGCACGCTCATGTGCTGCCGTCGGTTCGGCGGCAGCCGTGGGGGCCCTGGGAGCCCTCCACAAGGCGTGCGTCGGTTACGAAGTCCCGCTTGTCGAGCGGACGCCGCGGTTCACCGAGATCGGTGCCGGAACCCGCACCGTGCCTTGGCTCCTGCGGTTCCACCCCCCTCAGTTGACCTGAACACCATGGTGGGATGAGCCTGCTCGGCGACGCCCTCGCAGGTGCCACGTCACCCGAACCCGAATTTCCCGACGCGCTCGACCGGTACGCGCACCAGCGGCTCTCGATCGCCACGAGCGTGAAGGCCGGTTCCGCGCGGGCGAGCGAGGACCACCACTTGCCGATACGGTGCCGAGCGGCAGCCTCACGCAAGAGCTCGACCACCACCCGGACTTCGGGTGCGAAGCCACGCGCTCCGGGCACCGGCTGCCCGCTGGTCCGCGATCGCTGAGGAGCTTGCCGCCCGGGGGACGCTGAAGCACGGCCCGAAGTGACGTCGAGGAACTCGACGCCGCCATGCAGGAGTTGGACCGCCGCTCCTCGAGCGTACGGTTTCCTCACGAGTGAAAGACCGCGTGAAGACACCACGCATGCCCCACCATAAAATGGGCACGGCTTGCTGGCATGAGCGTCACGAATATGCCAGCTTTTATTCCCGGCCTGGAACTCTCCCGCCGCTTCTACACCGAAGCAGTACGCCCCCTGTTGGAGGAGGCCTCCCCCGCAATCCCTCACTCCGCAGCACGCCTCGGCAGCGGCTCCGAGGTGCTCGGCTTCGACACCCCACGCTCCGCCGACCACGAATGGGGCCCCCGTCTCCAGCTCTTCCTCCGCCGCCAGGACGTCGCCCGGTACGCGGGACGCATCAGACACGTACTCGCCGAGCACCTCCCGAAGACCTTCCACGGCTACCCCACCCACTTCGCCCCCACCGGTGACCGCGACATCCGCGTCATGCGGGCCACCGACGGCCCCGTCCACCACCGCGTCGAAGTCACCCACCTCTCAGGATGGTTCACCGACGCACTCGGCTTCGACCCGACCTCCGGCATCACCCCACGGGACTGGCTCGCCACCCCCACCCAGCTCCTCGCCGAAGTCACCGGCGGAGCCGTCTTCCACGACGGCCTCGGTGAACTCGCTCCCTTACGAACGGCCCTCCGCTGGTACCCGCACGATCTCTGGCTCCATGTCCTGTCCTGCCAGTGGCAGCGCATATCCCAGGAGGAGGCCTTCGTCGGCCGCTGCGGCGAGGTCGGCGACGAGCTCGGATCCGCCGTGGTCGCCGCCCGCCTCGTGCGCGACCTGATGCGCCTGTGCCTCCTGATGGACCGCCGCTATCCGCCCTACAGCAAGTGGCTCGGCAGCGCGTTCGCTCGCACCCCCATGGGCCCTCGTCTCACCCCCGACCTCACCGCCGCCCTCGCCGCGACCGACTGGCGCGACCGCGAGCAGCATCTGGCGCACGCCTACGAGACGGTCGCGGGCCTGCACAACCAACTGGGCCTGACCGACCGCGTCGACCCCGCCACTCGCCCCTACCACTCCCGCCCCTTCCAGGTCCTGCGCGCCGACCGTTTCTCCAAGGCCCTCACTGCCCGCATCACGGACCCGACGCTTCGCGATCTGCTGCCCGTGGGCTCCGTGGACCAGTTCCTCGACAGCACCGACGTCCTGAGCCGCGCGAAACTGACCCGCGCGGCAGGCCACGCCGTGCGAAAATCCAGGTCAGAGTGAACCTGCCCTGGGCTTCCGAGCCAGCAGCGTGCCACCGGCCCAGGGAGCCGACGAGGAAGTTTCTGGCGTCCGTCTCCCGACTGTCGGTCCGAGCATCGCCAAACGAGTCGCTCCGCGGCTCGGAACGGTGGGATTTCGGGCCGTTCGGCACCAAGATGGCGCTGTTCGTCCTCGCCGCCGCTGTCCCCGAGTTCGACGACGCCTCGATGGCCGAGTTCACCGAGTGGGCCATGGACCACGTGAAGAGCCTCCGCAGCGGTCTGCCCGGCGCCCGCAACGCGACGATGATCCTGCCCGCCCTGGCCGGCGGCAGCGTCGAGCCGTCCGCGAGGGACTGGGCTGCCAAAGACGCACGGATCCTCGGGACGTCCCTGATCGGCCGACCCGTCACGGTGGAGACGTCGGCCTCGAGCTGAGGCGATCGCCAGGCCCAAGAATCAGACCGTCAGACCGACGGCGGTGGACCCCTCGGCCGTCCGTCTCTCCATCGACCGTACGAGTGCTCTTCGCCGGTCGCCAGTGAGACGCCGCAGAAGGGTCCCCTTCCCGTTCCGCCCCAGGCACCTCGTCGCATCCGCGAGATCTGCTCACCCGATGTGCGACGTGGTCCTGCTGACCCATTGGGGCAGCGTGAGCTGCATGGTCAGGCTCGCTCGGTGTGGCCTGCGGTGACGGGGCGACGAGTGGCCGCGATCGGGCCGGGTACCCGCGTGCGTCCGCGTACTTCGGCCTTTGCCACAGGCCAGAGCGTCGCGCAGAAGAGACAGGTGTGCGGGCACGGCTGCGAGGCGGTCGTACTCGCCCCGGCATGTCTGGCAGGTCGCCAGGTGGGCCCGGATCGCGCCCGTCTCATCGGGGGCGAGGGTCTTGCGTTCGCTTCCGGCCAGAAGCTCACGGATCGTGCGGCATTCCTTGCGGGCCGTCTTCTCGTCGGACTTCGTCAGGCACTGGGTTGCGGTCATGGTGAAACCTCCGTTCAGGGTTTCACCTTGGCCCACGAGCGGCCCTCAGCGCGTCGTCCCCACGCAGCGACTTCCGGCTACCACGGTTGCAGTACGCAGTACGTCGGTCTGCGGCTGGGGCAGAAGGTGGACACACCGGGCCGACGACTATGCGGGTTGCTGGGATTGATCTGGTTCCGTGGCCGGGCTGACCAGCCCGCACTGGTAGGCGATGACGACGAGCTGGGCCCGGTCACGAGCCGCCAGCTTGGTCATGGCCCGGTTGATGTGGGTCTTGGCGGTCAGCGGGCTGACGAACAGGCGCTCGGCGATCTCGTCGTTGGACAGGCCCAGTGCCGCGAGGCTCGTGACGTCGCGTTCCCGCGGTGTCAAGCTCTCCAGCCGCTCGTGTACGGCGGCCGGGCATGGGTCCGGCTGGGCCAGAAACCGAGTGATCAATGCTCGCGTCGCTGACGGGGACAGCAGCGCCTCGCCGTCCGCGACCGTGCGGACGGCATCGAGGAGTTCCTCGGGTCGCGCGCCCTTGCCGAGAAAGCCGCTCGCACCCGCACGCAGTGCGTCCGCGACGTGCTCGTCGTCTTCGAAGGTGGTCAGGATGAGCACCTTCACACTTGCGAGATCCTCGGACTCGGTGATGAGCCGTGTCGCCTCGAGGCCGTCCATCTCCGGCATGCGGATGTCCATCAGCACCACGTCCGGGCGCTGTGAGCCCGCCAGCTCGACCGCCTCACGGCCATTGGACGCCTCGGCCACGGTCTCCATGTCGTCCGTGGCGTCGAACAGCATGCGGAAGGTGCCCCGCAGCAGGGCCTGGTCATCGGCAAGCAGTACGCGAATCGTCATGCTCATGTCTCCGATTCCCTGCCGGACCGGGGCGTAGCGGGAGTTCCGCGGTCACAATGAAACCGCCTTCGGGACGCGGTCCCGCATACAGCGTGCCCCCTATCGTGGTAGCCCGCTCACGCATCCCGATCAGCCCGTGACCGGCCCCGGGGTGAGGATGGTGCGGTCCGGCGCACCCGTCGTCCTCGACGGTGATCGTCAGTCGTTCACCGCGGTAGTGCAGGAACAGTCGGGCATGGTCGGCACCGGCGTGCTTACGCACATTGGTCAAGGACTCCTGCACGATGCGGTACGCGGCCAGGTCGACCGCCGGTTCGAGCGGTTCGGTGATGCCCAGCCACGTGTGGCTCACGGCCAGCCCGGCGCGTTCGAACGACGCCAGAAGTGCTGGTACCTGCGCAAGGCCCGGCATCGGGTCGCGGAGCGCCACCGGCTCGTCGGACTGCCGCAGCAGGCCTACGGTCACCCGTAATTCGTCCAGCGCGGAGCGGCTGGTGTCCCGGATGTTCTCCAGAGCCCTCAGGATTTGTTCCGGGCGCTGGTCCACCAGGTGGACGGCGACGCCTGCCTGAGCGTTGATCAAGGCGATGTGGTGCGCGACGATGTCGTGCAGTTCGCGTGCGATCCGAACGCGTTCGGCCGCCACTCGCTGCTGTGCTTCTTGCTCGCGGGTGCGCTCGGCGTGCTCCGCTCTTTCCTCCACGGCCGCCACATAGGCGCGCCGTGAGCGCAGTCCGTCCCCGACGGCGGCCGGCAGGGCCGTCCAGGCCACCATCGCGGCCTTGTCCGGGTCCAGCCACGAATTCGAGGTCCACACCGCGTCGGCGCCCACCAGGACGGCAGCCGAGACAGCTGCCGCGGTCCAGGCGGTACGCCGGTCAGTCCGCAGGGCCACGTTGTAGATGGACGCCAGAACCGGGCTTGTCACCAGCGGGCTCTCCCGAAAGCCGAGCATCTGAAAGATCACCCCGCAGCCAATGGTGACCGCCAGTACTCCGAACGGGTGACGGCGCCGCCAGAGCAACGCGGAGCAGCCGACGGCAGCCAGCACCACAGCGGGCCAGCGCAGCACGAACTCGTGCTCGTGCGGGTCGACCGAGGCAGCCACCACCGACAGCACGCACAGCACAGCCACGCCCAAGACGTCGAGCGTGCGGCTCGGGGCTCGCCCTCGCCGCCTCCAACCGTTGAGCACCGTCATGACATCACCGTAGGGTCGGTGGCCGGGTCGGGCATCGTTTCACCACGGCCCGATGCGGAGCGAGAACTCATCGACGCCCGCTGACACTGCCACGGTTCTTGTTGTGGTTGCAGGGCAGTTTTGCGGGCTGCGCCCGCGTCGTTCGTAGTGGCTGATACGGGCTAGTGCCGCATCAGGCAACGTTTGCCCTGTCCACGAGGGCGCGTAGGTGCCGGTCATCGGCGTGGCGGTTTCGCCAGATGATGTAGCGGCGGATCATGCTGCCCTGTTCCTTGTGGCTGGCGTGGTCGGTGCCGTCGAGGGTGAAGTAGCGCAGGGCGGTGAACTGGGCCTCGATGCGGTTGAGCCAGGAGCTGTTGGTGGGGGTGTAGGCGATCTCGACGTTGTTTGTGGTGGCCCAGGTGCCGACCCGCTGGCACCTCTTCGTGGTCAGGTGCGGGGAGAAGTTGTCGCAGACGATCGCGATGCGGACCTCGGGCGGATAGAGACTGCGCAGGTAGCGGCAGAACTCCAGGAACTGGGTGCGCTTCTTGACCGGCTTGATGTGGCCGTAGAGCTTGTCCCTGGCCAGGTCCAGGGCAGCGAACAGGTGCCGCACTCCGCCGTAGCGGTTGTAGGTCGCCCGCCGCCTGCGGCGCGGTTCGCGGTCAGGATCCTTGTGCTTGCCGCCGCGTTCGGCCCACTGCCGGCCCGGGTGGGGCATCAGGTTGAGCGGCCCGAACTCGTCCATGCAGAAGACGACTTCGGGCTCGCCCTCCTCAGGTATGACCTCGCCGTCGGCGATCGCGTAGAGGTGTTCGACGCGGGCCTTCTTGGCCGCGTAGTCGGGGTCGCGGGAGGTCTTCCAGGTCTTCAGGCGTTGAAAAGAGACGCCTTCCTCGCGGAGCAGGATGCGCAGGCCCTCGTGGCTGATGTCGTCGACCACCCCCTCGGCGACCAGGAAGTCCGCCAGCTTGGTCAGACTCCAGGTCGAGAACGGCAGGTCGTGCTCGGCCGGCTTGGACTTCGCGGTCTTCTTGATCTCGCGCCGCTCAGGCAGGGTGAAGGTCTTCGGCCGACCACCCTTGTACTTCGGATACAGGGAGTCGAAGCCGTCGGTGTTGAAGTTGTGGATCACATCGCGGACCCGGTCATCGCTGGTGAACGTCACGTCGGCGATCTTCGCCACCGGCATGCCCTGCGCGGACAGCAGGATCATCTGGGCACGCCGCCAGGTCACCACCGACCCGGTGCCCCGGCGGATGATCCGAAGCAGCCGTCTGCCCTCGTCATCGTCGATCTCGCGTACACGTACTCGGTCCGCCACCCGGACAGCGTGACGGACCCGCGCCGCCCGGCACAGCATCGAGCCGGCGCGTCACATCACAACAGGGCAAACGTTGCCTGATGCGGCACTAGCACGACCACGATGCCTCCCGACGAAGCGGTGATCACGGGAACGGCGCGGCGGCAGAAGGTCCAAGCTCAGCATGGGCTGAATGGGTGAGCGCCGCATGCCCGACGCGAGGGCGTGTAGGCCGATCGGGTGACACTCCCCCTGTGTGCATGCGTGCTTGGCTTCGCAGGTGAGAGCAGGCAAGAAGGGGGCAGGGTTTGGGCAGCGTGGTTGTGTCACTTGCCTCCGTAGACGTCATTTCGAGGTGAGTTCCGGATTCACCCGTCGCGCTTCTGCATGATCAACGTCGATGAGGAATTGATGCCACTGCTCCGCGGCGTCAGCGCGTCAGGGGCGTCACCCAGGGGAGAGCGCAAGCGCCTTGGCGGGCCTCACCGTGCCCCCTGTTCACCGGCAGCGCCTTGCTCCACCGTGGCAGGAGGTGGCCGCTGGACGTGCCTACGCAGATCGGCGAGTCGGAGCAGGGTCATGACGCACTTGAGGCGGAGTGGTCGCCCGGAGCTGAGGTTGTCGAGGTGGCGGGTGAGCCAGCCGGTGACCTGTCGGACGGTGGGAGCCGTGGACCTCTTTCGGCGTCGTGAACTCCGCCGAGCGAAGCGGCTCGAGCCAGCACCGGACACTGCGGCTGCTCCCGTGGTAGCCGCGATCCTGGTTCTCACGGAACAAGAGGCCGTTGTCGGTGCATCGTCTCTGGTGACACATGCGATGGGGGCTTGGCCCGGTGGTCAGGCTCGGAGCAGTTCGGCGAGCACCACGGCTTCGCTGATCTCGGGCCGCTTGGTCGCGGTGAGGAGCGTCACGGTCCGGTCTTTGGCGAGATCGCGCAGGTGGGCCAGCCCGTCTGCGTGCTCGGGATCTTCGAGTTCGGCCCGGTAGCGGCGGCTGAACTCGGGGAAACGCTCCGGGTCGTGGCTGTACCACTTGCGCAGCGCTGTAGACGGGGCGACCTGCCTGCACCACTCGTCGAGGTGGGCCTTCTCCTTGGTCATTCCCCGGGGCCAGATACGGTCGACCAGCACTCTGGTGCCGTCGGCCTGTGCCGGAGCCTCGTAGATCCTGCGGACGTGCACGGTCTTCGTGGGTGCCATTGAGGAGCCTCCTGGTGAGCGGGGTACGCCGCTTCTTTGGTCATCACACATAGGCGCGGGTGAAAATCTCAAGCCGTGCCACGTCGTCCGGACCCGGATAGGCCACCAGCACGGGCAGGCCGCTGGGATCCTCGCCCTCGAGAAGGGTGAATCCCTCGGCTTCCCTCGTGTATACGTGGCCGGCCCGGGCTCTGAGCACGCGCTCGCACCGCTGGAAGTCATCGGGGCCGTCCGCCGTCCAGATCACGTACTGCGTGCCGACTTGGCCCACGGGATGGGACGCCTTCGGCCCGACGGCACGCAGGTACACCTGCATGCCATTGCGGCCCACGAGGAGGGCGGCAGTGGCGGTGCGGACGGTGACCTCCATGTTCAGCAGCTCCCGGTAGAAGTCCGCAGATGCGTCGTGGTCATGGACGAACACCACGACCGAGGCCAGCCACGGCCCGCTCGGATCCGGTCCGCTGCCGGCCGACGGCGGATCTGCCGGGACCGGTGCGCTGTGTGGTCCGGCGGCCTTTTCCTTTGGGGGCGTCATGGGGATCCTCTGCCTTCGACTCTGATACGAGGGCTTTTCTCCCGGTTTCCCTACTGTTCCCACGCTACCCGGCCATCCCCCCGGGCGGATACTCACCGCATTATCAGGGCGACACGGATCGCGACGGCGAGGTCGCCGGCCCGGGGGCCGTCTCAGGGTTGGACTAGGGCCTGTCTGTAGTCGTGATCAATCCGGTCTGCTTCGAACCCGAGGGTCACGCCGAGCTGGTAGAACGCGCCGGTGACGCGACGTGAACTGAGCGATGGTGAGTGGGAACTGATAGAGCCGTTTCTGCCGATAGGGCGATATGGCCCTTTCCCGCAGCGCCTGCGAGAGCAGTTCGAGGGCGTCATCTGGCGGTTTCGCACTGGCAGCCAATGGCGAGAGATGCCCGAGGAGTTCGGGGCCTGACAGACGGTCTACGGCCGCTTTACCCAGTGGCGCAACGTCGACATGTTCGCCGCGCTGATGGAGGGGATGATCGCCGAGGCCGCCCGGCGTGGCCAGGCCGACATGTCCCTGGTCAGCGTGGGCTCTACGGTGGCCCGCGCCCACCACGACGCGGCCGGGATGGTGGTGGAACCGGAGGTCCTGGCTGCGCTGGAAGAGTCAGCGGCGCAGGAAAAGGAGCCACAGAAGCCGGGCAAATCGCGCCGGCGCCCGTCGACTCGTCGGCCGGGGAGTCCGAGCGGGCCGAGCGCCGACGGCTGCGTCGGCGCC
>LRTP01000034.1 GCA_001550305.1 Streptomyces diastatochromogenes
GTCGGGTCCCAGCAGGTGGCGAGTACGGCTCCGGCGGCGCAGCGCTCGGAGGGCAGCAGGTCGCCGACGCGGAAGCCGAGGGGGATCACCCGGCCGGGCGGGACGGCCGTGCCGACGATGCGCGCGTCGCAGCCGTCGAGGACGATCGCCGAGACCGACTCGTCCAGGGTTCGGGTCAGCCGCTCCAGGCTCGGGCGCAGCGCGCGGGACAGGCCGCTCGCGTCGAGGTAGGCGTTGCCGAACTCCATGAGGCGCGGGGCGAGTACGAGATCGCGGCCCTCGGCGCGCAGGTACCCGAGGTGAACCAAGGTGGCGGCGATCCGGTCGACGGCGGAACGGGCCAGGCCGGTGGCGCGGACCAGGTCACCCGGCCGTACCGCCTCCGCGGAATCGGCCATGACGCGCAGGACGTCCAGACCTCGTTCCAGGGGGCCGACTGCCTCCCCGCGGCCGGCTTCAGGTCCGGCGGTCTGCGGCGCGGTGCCCGTGGGCCGCTTCGACGCCCCGGCCTGCGCCCCCGCGACGCCCCGTGCCATGGCCTCTCCTCCCGCGCTTCCCCGCTCGTCGGCGCATGCGGCCGGACCCGTGCGGAGAACGCTACCGGTTCGCGGGCCATTGACAGCCGTCACCCGATCCCGCAGACTCACCGCACTCAGTAAATGAACAGAAGTTCACTCAGCGAAAATACAGCACGACACGAGCACAGGTCGCCTGCCGGGCGCATGGCGGGACGTTCCGCACCCGGCCCCGGCCTCCCCGCGGCACGGCCGGAGCCGAGCCGCGCCCCATGACCCCCTCCCTTGCCCCGAGGACTCCCATGAGCACTTCCGCCCAGAGCCGCGCGGACCTGATCCGGCACAGCGCGTACGAGTTCGCGCTGACCACGGTGCTTCTCTTCGCCGTGGTCAGCCTGGTCCGCTGGCTGGCCTTCCCCGGCTCGTCCCTGGCGATCGGTGACCCGGACACGCTGTTCGTCGTCGCGGGAACCGTCGTGGCCGCGCTGATCGCGGCGCTGATGTACTCACCGCCCGGCCGTGCGTCCGGCGGCCATCTCCACCCCGGCGTCACCGTCTTCCTGTGGACGTGCGGGCTCTTCCCGGGCCGCGCCGTCCTGCCGTACGTCGCCGCACAGCTCACCGGGTCCCTGGCCGGGACCGCGCTGGCCCGGGTGGTGTGGGGCAAGGTGGTCGGCCAGGTCGGGTACGGCGCCGTGCATCCCGCGCCCGGTACCGGCGCCGTCGAGCTGTTCGTCGTCGAGGGCGCCGCGCTCGCCGCGGTGTTCGTCGCGGTCGCGCTGGTGATGTCCCGACCCGCCCTGCGCGGACTGATCCCCGCGGTCATCGGGCTCGGCGTGGGCGTGGTCATCGCCACTCTGGGCACCGTGACCGGCGCGAGCATCAATCCGGCGCGCGCCTTCGGCCCGGCACTGCTCTCCGGCCAGTACGACCACTTCTGGAACTACATGATCGCGCCGCTGGTCGCCCCGGCCCTTGTGGGCCTCACGCACCGCGCCGTGCGCACCCGCCGGGACCGGTCCGCACCGACCGCGCCGGCAGCGGC
>LRTP01000340.1 GCA_001550305.1 Streptomyces diastatochromogenes
CGCTGCTGACCGCGGCGCTCAACGAGGCCGGGCGGCGGGGCTGGTCCGATCCGGCTGTTCTCGCCGGGGTGGGTCTGGCCGTGCTGGCCGCCGCGGCGTTCGCGGTGCGCGAGCGGCTGGCCCGCTCTCCTGTCCTTCCGCCGAGCCTGCTGTGCTCTCGTGCGATGAGTGGTGGAGCCGCCATTGGCCTGCTGTTCAACTTCGGCTTCTACGGCATGGTGTTCACCGCCAGTCTGGAATTCCAGCACCAGCGCGGCTTCAGCGCGCTCGGTACCGGGCTGGCGCTGTTCCCGGCGGTGGTGATGACCATGTTCGCCTCCGTCCTGTCCGGGCGGCTGACCCGCCGCACCGGCGATCGTCCACTGGTGATCTCCGGCATGCTCCTGGCTGCCCTGGGGCTGGCCGGCTGGGCCGCGGCGAGAGCCGACCCCGCCTACCCGCTGCTGGTGGCCCCGATGATGGCCGCGGGATTCGGTACCTCCTTCGCCCTCACCGGTTCAACCGCCACCGTGATGGGTGCCGCGCCTTCGGCGTACTCAGGCGCCGCCTCCGCCCTGTTCAACACCACCCGCCAGATCGGCAGCGCCACCGGCGTCGCGCTCGGCGGCAGCCTGCTCGCCACCGCCACCGACTACAACACCGGGCTGCGCACCAGCATGGCCATCGGCGCGCTCGCCTACCTGGCCGCCGCAGGTCTAGCGTGGCTGTGCGTGCCGGCGATACCGAAAATGACCTAGACGTCTTGGGGTCGTCGGGCAGGCCGGGGCAGTCTGCGACTCGCCGGCCAGAAGGCTGGATGCGGAATCCGGGCCCACCGATTTCCCCTTAGTGGCGGGCCTGGCCTTGTGCGTTCAGCGGGCGAGGGTGGTGGTGATGGGCTGGTCGGGGCAGATGGCGAGGCGCTCAGCCAGGGCGGTCTGCTCGGCGGGGGCGACGGTCAGCTGGTAACGGGTCTTGTCGGCGATCCAGCTGGTGACGCACGTGCACCAGGAGCCGGCGTACGGGGGCAGCCACTGGGTCGGGTCCTCGTCGGCCTTGGACCGGTTGGAGGCGGCGGAGACCGCGATGAGCGCGCGCGGGTCGTCCAGGTCGTTGGCGTAGGCCCTCGCGCTCCTTGGGTGCCCAGGTGGAGGCGCCGACTGGCGGGGAGCGTCATTCCAAGTGCGCGGTATTCGGGGCCGTCCATGGGTCGCCCCACTCGTCGCCGCTATCGGCTGGAGCCATCTCCTTCTGTTCCGTCCGGTCCGTCCAGAAGCGCCGTTCCTCCTCCCGTTGGGTGGCCACGTCGGGGATGACGGCGACAGCTTCGGTGAAGCGTGTCTGCCGGATCAGCAGTTCGGCCAGGTCGGTTGCGGCCCGCTTGCCGGGCAGCGGGCGCAGGCGGGCGATGGCCTGCTCGACTCGGCTGTCCTGAGCAAGGAGCCAGGCGATGGTCAGCTCACGGTCGTCGACCTCGCCGGCCGGCAGTGTCTCGATCTCCTCGATCGCTTCCCGAGCGCGTCCCGCCTCTCCCATCAGCCACCACCGGTTGGACCGGAGCCAAAACGCCTCGTTCTCGGCGAGGAATTCGGGGCTGCGTCCTTCCGTGAGTTCGATTGCCTTGTCGTGCTGGCCCTGTTCGGCGAGCAGGATCATGGCCGCCTGGAGAAGGTTTCCGTCGTAGAGGTCGTCGAACGTGTGCTTCACCGCCTCGATGGCGTCATCGAAGCGACCCTGGCGGATGAGCAGTTCCATCAGTGCGTTCTCGTACCAGCCCGGATGCTTGGCGGCGATGAGGTCGCGCAGGTACGCCGCCGCTTCTCCGGCTCGGCCCAGGTTCTCCAGGGCCTTCACGTACGGACCCGCGGCGCTGGACTTCTGGGTGCCGGTGGCGAGGTCGCGCAGTTCCTCGACCCGGCCGTGTCGGGCCAGCAGCTCGGCATAGAAGTCGATGTTGTTCTGCGGCCCGTACCGGCGTGCGGCCACGTCCGTGCCCAGCAGCCGGATTGCCTCGTCCGCGCGGCCGGACCAGAACCCGGGCCTGTGCCGGCAGGACCTCCCACAGGTCACCGACGCTGCCCTGCGTCGGGTCACGCCGGAACTCCTCGGCGATTGGGGTGACCACCTCGAGCACCCGCTCGTCGCGTCCCTGCCCGTCGGTCATCTCCACCAGGCCCCGCAACACCCGCCTGTCACGCAGGAACGGGACGAGCACACCGATCGCCTCGTCCACCCGCCCGGCCCGGACCAGCGCCTCGGCGTAGTCCCGCCACGCGTCACCGCTGCCCTGCCCCCGCCTATCGGGGTGCGCCAGCTCCAGTGCCTGTTCGACGCGGTTCCACCGCAGGAGGACATCGGCCCCTGCCCGTACCGCCGGCTGCCAGCCCGACACCGCGAACGGCTCCATGACCGTCCAGGCCCGCCCGAACTCCCCTACCGCGCATAGCCCCCGCGCCGCACCCACCGCGCAAAACCAGTCCTCGCGCTCGCGTGCCGCCTCCACCAACACCTCGAGACCGCCGCGTTCCAGGATCTCGTCCACAATCCGCGGCAGGACACCGCCGAGGTGGCTCAACTGCCACTGAAGATCATCAACATGCACGGGGGGACCCCTAAGCCTGTCTGAGCGAATCCAACTCCTCAGCGGCGTCTCCGCACCGCGTGGTCGGCCCAGGCCAATGTCCCCGACCACGCGTGGACACGGGGCCCGATTGAGTCCGACCACGCCCCCTTGTCCAGGTCGGCGCAGGCTGCCGTGGAGGGGTGTTTCCCCTTTGACCAGTCTCGCTACCAGCCGCGAACAGACCGCGGACTCGGCCATCGCTCCGCACCGAGCAGCGAAGGAGACGAGACGATGACGTACACCGCCAGCACCGCTGCTCGGAGACGGCCTGGAGCCCAGTGCCGGCCATGAGGTGTCTTCTCCACGCGACAGCAGGGGAGAAGGTGCAGTCGAGCAGAAGCCTGTGGTCGGGTCAGCGCAGGCGGACCACGGTGACCACCGCATGTCGGGTGGTGCCTGCCACGGCCTCTACGATGATCTCCCCGCTTACGGGTGTGTAGGCGTCGCCGCCCTGCGTGTACGCGCGCCCGGACTGGGGGACCAGATGCGGGGCGATCCGGCTGGCCAGGGCCGTGGTCAGGCGCTGGGACAGCGCTACGCGTCCGTCGGGAAGCCGTACGGCGAGTGCCCGCGGCTGGCGCGCGGTGCCGGTGAACCCGGCCACGGTCGCGTCGATCGTGTCCGCGTGGCAGATCTTCAACCACGCTCCGGCGCGGCTGGCCCGGTAGGGGGAGGTAGTGCGTTTGGCGACGATGCCTTCGACGCCCTGGTCGTGGAGGGTGGTGTACCAGGTGAGTGCGGTGTCGCGGTCGGTGGTGGCGGAGACGGCCTGGATCGGTGTGTTCGCGGGCAGTTCTGCCATGAGGTTGAGGAGGGCTGCGCGGCGCTCGGTGTACGGGCGCGGCCCGGTATCGCCGGACGGCAGTTGCAGGGCGTCGAAGGCGATGTCGTGGGCGGGGCGCAGGGCGGCCAGGCGGCGGGCGCGGGTGGGGGAGGAGGCGGCTCGGGCCTGTGCGGCCTCGAAGCTGATCTGTCCGTCCTGGGTGGTGATGACGGCCTCGCCGTCGAGAACGGTCCCGGCCGGGAGGTGGTGGCCGGCGAGAGCGAGGTGGCCCCATGCGGCGGTGACGTCGCGGCCGGAGCGGGCCTGAAGGCGGACCCCGTCGCTGGTCCGCCACATGATCACTCTGTGGCCGTCCTTCTCCAGCTTTGCCATGTCTCATGGGCCCCTCGACACGGACTGGGGCGCACGTGAGCGCCTCGGCCTTGCTGCCCAGCAGCGGGGCAGAGGCGGCCGGCCGCTCGTCGAGTTTGCGACCGGAGCAGTCGTGACGGCCGCGCCCGCGGGCGGACGTCGGGAAACAAACTCATTTCCGTGAACGCATAACGCAATGATCTGCACTTATTGTGACTTTTCATGTGTTGACGCTCGCCGTGGTGATGCTCGGGCTGATAGGCGGGGCTGGTGGAAGGGACTGCGGTCTTGAGTAGTGGGCAGAGTGGACTTTCCCGGTTGCTGACGGCAGCGGAGACGGCGGCGCCGGTGGATGCCGTCGACGTGATCGCGGAGGACCTGCGGCGGCGTTTCGAGGCTACGAAGGTCTCTTTCCTCATCGTGGACCTGACGGGGAAGGCGGTGGCGCGGCTGTCGACCGCCCCTGCGGAGGATGGGCGGGAGGCGGAGCGGATTCCCTTGTTCGGCAGTGTCTACGAGGAGGTGATCCGTACACAGCGGCTGTATCAGGAGGTGACCGGTCAGGGGCAGCGGGTGATCGTGCCGGTCACCAACCGGGGGGATGCGATCGGGCTGCTGGAACTGCTCCTGCCGGCCGATCCCGGTGAGGACGTCCTCGATGAGGTCGGGGAAGCCGCCCATGCCCTGGCCTACATCGTGATCGCCAACGGGCGTTTCACCGACTTCTACACCTGGGGTAAACGCTCCAGACCGCCCACCCTGGCAGCAGAGATCCAGTACCAGCTGCTCCCCTCGTCGCTGTCGTGCGAGGCCGCGCAGTTCACGCTGTGCGGGAGCCTGGAGCCCTCCGAAGACCTCAGCGGCGACACCTTCGACTACACCCTGGACCGGGACACGCTGCACGTGTCGGTGACCGATCCCATGGGCCACGACATCGATGCTGCCCTGGCTGCCACGGTCCTGGTGAGCGCCCTGCGCGGCGCCCGCCGCGCAGGAGCCGGCCTGGCCGAACAGGCCCACCGGGCCGACCAGGCACTCGTCGACCACGGCCACGGGCACGCCACGGGGCAGCTGCTGCGCATCAATCTCCACACCGGGCAGGCCCAGCTCGTCAACGCCGGACACCCCTGGCCACTGCGCATGCGCGAGGGCACTGTGGAGGTGATCACCTGCGAGGTGGACCATCCCTTCGGGCTGTCCGAGTTCGCGGCCCTCCCCTACCGCGTTCAGGACCTCGATCTGCGCCATGGTGACCGTCTGCTCATGTTCACCGACGGCATGGTCGAACGGCACGGGGAGAAGGTCAACCTGCCCGCCCTGCTGGAGCGCACCAGGGGCCTGCACCCGCGGGAGACCGCGTTGATGCTGACATCCGCAGTCCGGGACGCTGCCGGCGGCCAGCTCGAAGACGACGCCACCGTGATGTGCCTGGACTGGCACGGCCCCCAGGAGACCCAACGACACGTCAGCTCCGGCGCGGACGTCCAACAAGCCTCAGCCAGCCGCGCAAAGCAGCAGTCGTGACCAGAGTGCTCTCCTGGACGGTGCCGGGCTGCCGCTGAGTAGCGCTCGCGTCGCGCCTCTTCCTGGAAGCCTGGGTTCCCGCCGTTCCTCAGCCGCTATGGGCGGCCCCGGGACCTACCCGAATGAGGCAACGAGGTGTCTGGAGAACTGTCGCGTTTCACCTCGTAGCTCCAGTCCGTGCCAGCGGGGAGTGCCGGTACGGACTGGGCGAGGGCGACGGAGGCGGGCCAGTCCACCCGTCCAGCCTGCGGCGGTGTCGGCGGTGGTGCGCGTCCGTGTCGTCGGGGAGCGGGCCGCTCTGGGGGCTCCTGCGGCAGCGGGGAGCCTGGGCCGAAGTCCCGTGCAGGGCGGGGAGTAGGGATGTGGAGTCGGCTGTGGCGGGTCCGTCGAGGATGCGGAGCTGGGCGTCGGGCTTGCAGTGGGTGCAGGCGCGCACACCC
This sequence comes from Streptomyces diastatochromogenes, assembly GCA_001550305.1. GTDB lineage: Bacteria > Actinomycetota > Actinomycetes > Streptomycetales > Streptomycetaceae > Streptomyces > Streptomyces mirabilis_D. Next base: position 5,702 of record LRTP01000340.1, read on the forward strand.
GAGGTGAGAAGCCGGCGTGCTTCGTCGCGTGGGACGGGGTGTCGTCGTTTGCCCGCGGTATAGCAGTCGTCCACATGGACCTCGATGGGCGGGTGTCCGTTGCCGATGCCGAGTTCGACGATCCAGTCCGAGCCGCTTCCTGTCGCGGCCGGATCGCGCAGCGCGCCCGGTCGGCCGGGCTCGGCACCGCTCCCCTGCGCCGTGATCTGGATCACAGCAGCTATCCGTCACGGGATCGTGGGGTCGCCCGTCCTGACGGTGCAAGCGCGCGGCCGACGCCATGGCGGGCCGCCGGACCACGAACTCAGGAGTCCGTCATCATGCGTGTTCTCGTTGCCGGAGCGAGCGGCGTCATCGGTAGCCGTCTCGTTCCCCTGCTCACCGCCGTTGGCCACGACGTGGTCGCTCTGTCCCGCGGCCCCCGCCGCACCGCCGCACTCGAACGGGTCGGCGCGGACGTCGTCGCCGCCGACGCGCTCGACCGGGACCGACTGCTCGCCGCGGTACGGCAGGCCGCGCCCGAGGCGGTCGTCAACCTGCTCACCGCTATCCCCGCCGGCGTCAATCCGCGGCACCTCGCCCGGGACTTCGCGCTCACCAACCGGCTGCGTACGGAGGGCACCCGCAACCTGATGGAGGCCGCGCGTGCGGCGGATCGTTGCCCAGGGGCCGGCGTACGGCTACCAGCCGGGCGCCGGACTGGCGAACGAGGACGCCCCGCTGTGGCGAGACGCGACCCCCCGCCAGTTCATGCCGGTGCTCTCCGCGTTGGAGTCGCTGGAGGAGCAGACGGTCACGGCGGGCGGCACCGTCCTGCGGTTCGGGCACCTGTACGGCCCCGGTTCCGCGTACGCAGGCGACGGGGCCTTCACCGCCCAGGTACGGGCGGGCAAGGTTCCGCTGGTCGGTGGCGGCCATGCGGTGTTCTCGTTCACGCATTCCGACGACGCGGCCACCGCGATCGTCGCCGCACTCGACCGCGACACCCGTGGCGTCCTCAACGTCGTCGTCGACGACCCGGCCCCGCTGCGTACATGGCTGCCGGTGTTCGCCGCCGGGCTCGGCGCACCCGCGCCCAAGAACGCTCCGGCCGCCCTGGCCCGGCTCGCGGTCGGCGGCTGGGGTGTCGCGTTCATGGACCGACTGCGCGGCGCCGACAACGCCCGGGCCCGACTCGCCCTCAACTGGCGGCCCCGGTACGCCTCCTGGCGCGAGGGCCTGACCGTCACCGACGAGGCGGCATGATGCGGCGGAGCATCCGCTGCATGGAACAACGACGGAGGGTCCACCGATGACCACCACACCACCGGCGGCACCAGAATCCGCCGACGCCGTCTTCGAGGGGTACCGTCCGCTGCTCCTGGGCCTCGGATACCGGCTTCTGGGCAGCATGTGGGACGCCGAGGACCTGGTGCAGGAGGCGTATCTACGCTGGTCCGCGGCGGACCGCGCCGAGATCCGCGTCCCACGCGCCTTCCTCGTCACCGTCGTCACGCGCCTGGCCCTGGACCAATTGCGGTCGGTACGCGTGACGCGCGAGGCGTACACCGGGCCGTGGCTGCCCGAACCGGTCGCCTCCGACGCGTTCGGGCCGGCGCAGACCGCCGAGCTGCGGGACTCGCTCGCCTACGCGACGCTGCATCTGATGGAGCGTCTGACCCCGCCGGAGCGGGCGGTGTTCGTGCTGCGGGAGGCGTTCGAGCTGCCCTACGACGAGGTCGCCGCGATCGTGGGCGTCACGTCGGCGAACTGCCGTCAGCTGTACAGCCGTGCGGCACGTCACCTCGCCGCCGGCCGCGAACGGTTCCACCCCGACGCGGACGCGCACGGTGAGCTGCTGCGGCGCTTCCTCGATGCGGCGCAGCACGGCCATCTGACCGCCCTGGCCGACCTGTTGAGCGAGGACGTGGTGGTCTGGAACGACGGGGGCGGCAAGGTCCGCGCCGCGCTGTGGCCGATCGAAGGGCGCGCGAACGTCCTGGCGTTCCTGATGGGCCTTCTCGCCCGCTACGGCCTGGGCGCCATGCGGCTGGTCGGGGTGAACGACGGCTCGCCGGCGGTGTGGACCGAGGTCGACGGCGGCCGCCAACTCGTCGCGTTCGACATACGCGGGGACGGCCTGATCCACGGGATCTTCGCCGTCCTCAACCCCGACAAGCTCACGCATGTGGCCCCCAGGTCGTGACCCGGGGGCGAGCACCGCGCCATGTCAGTACTGTCCGAGGCGGCCGTCGGTCCGCTGCCCGCTGGGCCCGTACACGAAGTCGCTGGTGGTATCCAGGATGAAGTCCATCGGGAAACCCAGGTCGATCGCACTGGCCTTGTCGAGGCGGGCGACCGCGTCCTCGGGCAGCTCCAGGTCGATCGCGGCGAGGTTGTCCGCCAGTTGGGCCGGATTGCGGGCGCCGAGGATCGGGTGGATCCACGGCCGGTGCGCCCTGGTCCAGGCGATGGCGACCTGCGAGGAGGACACGCCGAGCTCGTCGGCCACCGCGTCGACGGCCCGCGCGATTGTCAGGTCGCCTTCGGAGACGTGGGTGCGGTCGACCCGCGAGGGGCCGTCGCTGCCGGGCCGGGTGAACTTGCCGGACAGGACGTCGGCGGCCAGCGGCGACCAGGCAGCCACCGACAGGTCCAGGTTCGCGGCCATGGGAAGGAGTTCGCGCTCGATGTCGCGTTTGACCAGGCTGTAGGGGAGCTGCAGCCCCGCGAACGGTGTCCATCCGCGCAGTTCGGCCATGGTCTGGGCGCGGGAGATCAGCCAGGCGGGGGCGTCGGAGATGCCGATGTACAGCACCTTGCCCGCCCGTACGAGGTCGTCGAGGGCCCGCATCGTCTCCTCGATGGGCGTGTTGGGGTCCCAGATGTGCACCCACAGCAGGTCGATGTAGTCGGTGCCGAGGCGACGCAGACTTGCCTCCACCGAACGGGCCAGGTTCTCACGGTGGTTGCCGCTCGCGTTGGGGTCGGTGCCGTCCATGGTCAGCGTGTACTTCGTGGCCAGCACGAAGCGGTCGCGTTCGGATCCCAGCAGTTCGCCGACGATGCGTTCGCTGCTGCCCTCCGTGTACCGGTTGGCCGTGTCGATGACGTTCCCGCCGGTCTCCGCGTACGCGGTGAACATCGCCCGGCACTCCTTCACGGGAGCACCCCATCCCCAGTCCTCGCCGAACGTCATCGTGCCCAGGAACGCTTCGGAGCCCCGCAACCCGGTGCGGCCCAGCAGTCGGTAACGCATCACAGGCTCCCGTCGAAGAAGGAAACGGTACGGTCGACGGCCGGCAGGACATACGTATCGTCGTCGTACAGGTCGATGTGGTTGCTCACGTCCAGCACGAGAAGCTCCTTCGGCCCGGCCACCTTGGCGAACGCGGCCTCCGCGTCGGCCACCGGGACCGCATGGTCACCGCGGCCGTGCACGATCAGCAACGGCGCGGTGACCAGCGGCAGGTACGCGTCCACGTCGAGCGTCAGCTCCTGCAGCACCGACAGCGCGGTGCAACGGTTCTCCCAGCCGGGGCGGGCGCCGCGCTCGGTGCCGTAGTAGGCGAACGGCTCCGGGCCGGGGTTGCCTGCGGGCATACCCTCCGGATTGACCGCAGGCCAGTACACCACCGCCCCGGTGTCCGACTGCTGCTGAGCGATCTGAGCGAACTGCCCCATCAGCACATCGAAGTTGTCCGCCCCGAACCGCTCGCGGATCAGCGTGGGGTTGTTGTACGCCGCCGCGATCAGCGCCACCGCCTTGACCCGGGGTCGAACGCGGCGAGTTGTGCGGCATAGATCCCGCCCAGGCACCCCCCCCGCCACCGCGATGCTCTCGGCATCGACCTCGGGCCGCCCGGCCAGGAAACCGACCGCGCTCCGCAGGTCCGCGACCTTGGCAGTGGCGTCCTCCTGCTGGCGCGGCGTGCCCTCGCTGTCGCCCCAGTTGCGGTGGTCGAAGGCCAGGGCCACATATCCGCGCTCGGCGAACCGCGCCGCTTAGTACCCGACCACCTGGTCCTTCACTCCGGAGAACGGGCCCGTCAGCACGACCGCGCCGCGCGGCGCGGTAACCAGCACAGGCACATGCAGGTCACCCACGAGCCGGTAACCGTCGCTGTCGAATTCGATCTTCTCGATCGGCACGTGCAGTCCCTCCATCGTGCCGAGGCAGCGCGGCGACTACTGAAACGGTCGCGAGCCTCCGGGCCGAGGTGACCCTGCCCGAGGCCCGCGACCGCTACGTCCAGATGGAGGTGGACCGCCGTTTTGTTCTTCCGCTGGAAGGCCTCCGCAGAGCTTTGAAGGGGCTGGGCGTCGAGACTGCGTTCAGTGCGGCGAACCTCAAGTTCGAACTCGCCGCCGCCGCTGTCGCTGGTGGCGTTCTTACCGGTGAGCCCTTGATCGGCGCGGCCCTCGGCGCAGCGTTCGCCGTCGTTGGCCTGCGGCGCGCTGCCAATCAACAGCGCCAGGCCCTCCTTGCCGCGTCCCCGGCCGCCCATCTGCTGTCCGTCGAACGTGGCCTCGAACCTCCGTCGCTCCTGCGACGGCTCACCGGCGGTCGGCGTCGCGCATAGCGGCTTCAGTCCCTGTTCCTGATGCGGCCAGGCCGTGACGGTATGGGTGGATCCTGGGTTCGTTGCGCGCGCTCGTCAGCCGTGCTTGGCTCGCCCGATGAACTTTCTGTTGACGGCGAGTGGCCTGCGCAACGAGACACTGCGGGATGCGCTGCGGGACATGCTGGGAAAGCCGTTCGGGTCGGCGAACGTCGTGTTCGTTCCCACGGCGTCAGTCGCCGAGCCCGGGGACCACGGGTGGTTCGTCGCGGACATGAACCGGCTGCACGGCCTCGGCTGGCGGGAGTTCGACGTCCTGGAGCTGAACGGCCTGCCCCGGCAGATGGTGGTCGACCGGCTGCTCCATGCCGACGTCATCTATGTCGAGGGCGGCAGCCACTACCACCTCGCGCGCAGCATCACCGGCAACGGCCTGGCCGACGGTTTCCTGGAGGCGCTGGAGAGCCGGGTCTATGTGGGGGTCAGCGCCGGATCAATGATCTTCAGCCGTAATCTCACCGGACACTCCGCCGACGTCATCGGGGATACCCCGGACCTCCACGTGCTCGGCGCGACGACCGTGGAGCCGCCGTTCGGCCTCTTCGACTGGTATCTCAAGCCCCACCTGTACTCGCCGGATTTCCCCGAGCGGGACGACGCCTGGGCTGATCGCATCGCTGCGCGGGCGGACTTCCCGATCTACTTCATCGACGACGAGACGGCCGTTCGCGTCAGGGACGGCAAGGTGGACGTCGTTTCTGAAGGCCGGTGGCGGTTCCATCCGTGACTCAACACGTGGTGGGGAGCCCCGGACAGGGCAGTGGGCCGGCCCGTCAACGCCCACCCGCGCCCAGGGGCGCGCTGATGCGGAGCTGCCGGGGTGAGCACCTGCGTCAGGCGGCGTGCGCGAGGTAGTACGGGCTGACGTCGCGCCGTTCGGCAGGCCGGGTCGTGCGGCGGGTCAGACGCCTCGCTGTCAAGGTGGCGGCCGCCCACGTGATCGAAGCCCTTCGCGTCCGGCGGCCGACGCACCGTTTTGATCGTGATGTCGAGGTAGGTCTTGGCCCAGGGCACGAGCTTTCCGGCGTAGGCGGAGTCGGCCCGGACGATGGCAATCTCGGGGTGCGTGAGCGCGAGACGGAGCGGTCCGCCGTCGTCCACCCCGCCCGGAGCGCGTCGGAGGGACTTGGCGCCGCGTCTTTTGTGCGGCCGGCGCCGGGGGCTCGTCGCGGGCTCTGCGGGGTGGGCTCCGAGGACTCCGCGGGTTGGCAACTCGCCGAGGTCTGGCAGACGGACGCCGGGCAGTGCGTCGAGCAGGTCGGCCTGGGCGGCGCGGATGTTCTGCGCGGGAGCCTCGGGCGACCTCATTTCTACCGAAATGAGGTCGCAAATCAGGCGCAAGCGTGCAGCCGCAGTCAGGCTCTCGGCGGCCGTGCGAAGGCGCGGGAGGCCGGGGTCAGTTTCCGTCCTGGTCCTGGGCGCGTTGGTAGAGCTTGGCGATGTCGTTGTCGAAGTACGCGGCATAGGAGACGTCGTTCTCGTCGCCGCCGCCTTCATGGCCGCCCAGGACGCCGATGACGGTGCCGGTGTGGCTCTTGGGGTCGTAGTCGGTGAGCCAGGGGCTGCCGCTCGTGCCGCCCTCGAAGTCGGTGCACTGGATGCGCAGCTGGGTGTCGCTGAATTTCGTGGTGCGGTTCTGGCAGGAGATCGGGGTGTCACGGCTGGTGGGGTAGCCGGTGATCTTGACTTCGTTGTTGAAGCCGCGGTCTGTGCCGAGGCTGTTGCCGCCCAGGACGTCCTGGATGTTCTTGCCGTCCTTCGGGCCGACCGTGAGGAAGGCGACGTCGAGGTCCTCGTCCTGCGATGTGGCCCAGCGGTCGTCGACGACGACCTTGTTGACCTTCCACAGGCCGGTGGGTTCGTTGCCGTTGCGGTAGTCGGGGGCGAAGACCAGGTCGTCCACCGGCTTCCCGGCGTCGGCGTCGAAGGCGCAGTGGGCCGCGGTGATCAGCATGTTCCGGCCGGGGCTCTGCACCACGCTCGCGGTGCAGAAGTGGGCGCCGTGGTCGTCCTTCTCGAAGACCGTGCCGATCCGGGCGTTCTCATCGGTCCTGCGCGGGGTGTACGCGGTGCCGTCCTGGACGGGGGCGGTCGTCGAGGGGTCCCGGTCCTGAGGGGGCTGGCCCGGCTCGCCGGACTTGCCGTAGCTGCTGCGACCGCTGCTTCTGCTCGGATAGGTCTCCTCCGCGGCGGAACCCACCACCGCGGCTGCCCCCACGATGACCAGCGTCAGTGCTATGCCAGCCTTCATGGAGCGAAACGGTAGCCCAGTCCGGGCATGCTGGTCAGCCCGGGATGGGGCAGACGGGCTGACCGGTGGTCACGTCCGCGGGAGTGGTGTGTCGACGGCCACTCGGTGATCTCGTTTTGAGGCTGTGCGGTGAGCTCGGTGGGCAGGGCGGTCTCGTCGGTTTCTGACTCGACAGGGTGGAGGCGGGCCTTGGCCAGCAGGTCGAGTCCCATGCAGCGGCGGGCCTCGGTCCACTCGTCGATCTGCTCGGCCAGGACCGCGCCGACCGGGCGGATCAGGGCGGCGCGGTCGGGGAAGATGCCGACCACGTCGGTGCGGCGGCGGATCTCCTTCCGATTCCTCTCGGAGCTGACCCGAGTCTCTACATTCGAGGGCCGGAACGTCCGGCCCGAGGACGGAGACCATCATGCGCAAGCTCATCGCGGGGGCATTCGTCACGCTTGACGGCGTGGTCCAGGATCCGGGCGGATTCAGCGAGACCGAACGCGGCGGCTGGGCACTGGACTATTTCGACGACACCTCGCGCCAGCGGGCCACCGGCGCTCTCCTGGCGAGCGACACCTTTCTGCTGGGGCGGGCGACCTTCGAGATCATCGAGAAGGCCTGGTCGCGCAACACCGGGCCGTACGCCGAGGCGATGAACCATATTCCCAAGCTCATCGTGACGAGGACGCTGCGCGGCCCGCTGCCCTGGAACGCCATCGCCCTCACCGGCGAAGCGGCGCAGACGGTCGCGAAACTCAAGCAGGAGCCCGGCGGCAACATCGTCATGTACGGCAGCTCCACGCTGATGCGAACCCTGCTCCAGCACAACCTGATCGACGAGCTGAACCTCGGCGTCCACCCCCTTGTCGTCGGCGAGGGAAAGCGGCTCTTCGACAGTGCGCTGCCGGGCTCGCTGCGGTTCGTGGCCGCAACGCCGAGTGCGACAGGAGTCGTCACGCTCACCTACGCCCCGTAATGTCGATCGGGATGGGAGATTTCGCAACGGACACGGAACCCTACCGGCGCGAGCTGCTGGCGCACTGCTATCGCATGCTTGGATCGGTGGACGACGCCGAGGACGTGGTCCAGGAGACCTACCTGCGTGCCTGGCGTTCGTATGAGGCGTTCCAGGGCAGGTCGTCGGTGCGTACCTGGCTCCACCGGATCGCCACCAACGCATGCCTTTCCGCGTTGTCGCACCGTAGTAGGCGTTTCCTGCCGTCGGGCCTCGGCGGACCCGCCGACGACCCCATGAACCCGCCGATGGCTGCGGAAGTGCAGTGGGTTCAGCCCATTCCCGATTCGATGCTCGACCCGGCAGCGATCGTCGCGGCGCGCGACAGCCTGCGGATCGCGCTGATCGCCACGCTCCAGGAGCTGCCGGGCCGCCAGCGGGCGGTGTTCATCCTGCGGGACGTCCTGGCGTGGCCGGCGGCGGACGTCGCGCAGGTGATGGGCAGCAGCACGGCAGCGGTCAAGAGCACGCTGCAGCGCGCACGTGCGCGGCTGGCACAGACGCCACCTGACGTCGAGCAGACGGTCGAGCCCGGCGAGCTGAGCGCCGTCCTCGCCCACTACATCGCCGCAGTCGAGGAGGCCGACGGCACGGCCCTTGAACAGCTGCTGCGTGTCGATGCCAGGGTCGAGGCGACGCCTTGGCGCACCTGGTTCTCCGGCCGCGCCACCTGCCTGCCCTTTCTCGTGCAGCAGGTCCTGGGCTCGCCGGGCACCTGGCGGTTGCTGCCGACCAGCGCGAACGGCCAGCCGGCTGCGGTCGCCTACCACGGTGGTCAGGCCTACGGCATCCTCCTGCTCACCGTGACCCCGGCGGGCATCGCGAGAATCAACGCGTTCGGGGACCCGGGGCTTGTCAAACGGTTCGGCTTTCCTGCGTCCGTGTGAGCGCGAACACCCGCAGGTCTTTCGGCGTTGGACCACCACGCCGAAAGATCACGGTCTACGGCTGGAGCACAGCAGCAGCACGCCGTTTCGGTTGAGTTGAAGGGCCGCAGCCGCTCGGGGCAGCGGCCCTTCCGGCGCAAGTCGGTGCCGGGTGCTACCCCAGGTCGAAGGTGTTGGGCAGCCCCAGCTGATAGCGCACCTCGTCGACCCGCTTCAGGGGCTCCATCTCCGGCGGCCGGAACAACTCCCAGATGTGACACCGTTCGGCGCCCGAACTGTCCGCGTCCAGGAGTGCGTTGACGGCGCGCCGCGCGGACTCGTTGGC
>LRTP01000341.1 GCA_001550305.1 Streptomyces diastatochromogenes
CACCGGGCGCATCGGCCGAGGAGAGCGTGGGCCGCTCCGCGGAGGAGAACGCCCGGCGCATGGGCGCGTTCGCGCGCGGCACCCGCTCCGCGCGGGCCGAGCAGGACACCGCATCCTCCTCACGTACCGCGGCCGAGACCCCTCACGACATCGAAGCCCCCCACGAATCCGAAGGGAACACACAGGGATGATCGCGCCCATGACCAACGAGCTGGGGTGGATGCTCGACGAGGTCCTGAAGGTGCCGGAGGCGCGGCACGCCATCCTGCTGTCCGCCGACGGCATGCTCCGGGCCCACTCCGCCGACATCGGCCGCGACGACGCCGAACGGCTGGCCGCGGGCCTGTCCGGGGTGCAGTCGATCAGCCGCAGCACCGCCGAGTTCTGCGGCAGCGCGACCGCGCCGTGGCGGCAGACCCTGATCGAATTCGCGCACGGGTACGTCTTCCTCGTCGCCGCCGGGCAGGGCGCCCACCTCGCGGTGTCCACCGGTGAGGACGTGGACATGGAGGCGGTCACCTACCGCATGCACAAGTTGGTCGACCGACTCGGCAAGGAGCTGACCAGCCCGGCCCGGCAGGACACCGGCAGCCCGGCATGACGCCCGGGCGCCGGCCGGGCGGGAGGCTGGTGCGGTCGTACGTCGTCACGGACGGCCGCGCCCACCCCTCCCGCAACACCCTCGACCTCGTCACCCTGCTGATCGCCGCCGACGACCTGCCGCTGACGGGGCTGAACCCGGAGAAGCGCCGGCTGATGGAGCTGTGCCGGCCGGGAGCGCTGTCGGTCGCCGAGGTGGCCGGTCATCTGGAACTCCCGGTCAGCGTCACCAAAGTACTGATCGCCGACCTCATGGACAGCGGTCACCTCGTCACCCGGGCGCCGGTACCGGCCGCCCGTCTCTCCGACGCCCGCATCCTCCAGGAGGTACTGGATGGGCTCCGCGCCCGCCTCTGACGACGTCCACCTCGGCCCGGATGTGCGCACCGCGGTCAAACTCCTGATCGTGGGCCACTTCGCGGTCGGCAAGACCACGTTCGTCGGCGCGCTCTCCGAGATCCGGCCGCTGCGCACCGAGGAGGTGATGACCGAGGCGGGCGCACGCGTCGACGACCTCGCCGGTTCGAGGGAGAAGACGACCACCACCGTCGCCCTCGACTTCGGCCGCCTCACCCTCAGCGACGCCCTGGTGCTCTACCTCTTCGGCACGCCCGGACAGCACCGTTTCACCGAACTCTGGAAGGACATGACCAGCGGAGCGCTCGGCGCGCTGGTGCTGGCCGACACCCGGCGGCTGTCCGAGTCCTTCGACGTCATGGGCGTACTGGAGGAGCTGGGGCTGCCGTACGCCGTCGCCCTGAACGACTTCGACGACGCCTCCGCGGCGCACGACCTGGACGAGGTGCGCGAGGCCCTCGACCTGCTGCCCTCGACCCCGCTCGTGCGCTGCGACGCCCGCGACCGGGTCTCGTCCACCGAGGCGCTGATCGCCCTCGTCGAGTACCTGATGACCCGCAGCGGCGAACTGGAGCCCGTGTGACCTCCGAACCACCACCGCCCGTACCGCCACCGTCCGTGTCACCACCCTCCCTGTCACCACCGTCCGGGCCACCGCCCGGCTGCCCGGCGCACGAGCCCCTGTACGGGCCCGACTTCGCGGCCGACCCCGCCGCCGTCTACCGGCGGCTGCGTACGGCGGGACCGACCGCGCCCGTCGAGCTCGCACCCGGCGTCAGAGCCACCCTCGTCACCTCCTACGACGCCGCCCTGCACGTCCTGCGCAGTCCGGAGACCTTCTCCAAGGACCCCCGCCGCTGGCGCGACCTCGCCGACGGGACCGTCCCGCCGGACAGCCCGGTCGTGCCGATGATGATGTACCGGCCCAACGCGCTGTTCACCGACGGCGAGCAGCACGAGAGGCTGCGCGGCGCGATCACCGACAGCCTCGCGCTCGTCGATCCGAACACCCTGCGCGGCTATGTGGAGCGCAGCGCCGACACCCTCATCGACCGCTTCGCGCCGCTCGGCACCGCGGATCTGCTCGGCGAGTACGCGCAGGTCCTGCCGCTGCTGGTCTTCAACCACCTCTTCGGCTGCCCGGCCGAGTACGGGGTCAGGCTGGTCGAGGGCATGTCCGGGATCTTCGACGGGGTGGACGCGGAGAAGGCCGACGAACTGCTGACCAGCACCCTGCTCGACCTGGTCGCGCTGAAGCGGGGCAACCCCGGTCAGGACATGACGTCCTGGCTGATGGCGCACCCCGCGGACCTCACCGACGAGGAGATGATCCACACCCTCGTGGTGCTGATGGGCGCCGGCACCGAGCCCCAGCAGAACCTGATCGCGAACAGCCTGCGGCTGCTGCTGTCCGACGAACGGTTCGCGGGCGATCTGTCCGGCGGCAGCCTCCCCGTGGAGGACGCCCTCGACGAGGTGCTGTGGACCGATCCGCCGATCGCCAACTACGCCGTGCACTATCCGCTGCACGACGTCGTGTACGAGGGAGCGGTGCTGCGCGCGGGCGATCCGCTGGTCGTCAGTCTCGCCGCGGCCAACACCGATCCCGCCCTGACCGCCGATCAACGGGCGGGCAACCGGGCCCACTTGGCGTGGAGCGCGGGACCTCACAACTGCCCGGCGCAGAGCCCGGCCCGGCTGATCGCGACGGCCGCGGTGGAGAAGCTCCTCGACCGCCTCCCCGATGTCGAACTCGGTTTGCCGGTGGGTGAGTTGTCCTGGCGGCCCGGCCCGTTCCACCGCGCGCTGGCGGCGCTGCCCGTCCGTTTCCCTCCCACCGCGACGGTCCAACGGTCCGAAGGTGAGCGCCCGTCGTACGCGAGCCCCCTCCCGGCTCTCGTGACCGAGCCCCCCGCCCCGGAGCCCGACCGCCCGCGAAGCGGCTGGACCCGACTCCTGTCCTGGTGGCGCGGAGAGTGAGCGCCGGCCGCTAGTTGATCCGGGCGGGCAGGGTGCGGTGGCCGTTGGAGATGAAGGAGTCCACCGGCTCCAGATCCGATGCCGGTACGGCGAGTCGGAGGTCGGGGAAGCGGTCGAAGAGGGCGGGGAGGGCGATGCGGGCCTCCAGGCGGCCCAGCGGGGCGCCGAGGCAGCGGTGGACACCGTGTCCGAAGGCGAGGTGCTCCTTGTCCGCCCGGGTGACGTCGAAGAGGTCGGCATCCTTGCCGTGGCGCTCGGGATCGCGTCCGGCGGCGGCGTACGCCGCGAGGATCGCCTCGCCCCGGCCGATCACCGTGCCGTCCGGACCGCCCAGTTCGGCGAGGTCGAGGTCCTCCACGGCGTAGCGCAGCGGCAGGCTCGCGACGGGCGCCTCGACCCGCAGGGTCTCCTCGATCAGGTCGTCCCAGGTGGCGCGTCCGGCGCGGAGGTGCCCGAGCTGCTCGGGGTGGGTGAGCAGGGCGTGCACGGCGTTGTCGATGAGGTTGACCGTGGTCTCGTGACCGGCGCTGACCATCAGGACCAGCGTGTCGAGCAGCTCCTGCCCGCTCAGCCGGCCGTCACCCTCGTCGCGGGACGCGATGAGGCCGGAGGTCAAGTCGTCGCCGGGGGACTCCCGCTTCTCGGCGACCAGTTCACCCAGTACGGCGTACAGCCTGGCGTAGTTGCCCGTCACCTCCTCGGGCTGCGCGGAGGTGTGGAAGATGCTGTCCACCAGGTCCCTGAGGTCCGCCCGCTTGTCCTCGGGCAGTCCGAAGAGCTCGCTGATCACCTGGATGGGGATCGGATAGCAGAACTCCTCGCGCAGATCGACGACTTCGCCGTGCTCGCCGGCCTCGGCGATGCGGTCGAGGAGGCCGGCGGTGATCTCCTCGATCCGGGGTTGCAGTGCGGCCGTGCGGCGGGCCGTGAACGCCGTGGAGACGAGGGTCCGCAGCCGCCGGTGGTCGCCGCCGTACGCGGTGAACATGTTCTGCACCGCGACCCAGGTGAACAGCGGCCACTCGGGGGAGATCTCCCCGTTGATCCAGGCGGGCCAGTGCCGGCGCGGGTCCTTGGACACGCGTGGGTCCAGGAGCAGCCGTTTGAGCAGCTCGGGGCTGCTGACCGCCCAGGCCTCGACGCCACCGGGCAGGGCGACACGGGTCGCCGGTCCGCGCGCGCGGATGCGGGCCGCCTCCGCGTGGATGTCACGGCCCGTCGCGTCCACCACCAAGGGGCTCGGGTTGCCCGTCAAGGGACTCGGGGTTCCCATCGGAAGCCTCCCTGGCGCTCGGACGTCTGTACGGCGCGTCACGCTACGCGAGGCTGACGTTCCCCGATGCGGCCGTCCGGCATCCACTGCGTGCGAGGGAAAATTTCCTGCGCGTACAAGCAAGTCGGAGGATGGTCCGCGTCCTGGAGTCGTACCCTCACGGCTCCCGCCCCGGCCGCCCACTGCCCTGAGCTCGGCCGGGGCGGACCCCTTCCGTTTCGCCTTCCCTACGCCTCGGTCGCCATCTGCTGCCGACGGCGTCTGCGCAGCAGACGTCGCTTGCGCGGCTCCTGGTGGGGAAGCCAGCCGAAGGCCAGGCAGCTGCCGGTCGCTCCGAGGAGGAGGCCGATGAAGAAGCCGCCGAGGTTGGAGGTGAGCCAGGTGCCGAGGGAGAGGAGGATGCCGAGCAGGGAGTAGAAGAGGCGCTGCGTCGGGTTGAAGAGGATCAGCAGACCGCACAGGATCATGACCGTCGGCAGCAGATAGCCCGCCATGCCCTGCATCCCGATGTGCATGACGACCTTCAGGGACGCCTTCTCGGTGAGGAGGATCTCCGCCCCGCCCAGGGTGAGCAGCAGGCCGCCCCAGAAGGGGCGGTCCGCACGCCACCGCCGGAAGCCGGACCGCAGATCCCGGACGGCCGGCATCAGCAGCCCGAGTCGCTGAAGCGGAGCTTGAGACCGGGGAGCTTGAACACCGCTGCCGTGGTCGCGTAGTTGGTCTGCCGCAGGTTCCCGATGTGGACGGTGTCGGCCTGCTGGCTGAAGACGCCCTTGTTGCCCTGCACCCCGGCCTTGTCGAGCGTGCTCGCGTCGTTGCCGATCTCGATGTTGTTGAAGGCCGCGTCGCCCGACAGCTCGGTCGAGTCGGTCGTCAGGTTGGTCGCCTGCACCTTGTCCGTGCCGCCGCCCGCGGTGATGACCAGGTTCGTACCGCCCAGGTCCACGCTCTGGCACAGCTTGGTGAGTGTCGCGTTCTTGATCGCGGAGGTGATGACGAGAACCTGGCCGCCGGTGTCGCCTGCGTTCGGGCTGCCGTCGGCCATGTTGTCGAGGTTGCCGAACTGCTCGAAGCCGGTGCCGTTGAGTTCGGTGGCCGTGACCGTGAACGGCATGCCGGAGATGGCGAACTGCACCCCCAGAGCGCCCTGGGCGGTGAGGATCATCAGTCCCGCGGCGACCGCGGTGGCAGGCACCGCCATCACCGCGGCGCGGCGCAGGCGGACCCGCCCACGTCTGCCGGAACCGCTTTCGTTCTCGGGGGTCGAATCGGTGGACGCCGTGGCGTCCGAGGACGAGGCCATGTTCTGCTCCCTGGACATAGTCATGCAGGTGGGGCTTCAACGGGCACGTTGTCCTGGCGCGGACAGCGGCTGCCGCGCACGCCTCCTCACAACTCCCGGCGGTCGCAAGGGCTTTCTCGTTACGCAGCAGTAGCCGACGTGGAAGTTACCGGGGGTTACATTCGTGGGTCAAGAGACTTGTGGCAAAGGGATGTTGATTGTGTGCCAACTGTGGAGGTCCGGCCGCGCCGACCTCGCACTCGGTCCCGCGACGAGCTCGCGGCCGGGCCGGCCACCGTCTCTTTCCTGAGGGCCGCTGACCTTCAACTTCCTTACTACGCCTTGACGTTGACCATTCATCAGGTCTAGAACTCTGCATGGTTTCCCTCGGATCCGTGGCGCCGGATCCGATGCGCGGCACGTACGCCACCTCCTGGACCCCCCGCTCCTCGCGGGGTGGCCATGGCATGTCTGAACGTGCGGTGCGCTCCAACGCCGAAACCACCTCCCCCCGCGGCACCGGCACGGCACTTTCCCCCCTGAGCCGTGTCCGGTCGCCCGGCTTCCGCTGCCGGTCCGTGACGTAAGGAGAAGGCGTCACGGACCGGCAGCGGTCCGCCGTGACGGCATGTCCGCGACGGCCTCGTACCCACCCGCACCCCCGTCTGAGAAAGAGGCACCCCCATGCGCACTCGATCCCTGCTCGCCCTCCTCGGTACCGCCGCCGCGCTCTCGGTCTCCGCGATCGCCCCCGCCTCCGCGGACGACACCCCCGTGCTCACCGCCGGCGGAGCCGCCGTCGCCACCGGCGACGTCCTCACCGCCTCACTGGCGAGCGGCACCGCCGCCACGCTCTACTCCAGCGCGACCGGCACGAGCGGTGTCTCCTGTGCCGCGTCGACCTTCACCGCCTCCGTCACCGACAACCCGACGGCCCCCGGCACCGCCACCGAGTCGCTCAGCGCCCACACCTTCGGCAGTTGCACCAGCAACGTCCTCGGCGTGCTCGGCGTCACCAGCGTCACGGTCAACAACCTCCCGTACACCACCACGGTCGCCTCCGGCGGCACGGTCACCGTGACCCCGGCCGCCGGCTCCACCATCCAGACCACCGTCGTGCTGCGCACCCTGCTCGGCAGCATCAACTGCGTCTACCAGGCGCCCAGCCTGACCGGCACGGCGAGCAACACCGACAACAGCATCACCTTCACCAACCAGGCGTTCGCGAAGTCCTCGGGCTCGTCGCTCTGCTTCAGCAGCGGCTACTTCACCGCGAAGTACGCGCCCGTCTCCGACACCACCCAGTCGGGCAGCCCGGCGGTCACCGTCAACTGACCCGACCCGGACGACCGGTCACCGACGGCGTCGCAGCGTGATGGCGACGCCCGCGGTGAGCAGGAACGCGACCGCTCCCCCCGCCCCGGCGACGAGGGGGAGCGTGTTGCTGCCGCCGGACGAGCTGTCCGCGGCCGGCGCGAGATGGTCGGGCGCGGTCACCTCCGTCGTCGCCTCGGTGGTCTCCGGGAGGGGCGACGGCGACCGGTCGCCGGGGGTGGCCGTGGTCGCGGTCGGCTCCTGGCTCCGCTGAGCCGTCCGGTTCGCCGTGGGTGTCGTACGCGCGGGGGACGAGGTCGTCGGCGCGGCGGCCCCACCGCCGCGCGCGGCCGGGAAGACCACGTCCGAGCACGAGTAGTACGTGTCGCTCGTACTCGTGTTCTGCCAGATCGTGTACAGCATCTGCCGGCCGGTCCGGTCGGAGGGCAGCGTGGCCTTGATCCGGTAGGCGCCGTTCACCAGCGCCGGATCGGTGGCGGTGGCGAACGGTTTCGTCGGCAGATCGGACCACTTGAGAGGCTTGGTCGGGTCGTACCCGGGCTTGGACAGATACAGCTTGAAGGTCCCCGTGTGCGGAATCGTCGAACTGTAGGAGAGCGTGAAGGTCGCGCCCGGCGTCATCCGCGTGGAGGGCCAGTCGGCGCGGGCCAGGTTCAGCCCCTTGTAGGCGGGCAGCCCCCCGCTGCACAGCTGCCCGTCCGGGATCACCTGACGGTCCCTGCCGCCCACACCGGCGACCCGGAGGTTGTCCCAGGCGGTGAAGGGCGCGCCGTTCGCCGCGATCGCCGCCCTGCAGGCCGCCGTACCGGTGTTGCTGCCGCCCTCCGGCGAACAGGCCACCACCCGGCTGACCGGATCCGTCGGCGCGCCGTGCGCCTGGGCCGGACCGGCGGCCCACGTCAGAAGAAGCAGCGGGGCCGCCACGGCGACAGCGGCCGCGGTGGCGGTGCGGTGTGCGGTCATCCGGTGGGTCTCCTCGCGGGGTGGGGTGGGCGGGTGCGGCCGTACGGCATCGCGCGCAGGCGTGGCCGCACCGTGAAGTACGGGGGCACAGGGCCGTGCGTTCAGACGCGCGAGCCAGGTGAAACCGGGCACTCCCGGCCAACGGGGGCCCTTGAGGGGCGGTTACCGGCCAGATCGAGGGTTTCCCCTGTATCCGTGTTACCTGGGCTTTGCCTATCGTTCGGGCACAGCCGACCCGATCGACCTGGTCGCCCCGGACGGCTCGACGTACCGCCTGAAGTCCTCCAGCACCTCGGACTCCGCGGACAACGTCAACACCACCTACACGGTCGACGCGTCCAGTGGGACCGCGAACGGCACATGGAAACTCCGCGTCCAGGACGTGGCCGCGTCGGACACCGGCAAGCTCAACAGCTGGAAACCGACCCTCTGAGCGCGGCCCACGGGGGGAGGGGCGGCCCACGCGCGGCGTGGGCCGCCCCTTTCGGCTCGGCCGGTACCGTGAGCCACATGTCTGAACCCGCCGACGCGCCCGTGATCCTCAGCGACGAGCCGGGCTCGTTCCCCTGGAGCGTGCTGGCCGAGCGGCATCCGGCCCTCGTCCGGAAGGTCCGGGACGCCTTCCCCTACGGCCCCGAGCAGCACCGCGCGCTCGACGCCCTGCTGAAGAACGCCACCGAGGGCGTCATCGAACCGCTCGGCGAGCGGGCGGCGGACCGCGAGCAGTGGGAGCGCTGGGGCGGCGAGGAGTACGCCGGGCGCTCATGGTTCGACGTGCCCTTCCTCTGGTCCGAGAGCTACTTCTACCGTCAACTCCTCGAAGCCGTCGGCTACTTCACCCCCGGACCCTGGAAGGGCATCGACCCCTTCCGCCCCTTCAAGCTCGCGGAGCTCAGCGCCCCGGAGGCGGACGAGGAGCTCGCCGCGCTCGACCCGCTCGCCGAGCGGCCGGTGGAGGAGCGGGAGGAGGCGCTGCTGCACGGCTCGCTGTGGGGCAACCGCGCGGACCTCGGCTTCCGTCTCGCCGCCGCGGACGGGGAATCGGACATCGTCGCCGAACTGGTCGCCAACGACGGTGAGTCGCTGCGCTCCCTGTTCGCGGGCGGCACCCTCTGCCTGGTCGCGGACAACTCCGGCCGGGAACTCATCCCCGATCTGCTCCTGATCGACCATCTGCTCCACCACCGCCGCGTCGGGCGGGCGCTCCTGCACGTGAAGCCGTACCCGTACTACGTCTCGGACGCCACGACCGCCGACGTGGTCGACGCCCTGCGTCACCTCACCGGCGCGAAGGGGGCGGCGGCCGAGTCCGGCCACCGGCTGTGGGCGGCCATGACCGACGGTCGCCTCACCGTCCGGGCCCACCCCTTCTCCTGTGCCCCGCTGCCGTACGCCGACATGCCCGACGACCTGCGCCGTGAGTTCGCCGAGGCCGACGTGACCCTCATGAAGGGCGACCTGAACTACCGACGCCTGGTCGGCGACCGGCGCTACCCCGCCACCACCCCCTTCGCGGAGCCCACCGCGTACTTCCCGGGCCCGGTCGCCGCCCTGCGCACCCTCAAGTCGGATGTGATCGTGGGCCTGGACGCCCGCACGGAGGCCGCCCTCGACGCGGCCGAGGGCGGACGCTGGCGCACGAGCGGCACACACGCCCTGATCCAGATGCGGGCCTGAGGGCCAAGCGGCCACCCGTCGTGCGGCGCGATCACCTTGTGGGCGCCGCCGTGCACGTCACTTGCCTCGAAAAGGGGTAAATTCACGCGATGGTGTGATCATGTCCCGCCCGGTGGATGCCTCCGGAGGGCCCTGGGTAGGGCCCGGCCATGACGCAGCCGTTCGAACTCCCGCACTTCTACATGCCGTATCCCGCGCGGCTGAACCCGCACCTCGACGAGGCGCGCGCCCACACGGTCGAATGGGCCCGTGGGATGGGCATGCTGGAGGGCTCCGGCATCTGGGAACAGTCCGACCTCGACGCGCACGACTACGGGCTGCTCTGTGCGTACACCCACCCCGACTGCGACGGCCCGGCACTCTCGCTCATCACCGACTGGTATGTGTGGGTGTTCTTCTTCGACGACCACTTCCTGGAAACCTTCAAACGCACCCAGGACCGCGACGGCGGCAAGGCCTACCTGGACCGGCTGCCCCTCTTCATGCCGCTGGACCTCTCGACCCCCGTACCGGAGCCGGAGAACCCGGTCGAGGCGGGGCTCGCCGACCTCTGGGCGCGCACGGTGCCCGCGATGTCGGTGGACTGGCGCAGGCGGTTCGCGGTGTCCACGGAGCACCTGCTCAACGAGTCGATGTGGGAGCTCTCCAACATCAACGAGGGACGGATCGCCAACCCCGTCGAGTACATCGAGATGCGCCGCAAGGTGGGCGGCGCCCCCTGGTCGGCGGGGCTCGTGGAGTACGCGACGGCCGAGGTGCCCGCCTCCGTCGCGGGGACGCGCCCGCTGCGCGTGCTCATGGAGACGTTCTCCGACGGGGTCCATCTGCGCAACGACCTGTTCTCCTACCAGCGCGAGGTCGAGGAGGA
The DNA here is from genome assembly GCA_001550305.1 of Streptomyces diastatochromogenes. GTDB lineage: Bacteria > Actinomycetota > Actinomycetes > Streptomycetales > Streptomycetaceae > Streptomyces > Streptomyces mirabilis_D. The sequence goes on from LRTP01000341.1 coordinate 10,336, forward strand.
GGGCGAGCTCAGCAACGGCATCCTCGTCCTGGAGACCTTCTTCGGCTGCACCACCCAGGAGGCCGCCGAGACCGTCAACGACATCCTCACCTCACGCCTGCACCAGTTCGAGCACACGGCCCTCACCGAAGTGCCCGCAATCGCCACGGAGAAGGGGCTCACCCCGGACCAGGTCGCCGCCGTCGCCGCGTACACCCAGGGACTCCAGGACTGGCAGTCGGGCGGTCACGAGTGGCACCTGCGCTCCAGCCGCTACATGAACGAGGGGGCGGTGGAGGGCAGTCGGCCGCTCGGCAGCGCCGGGTTCGGCACCACGGCCGTCGATGTCGGCGCCCTGCTCTCCGCGGCCGGGGCACAGCGGCTGCGCAGGTACACCCACGTCCCGTACCAGAAGGTCGGCCCGTCCCTGCTCCCCGACTTCTACATGCCCTTCGAGCCGGCCCTCAGCCCCCACCTGGACGGCGCCCGCGACCGCCTCACCGGCTGGATGTACGAGAAGGGCATGCTCCAGGAGGGCGTCTGGGACGAGGACAAGCTGGACGCGTACGACCTTCCGCTGTGCGCCGCGGGCATCCATCCGGACGCGACCGAGGAGGCCCTCGACCTCGGCTCGCAGTGGCTGGCCTGGGGGACGTACGGCGACGACTACTACCCGCTGGTCTTCGGACACCGCCGCGACCTGGCGGCGGCCAGGACCACCACCGCACGCCTCTCGGCCTGCATGCCCATCGACGGCGAGCCGACCCCGGTCCCGGCCAACGCCATGGAGCACGGCCTCCTCGACCTGTGGGAGCGCACGGCGGCGAAGATGACCCCGGACGAGCGGCGCAAGCTGCGCGGTGACGTGGACAAGATGACGGAGAGCTGGGTGTGGGAGCTGTCGAACCAGCTCCAGCACCGCATCCCCGACCCGGTCGACTACCTGGAGATGCGCCGCGCCACCTTCGGCTCCGACCTCACCCTGAACCTGTGCCGCCTGGGCCACGGCCCCAAGGTCCCGCCCGAGGTGTACCTGAGCGGTCCCGTCCGGTCGTTGGAGAACGCCGCCATCGACTACGCGATGCTGATCAACGACGTCTTCTCGTACCAGAAGGAGATCGAGTACGAGGGTGAGGTCCACAACGCCATCCTCGTCGTGCAGAACTTCTTCGGCTGCGACTACCCGACCGGCCTCGGCGTCGTCCACGACCTGATGACCCAGCGCATGCAGCAGTTCCAGCACGTCGCCGCCCATGAACTGCCCGTTCTGTACGAGGACTTCAAGCTCTCGCCGGAAGTGCGCGGCATCATGGACGGCTATGTGGTGCAACTCGAGAACTGGCTGTCCGGAATCCTGAAGTGGCACCAGGACTGCCACCGTTACGGCGCCGAGGACCTGGCCCGCCGCGCCCACGGCTTCCTGCCGGACCGGGCCCCCACGGTCCCGTTCCCCGCGCCGGGGGCCGGGACCGTGCCGGTGCTCAGTCCCCAGGACATGGCGGAGACGGAATCCCCGCCGGACCTCACTCCCCGGGCCGCGGCGGACGCCACCTCGTCGTTCACCCTGCCGAAGGGGGTGGGAGCCGCCCTGGAGTTCAGCCTGCCGAAGGCTGAGGCGGCGTCGGCTCCGCACTGACGCCGGTATCGGGGTTCGCACCCGTGTCCGTGTGGATGTCTGTACGGCTGTCCGCATGGGTGTCGGTCGTCCCGTGGGTGTCCGCATGCGTGTCGGTCGTTCCGGCGAGGTGCCGCTCCACGTTCGCCCTGGCCGTCCCGGAGAGTCTCGCCAGGAGCTCCCCGGCGGCCACGGTGACGGCCCGGACCTCGTCGGCGAGCGCCGTGTCGGTGGCCGCGGTCCGGGCGACCGCGTAGTGCTCCTCGACGATGTACGCGCCCAGGTTGGTGCGCTGCCAGTGCCCCAACGATTTGTCGCTCCCGCTCCCGCTCCCACTCCCGCCGCCAACGCCGGCGCCGCCGTTCGGCTCGGCGAGGGTGTCCCGCAGCGAGGCCAACGTGCGTATCGCCGCGCCGAACCGGCCCTCCTCCCGCTCCAGCCGGGCGAGCCTCAGGAGGGCCGAGACGCGGTCCCAGGCCCTGGTCTGCAGGGGTACGTACAGCCGCTGGGCGCGCAGCGCCTGAAAGGTGTCGCCCAACTGCTCGAACTCGTTCACGAGCGAGCCCAGTTGGGAGGCATCGCGGCGCTCCAGGGCCTTGCCGTCCCGCGCGTCGCAGTACGCCCGGAAGTCGATGTCGTCCAACCGCCGGATCAGCGCGGCGCGGGCGAGCTCGACCAGACCCTGTTCGTGGGCGAGGCCGGTCCAGGTGAACAGCGGCTCGTCGGCGGGGTCGGTACCGAAGAGCGAGTCGTCCAGGTCGCGCGCCCAGCTCCGCAGCTCGGCCGGATCGGCGCCCGGCTCGGGCATCCCGCCGAGTCCGCACCAGGTGTCGAAGTCCGTCTCACGGACCTCGTGCAGCAGCGGCAGATCATCCGCGCAGCCGTGCAGGCCCACCAGGACGGCGGCGAGCCGCAGTTCGTCGGTCATCGACGCCTCGGCCTCGTGCCTCAGCAGATGCCGCAGCAGCGGCAGATCGCCCTCGCGCCGGTCGAACTGGGCGGCGCGCAGCGCGAGTGCCCGGCGCGCCCGGTCCCCGGCCACCTCGTCCCACGCCGAGTCCTCGCGCAGCAGCGTGAGGTCGGTGCGGCCCCGCGCGAGGACCGTCTCCCACAGCGGGGGACGGGGGTGGCGGTCGAGGAGGTCGTGCGCGCCGCCCTCCTCCGCGTTCAGAAGGAGGAAGTCGGGCTCGGTGCGCAGCAGGGCCGCGTGCAGCAGGCCGATGAGCTCGACGGGTGAGCGCTCGGGCAGGCCGAGACCGGCCCGCAGCTCGGTCCGCTCGTCGTCGATCCCGTGGTACTCCCGGATCTCCTCCTCCGTCTCGGCGACCGCCGCGCGGATCTTCTCCTCGCCGTCGGCCGGCGCGAGCCCCAGGTGGTCGTGCCAGCCGGGCAGCCCGACCAGCACCTCCAGCGCCTCGTCGACGCTGTTGCCGATGATTCCGGCGGAGCCCTCGGAGTCCGCGTACAGCACGGAGCCGTCACCGCACACGAAATACGTGCCGCCCGTGTCGTCCCCCGCCACCGCGTCCAGCGGACCGCCCGAGGCGAGCCGGACGGCCTCGCCGTGGTCGGCCCGGGTCAGGTCGAAGTTGAAGGGGAACGCGGCCAGTTCGGCCAGGTGAGGCTGCTCCCGGAGCAGCCGCAGGGCGTGATCGCTCATGCGGCCGAACGTAACAGCCGGCACTGACAAACGGGTCCGTCCGTCATACGGGCTGACGCCGTCCGCCGACCTCGTCGGCCCCGCCGGCCGTGCCGAGTTCCCGGAGCTCCCCGACGGCCGCGTGTGCCACCGCGGCTCGCGCCAGCGCCCGCACGATCGGGTGCGGGCGTGAGCCGTCCCCGTACTGCTCCGGCTGGAAGAGGGTGCCCAGGAAGAAGGGGTGGCCCGGGAGTTCGACGATCCGTACGTTTCCGTCCTCGTCGTGGCCGCTGAAGCGCAGGCCGTGGGCGCGCAGGGTGTCGAGGTGGCGAGTGGGGCCGTACGCGCAGAAATAGCGTTCGACCGTCCGCTCGGCGCCCATCACGGACTGGGCGAGCGAACCCGGTTCGATGGTGACGGCGGCCTCGTGGCCCAGGAGGGAGCAGGCGAGCGGTTCGATGAGAAGGTCATCGGCGTCGGGGTCCTGCTCGGCGTGCGCGACACGGGTGAGCCCGCAGACGTCGCGCGCGAACTCCAGGAGAGCGTGCTGGAATCCGCCGCATGTGCCCAGGAACGGGATGCCCTCCTCGCGCGCGGTGCGGATCGCGGTGAGGGTCCCCGCCTCGCTGCGGTACGGGCTGCCGGGCAGCACCCACACCGCGTCGAAGCCGCGCACCGCGGCCGGGTCCTCGGCGTCCTCGGTCGGGACCCAGTAGGCGTCGAGGACGAGGCGGTCGCGGGTGGCCAGGGCGTCCAGGAGAAGGGGGACGCGGGTGTGGGCGAGGACGTTCGGGGAGCGGTCGCCCACGAGGGCGAGGCGAGCGGTCTGCGCCGCGATGTTCGTCATGTCCTCATCCTCCGCGGGCCCGCTCGTTCACGTCCAACGATGATTACTGCATCTTCGATAAGCAACGCTGATGGGGGTGCTGGTGGCATACAGGATCAGTACGGGATCCTGGAGCGCATGGATCCGCATCTCCTGCGCACCTACGTCACCGTGGCCCGTGTCGCCTCCTTCTCGGAGGCCGCACGGGAACTCGGCTACACCCAGTCCGCGGTGTCCCAGCACATCGCCGCGCTGGAGCAGGACCTCGGCGCGCCCCTGCTGACCCGGCGCCCCGTGGCACCGACGGCGGCGGGCGAACGGCTCCTCGAACACGCCGGGCCACTGCTGCTGCGCCTGGACGCGGCC
>LRTP01000342.1 GCA_001550305.1 Streptomyces diastatochromogenes
GCCACCCGGACAGCGTGACGGACCCGCGCCGCCCGGCACAGCATCGAGCCGGCGCGTCACATCACAACAGGGCAAACGTTGCCTGATGCGGCACTAGATATCGGCATCGTCGGACCTCGGCGACGCTCAGGTGGATGAGCTCGGAGGATCCGTTCAGCTGGGGCGCTTCGGATCAGCTCGTCCAGAGTGGTCCCTGCCGTAGATCCGCAGGCCGTGGCCCCTCGCCGCATGGCCCGCACACCTTTGCGGGCCATGCGGGGCCGGGCTGCCCTGGCTGCCATGAAGGTTCGCTCCAGAGATGCTGGTGCAATGGGGCAGTCCGGTGCGTCCAGGTCGCTTTCCATACGGCGCTGTCGAGTGGGCGCCTGCCGACGGCAAAGACCGTGGCCGAGTTCGTCGTATGCGACGATCCGCGACATGTCAGTGGCCCATGACACGGCCGCGGGCATGACATCGATCGACGAGCGGCTCGTTCACGAGACAACCGCCGAGTACGGCGTTCCCGGACCCGTCGCGCAGGAGTTCATGGCCGGGTTAAGGCCATGCCTCTATCTGGTGCCGCACAACGAAGTGCCTGCGTCCCGGCGGGAAAACGTCCGCTCCGCCGCACGAACGGGCGGGCTCCCCGCACTGCCGAACGGTGTGGACTGGCCTGAAGGGAGAGCGCCGATCGTGCTGAGTGTCGACTGCGCGGCCCGCCCCAGGACGTACTGGACATTGAACTGCCCGCCGATGGGCACCTGTTGATCTTCACCTAGATCGAGTACCCGCCAGAGTCGTCCGTGGTGCTCCCCATCCCTGCCGGAGCAAGACGAGGAAGCGCTGGACCGCTTCGAGGAGGCCGTCCTCGACGCTGCATTCGGCGGACATCGCCCCGGCGTCTGCGTGCAGATCGGCGGGTTCTCCAACCCGTGGGACATGGCACCGGACGAGGGCGATCTCGTACTCTTCGCGCAAATGGCCGGGCAGGCGATCGACTACAACGTATTCACCATGAACCTGATCGTGGGCACACGGGAGAACATCGCCGCCGGAGAGCATGTCGGCCTCCGGTACGAGCAGCAGTGCTGAGCCGAGCCGCGTCTGGTCAACGCAGGCAAGGATCCAACCCTGTGGGTTAACGATGGGCAGTGGTTCACCGCCGTAGCCGCTGCCACGAAGGTGAACGCACGGTCCGCGGCCGCACCACCGAGGGCATGCAGCCTGGCTCTTGGTGGCCGAGGAATAGTCAAGTGTTGCCAGTCCCCAGAGCCCGACCGGGACCAGACGATGGACCATCAACACACATACAGGGCAACGGGATCACCAATTGAGATGATCTCCAAGCGGCGCGGTTCAGCGGCACAGGGCCGTTGCCCACGACACCGTCCATGCGAGGCGGAAGACGCCGCGGGCGGGGCCAGGGCGTCCATCGTCATGACGCCGACGGCCACCGCGACCGCGGCCGGCGAAGCTCTGCGCCGACCACTCCGCCGCCCGGACGAACGAAACCTCTGCCATGCCTGCTCACGCACGAGCCAACTCCCTTGGAATCATTGCGTAACCACCGGCTTATGGCCCCAGCATCTCGGAGGCGACCGCCCGGGACGATCGTGGTACCCGCCCACCTCTGGGTAGGGCTAAATCCCGTCCACTTGGTTGGCGGGCGACGCCCTGGACGTGCGGAGATCACGTACCCGTCCTCGCCCAGCGCGGTGCCTTCGAAATTACGGGTGTACAGGTCCAGCACCCACGCGGCCTTGGGCCGGAAGCGGGTCGCGTACGAAGATCCAGGACTGGTACTACCAGGACCTGAGCGCGTCCTGCTTGAGCCAGCGCCGCATGGTGGAAGGGGAGTTCGACCCCGGCCGATGTGTCCGGCGGCCGGCTGGGAGCGGATTCGACGTCAGGGCAGGGTGAGGATACGGGGGCCGTCCTCGGTGATGGCAATGGTGTGTTCGATGTGGGCGGCTCGGCTGCCGTCGATGGTGCGCAGGGTCCACCCGTCGGGGTCGGTGTGGTAGTCGTTGCGTCCTCCGGCCATGAGCATGGGTTCGATGGCGAGGGCGAGGCCGTGGCGCAGGGGGAAACCGCGGCCGGGTCGTCCGTGGTTGGGAACGTGGGGGTCTTCGTGCATCTGGCGGCCGATGCCGTGGCCACCGAAGTCGGCCGGCATGCCGCAGTCGGCCTTGCGGGCGACGGTGCTGATGGCGTGGGAGATGTCGCCGATCCGGTGGCCGACGGTGGCGGCGGCGATGCCGGCGTCCAGGGCCTGCTGGGTGGCGGCGATGAGTTCGAGGTCGGCGGGGCGAGGGGTACCGACGGTGAAGCTGATCGCGGCGTCGCCGGTCCAGCCGTCGAGTTCGGCTCCGCAGTCGATGCTGACCAGGTCGCCGTCGCGCAGGCGGTAGTCGTCGGGGATGCCGTGCGAGACGGCGTCGTTGACGGAGGCGCAGATCACGGCGGGGAAGGGGGTTGGGGCGAAGGAGGGCTGGTAGCCCAGGAACGGAGAACGTGCTCCGGCCTTGGTGAGAACGGCGCGGGCGGCTTCGTCGAGCTCGCGCAGGCGAACTCGCACAGCTGCCGCCGCGCGGGCGGCTGCGAGAGCATGGGCCACGACGCGTCCGGCCTCCCGCATCGCCTCCAGTGCCGTGTCGGTCTTGATCTCCACCATGTGCCGTGACTCCCTGCCATGCGATGCTACCCAATACTTATACCGGTATTAGTATCACGGGTATGGTGAGAGTTCCTTTGAGTCCGCAAGAGCGGCAACGCGGTGAGCGCTTCGGGATCCTGCTCCGCCGCGCCCGCGGTGACCGCAGCATGGTCGACGTGGCAGCAGCCGCCGGGGTGTCCGCCGAAACGCTCCGCAAGATCGAGACCGGCCGGGCCCCGACCCCGGCCTTCTTCACCGTGGCAGCCCTGGCCCACGCCCTGCACCTGTCCCTGGACGACCTGGCCGCCGCCTGCGCGGAAGGCGCCGAAGGCGGCGAGCAGGCCATGTCGGCGTGACCGTCAGGCGCGCGCCATCCGGCTGAAGATCGGATGTTCCTGACGCAACGCGATTCGGACACGTACGTCGATCCCCGAAGGACTTCGAGCGCCGACCAGAACCTGCTGACGGTTGTCTGTTCCCCGCTCGGCCATACGGGACTCCGGGGCTTGGACGGCATCTTCCAGTCGGGCGGCCTGGAGCGCTTTCGCCGGGCGGCGGGCGTGTACGGCTGGGGTGGGTTGGACGACCGACTGCGCCGCTTCCCGCCGAAGCACTGAAGCGGCGCAGCGTGACTGCGCGGCAGCGACAGGCCCGCACACGTAGGTCATATGGGTGACGCATGTCGCCGAAGAAGGCCGACGACACCTGCACACCCACCCGGGGCGACCTCGTCGTAGAAGTCGTGGCGGGCAGCACTCGGAGTGCGGCCTTCAGCGCGGCTCAGCGGAGCCCGGTCCACGCCTCGACGGGGCGACACAGCGACCACTGTGCCGGATTGGGCTGGCTGACACCTGCGGGCAGCACGGACAGCCTGGACGCGGGCAGACAGGCGCCCTCCGCCACGATCCTGGGCGGAGCCGCGCGGTCCGCATCACCACACCACTCGGCGTCGCGTCACCTCCGCCGCCACGGCATCTCCGGCAGACGCTGAGCGGGATCGCCTCGATGGCTCGCGCGGCGAGCTGCTGTGCAGGCGCGGGCCATAGGCGGCAGCCGGTTAGCCCACCTGGCGGGATGTGGCTGTGCCGATCAGCGTTCCACGAGGTCGACTGTGCTTCCATCGCGCCAGGAGGCACATGACATGGCTGACAAGCGACAGCAGGACACCCACGCTCGGCTCCCCCCGTCCCGGCGCCGTGTGCCGGCCGCGGCCGCCCCTGCGCCCGTACTCACCGGTGTGCCTGCCAGGGCCCGCGCACTGTCCGCCGGACCGGAGGACTGCTCCCCTGCCGAGCCGGTAATGACCAAGCCGGCGGACTGGGCGGGCGTGGGCAACGCTCTCGGGCCGACCGGTGATCTGAGGCGGTTCACGTACCACTCGGGCTTGCCGCGCCGGGCTCTCACGGCCTTCTCTCGCGGCATCCGGATCAACCGCGCGCTCGTTCCGGGCACGCGCGTGTCCTACGTCCGTCACTCAGACCACAGCACGCTCTTGCTGGGCGCCGCCGTGGTCACCGAGCGCGAACTGCAGATTTTCAGATGTTTGCCGCGAGACCGTCGCCGACGGCCCTGCGATCCTGCCCCCGAGACCGGTCGCCACCACCTCCGTCAGTTTCCAGCCGCTCGGCGGAGGAAAGGCAGCCCTCTGCGGTGACCTGGTAGTGATCGCCAAGGAAGTCCAACCCGTCCTCGTGGCCCTGCCGCGCGGTGGCGTCAATCTCGTCGAGGCGCGCCACCACAACCTCACCGACGATCCACACCTGTTCTTCGTCCACTACTGGGCTGTCGGCGATGCCGTCAGCCTCGCCAAGGCCATTCGCCGGGCCGTGGACACCACCAACGTCGTACGCATGCCCGGAGGAGCCGCCTGATGACCGCGGACAACGAGACAAACATCTGCCCGTTCGACTTCAGCGAAGCCCTGGAGTTCGACCCTGAGCTCGCGGACCTGATGGACCGCGATTCCCCCACTCGCATCCGGCTTCCCTACGGCGATGCGGACGCCTGGCTGATCACCGGATTCGATGCCGTCAAGCAGGTGACCACCGATCACCGGCTCAGCCGGGCCGCCATCATCGGCCACGACTACCCCCGGCTGACGCCGGAGCCCATCGTCTCGCCCGAATCGATCAACGTGATGGACCCGCCGCACAGCAGCCGCGTCCGCCAGCTGGCCTCGCAGGCCTTCACCCAGCAGCAGGTCGACGGAATGCGGAGCCGGATCATCTGGCTCGCGGACGTCCTGCTGGACAGGATGGAGGAGGACGGCTCGCCGGCGGACCTGGTTCAGTACCTCTCCGACCCGCTTCCCCAGCACACCATCCTGGACCTCCTCGGCGTCGGACAGGAGGACTGGCCCCAGATGCAGGAGTCCGTGCGCCAGTTGCTCGTCGTCGGCGCGGGCAACAAGGAGGCCGCGGCGAGCGCCAAGGCCGATCTGACGGACTACTTCGCCAAACTCGTCGAGCAGCGCCGAAGCTCACCCGGCAAGGACCTCATCAGCGCGATGGCCGCAGCGCGAGACGGCGAGGATCAGCTTGACGACAGGGAACTGGCGGTCATGGCACTGACGCTGACACTCAGCGGCCAGGACACGGCGACCTGCCAGATCAGCGACATCGCCTACTTGCTCCTGACGCGTCCCGAGCTGATGGAACACCTCAGGCGTCGGCCGGAGTCCCTGACTGACGTCCTGCAGGAGATGCTCCGACACATCCCGTTCCGCAAGGGGGTCGGTATCCCCCGGGTGGCCCTTGAGGACGTGGAGCTGGACGGCGTACGAATCCGGGCGGGCGAATTCGTCCACGTGTCGTACCTGACGGCCAACCGGGACCCGAAGCGCTTCCCGGACTCGCACGTCCTCGACCCCGACCGGCCCTACCAGCCGCACATGACGTTCGGCTGGGGCGGTCACCGATGCATCGCGGTGCCCTTGGCCATGGCGGAGATGGAAGTGGCGATCGGGCGCCTCCTGAAGCGCTTCCCCGGGCTGCGGCTTGCGGTGCCGCCGGAGGAAGTGCGGTGGGACACGGAGACGATCCGGCGCTTCCCGCTGGAGCTGCCGGTGGCTTGGTAGGAACGCCGAAATCGCGCCGGACCTGATGGGCTAGTGCATCGGCTCGCTCGGTCGATGCGAGCCCTTCAGGTAGGGGCACGGTGTACGACGTAACCGGCAGGCACGCACCGTAGTCGCAGCAGCATCCTCGTCCACCCCTCGTACGAGCCCCGGCGCCGGGCCCAACGGTGGGTGGACGAGTAGTTGGGCGAGGAGTCCGGGCGGCCGCTGACGCTCGTTCAAAGCGCCCCTGTCCAAGTGGGTCGCCCCGTACGGCAATGCGCGGAGCGTGCGGGGCCCTACGATGCGCGATGGCTGCCTGCTCAGAGGACCCGCGCCGCGTCACCATGACACAAGACTCGGAACAGCGACTGAAGCGACCGAGTGGCAGACAACAGTGCGGTCCGGCCGGCGCTGGACTCGCTGCTCTCCGTACCGAAACGACTTGAACCGCCTGTGGCGCCGCCCGTCGTGCGGCCTGGACGACATCGGCGCAGCCTTCGCCTTCTTCGACGATGCCATGACCGGATGGGTTCACCGGTTGCCTCCCGATCGCTTCAAGGAGTCGCCGGATATGCTCCTTCAGTCCTTGGTGAGTCCTTGGTCAGTCCTTGGTCAGTCCTTGGTCGAGGGGAGTTGCCGAGTGGTCCGGTCAAGTGGCCCCGTTCTGCGCACCCAGAGGCTTGTGATGGAGCCGATCCGCCGCGGGGACAGCGACGATCTCTTTGAGGCCGTGGTCGGTCAGGACAGCGTCATGCGATGGCTGGCGACCGGCCGGGCGGACAGTCGGTCTGCGGCCAAGGGCATGTGCGACGACCACGTCGCCCACTGGACCAGACACGGCTACGGCGACTTTGCGGTCAGGGATGCCGCAACGAACGCGTTTCTCGGCCGGGTGGGACTGCGTAATCGGGCCGAGTACGGAGTTGACCTGGGTTTCGCCGTGCACCCACGGGCCCAGGGACGCGGGATTGCCGGGGAGGCGGGCCGTGCGTGCCTGGACCTGGCGTTTCGCCGCCTTTCGCTCCCTGCCGTCTTCGCCTTCGTCCTGCCCGGCAACACGGCCTCGATCTCGGTACTGCGCCGCCTGGGTGCCCAGGCGGACGGGACTGTCCGGTCCAGCGGCCTGCATTGTCTGCGCTACCGGTTTGACCCCGCCGGCACAGCCACCTCGGAACATGTGATGGTGGACGACGGTGGTGCGGACCTTCGATTGATCCATGTGCTGGGTCCCGGTTCTCCGGGTGATGGAGCCGCACTCCGCGCTGGCCTGTCCGACCCTTTCGGGGTGAACGGGCTCGCTCTGGTGTGGGACGACAAGCAGCACACCCTCATCGCTGTCTCCGAAGGCCGGCCGGTGGCTTCCGCGGGATGGCTGCTGCGGAACATGGCCTTCGACGGATCTCCGCGCCGGGCCGCGGGGTTGGGCGATGTGCTGGTGCACCCCGCTCATCGAAGCCAGGGCATCGCCCGGACGGTGATCAGTGTGTCGGTCGAACACGCACGAGCGGCCGGCGCCGAGACGATGATCCTGCTCTGCCGCCCGGACCTGGTCCCGCTCTACACACAGCTGGGATGGAGCCGACTCTCCGTACCCGTCACCTTCCAGCAGCCCGACGGCGCTCGGACCTCGCCACTGACCACCATGATCTACGACCTGGCCGACCTACCTCATCCGACCATCAGCGTGGACTTGGGAGGCCTGCCCTTCTGATGCGCTGGGCAGGGTTCGCACGGTCAAGCAGTTCGCCAACGCCCAGAAACGACAAACGCACCTCGCCACGGCCGGTGACCGCCCGGGCGCCTTCGCCGCGAGCCGTCGCCAAATGGATGGCATCGATCGTCCGGATGAGGACGCCTCGGATGAGGGTTTCGCATGCCTCTGGCTTGAGGCGCGGGAGCGCGTGGAGGGGCTACGGGAGGGGGCTGACCAGGTCCTGGCTGAGTTGGCGGAGGCGGAGACGGACTGGGAGGGCTGGGTGATCGCCCGACAGCGGGTCGGCGGGGTGCTTGCCGTGCCGTCGGTCCAAGAGTCGGCATCGGCCGTTGCTGTTCCGGCTACGGACGAGTCGGCGGGGCCCGGGTCGGTGCCGCCGCGGCATGCGGCAGCGTCCCCGGTGAAAGCAGCCCGGGCAGGTTCAATCGTTCCGGTGTGGCGGCCCGGTCTCGAGGCGGGGGCGCTGGCGGTGGAGTACCAGCGGATTCTCCAGGTGCTGACCGAGCGGCGGCCGGGCGGAGCGATGGCCTGTCAGGAGATCGCGGAGGCACTCGGACTGGAGGTGACTGCGGCGAAGGTCGAGCGTGCGGTGCGTTCGCGGGCCAAGCGGCTGGCAGACCGGGGCTGGCCGGCGAGCCCACGCCGGGCAGGTTCACGCTTGTGGCCGGGCCAGCCGCCGGCTCATGAGCATGGGCATCGACCACAGCACCATCGCCTCGTGTACCTCGGGCAAGGTCTCGTAGTTTCGCACCAGCCGCCGCGAGCGCATCAGCCAGCTCAGCGTCCTCTCCACGATCCAACGTCTCTCAGAACCACAAACCCTGACGCATCGTCACTGCGCTCGACGATCTCCAAGGTGAGCTGCAGCTTCTCGGCGGCCCAGACCACCAGGCGGCCCGCGTAGCCGACGTCGGCCCACACCAGCTGGATCTTCCGGAAACGGGCACGGAGCCGTGCCAGCACAGGCCCTGCCGCATCCCGGTCCTGCACGCTCGCCGCAGTGACCATCACGACCAGCAGCAGTCCCAGGCAGTCCACCATGACGTACTGCTTGCGCCCGCCCACCTCCTTCCCGCCGTCCCATCCGGACGTGGAGCGCGGGATGGTCGGCGCGGCCCGCAGTGACCGCGTGTCGATGGCTGCGGGGAGGGCGGCTCCGGATCCCGGCCGGCGTCCTCACGGACCAAGCCGCGCAGCCGGTCGTGCAGCTCGGCGAGCAGAGCCACCACCCGTCGGCGGCGGAAGAAGGCATGGCCCTCGGGTTGCGCGCCGCGGCCCTTCAACCAGGGCGGGACCGGCATCGCGTCGCGTACGCCTGACCACTCCACGTCCGTCACGTTGAAGGACTTCAGCAATCCCGAACTGAGCCGGAGGCCCCGCCTTCATACGCATCCCAGCCGCGGACCACCAGAACGATCTGTCCTCTGGAACCGATGCTCACCGTGATCCGTACGGCAGCGGCGTCTGAAAGATCGGCCTGGAACGGGGTGGAGGGCGTCAGTCGCTGATCACGGGGCTGCGGTGGATCCACTCGCTGCCGTGGACCGCCTTGTGCATGAATGCTGCCACGTCGGCCCGACTGATCGTCGGGTTCCCCTTCATCGGCAGTCTGTCACCCATGCTGTATGTGCCCTTGGCGGGGTCATTGGTCAGCCGGGTCGGGAGGACGATGGTCCAGTCCAGCCCGCTGGAGCGGATACTCTCGTCGGCGGTCGCCTTGTTCGCATAGATGTTCCGCAGGAGCGTGCGGTAGATCATCTTCTGCGGGATGCTCGACCAGGCGAGGGTGTGGCCCACGCCGAACGACGACAGCCAGACCAGGCGGGAGACATGCGTTTCCCTGGCCGCGGCGACAAGGGCCGTGGAGGAGCGCGTGAAGAGGTCGTCGGCGCGTATCGAAGTCAAGGAGTTGCCTGCGCCGAGGGCGGAGATGACTGCGTCATGACCAGGCAGGGTGGCGGAGAGATCCTGGAGTGATGTGGCGTCTCCGGTGGCGAGCGTGACCCGGTCGGCCAGATCGGCCAGTGCCGCCGGGTTGCGGACGAATGCCGTGACCGAGTCGCCGGACCGTAGGGCCGCGTCGACAACATGGCGACCGGTGAGCCCGGTCGCTCCAAGGACGAGCAGCTTCATAGCAGAGGGACCTTTCGTGCTGCGTGATCGGCACGCTGGGCGCCGTGTTGGTCAGGCAAGGTCGGCGAGGTCCTCGTCCGAGAGCACGACCGATTCGGTGGCCATGTTCTCCTCCAGATGACGAACCGAGCCGGTGCCGGGGATGGCGAGAGTGACCGGCGAGGAGGCCAGCAGCCAGGCCAGTCCGATCTGGGCGACGGAGGCCCTGTGCCGGGCGGCGACCTTGGCCAGGCGGTCGTCGTCGAGCTCACGTCCGCCACCGAGAGGGAAGAAGGGCGCGAAGGCGATGCCTGCCTCCTCGCAGGCTGCCAGCATCTCCACGTCGGCGCGGTGCGCGGCGTGGTACTGGTTCTGGACAGCCGTGACCGGGGCGATCGCGCGGGCCTCGGTGAGGTGTCCGGTGTCGACGTTGCTCAGCCCGAGGTGACGGATGAGGCCCTCTTCGCGCAGTTCGGCGAGCGCCTCGAAACGGGCGGCGATGGACTCGCCGTGCGGGGGCTCCATGTGTCCCACGCGCAGGTACACCAGGTCGAGACGGTTCATGCCGAGACCGATGAGGTTCTCTTCCACCAGGGCACGCATGTCGCTGGGCGCGCCGGCGGAATAGCCGTCGGGCCTGATGAGCGGGCCGACCTTGGTCGCGATGACCAGGCCGTCCGGGTAGGGGTGAAGGGCCTCGCGGATGAGCGTGTTGGCGTGAGCCGTATGGTCGCCGCTGCGGTAGAAGTCGGCGGTGTCGATGTGGTTGACGCCGAGTTCAAGGGCACGGCGGAGCACCGCGCGGCCGGTTTCGAGGTCGCGGGGCTTGCCGCCCATGCCGCTCTGGGACGGCAGGCGCATCGCACCGAACCCCAGACGGTTGATGGGGAGCTCGCCCCCGAGGCGGAATTCACTGGTCATGTAACCCCTTCGATTCCATACAGGGGGATGGTTTCGGACGGCCGAGCCGCTGGCGCGGCCACCGGCGCATCAGGTGATCCGCATGCTCGCGGTTGGAGCCTTGCAACGTCCGCCGCCGCAATGGCCGCGGTCGCCCCTCATTACATAAGATGCACATGTGCACTCTACGTAGAGAGAGCGCCTCGGTCAATTAGATGCATCAGTGGATCGTATGGAGGGATCGTGACCGACCGGCAGACCCGTCGCCGCGGAGCAGCACTCGAAAGTGCGCTGCTCACGGCCGCGTGGGACGAGTTGATGGACAACGGCTACGAAAGGCTGACCATGGAAGCGGTGGCCGAACGCGCCCAGACCAGCCGCCCCGTGATCGCCCGGCGCTGGGGAAGCCGCCAGGAGCTGTTCACCGCGGCCGTCCTGCACTGGATCGACCACAACAGGCCGCCCGTCCCTGACACTGGCACGCTGCGGGGAGACCTCCTGGCCTCCCTGGCGAGCAAGTCCGACAGGCGAGCGGAGATCAGGGCCGTCTTCGGGGCGCGATTCGGCGGGCCGGCCGAGGAGAACCAGGACCTCGCGCAGCAGTTGCGACAGCGGATCTACCAGGCCCTGGGCACCGAGGAGATCTGGGACCGCGCCGCCGCACGGGGAGAAGTCGACCCGGCCGCCCTCACGCCGCGCATCCGGGACCTGCCGCTCGATCTCGTCAGCCTCGAACTCACGCAGACCCATGAGGCGCTGCCCCTCAGCGTGATCGAGGAGATCCTGGACACCATCGTCCTGCCTCTCGTCGCCCCACGCGACTGAGGCGTCGTTGTCGTACCGAACTTGATCAGCGTGCTTTCGCGAACGAGCTGTCCTCCTCGAACCGGTGCTCACCGTCAGCGGTACGACAACGGCGTCTGAGACCAGCTCGGTTGCCGCGTGGCTCCAGGAGCACCCGGGCGCCGGGATCGTGTGCCGGGACCGCCTGATGGTTTGCACCAAGGCCCCCAGACAGACGGCCCCGACGCCCTGGCAGTGGCTGATCGCGGGCATCTCCTCCAAAGTCTGTCGACGCTGTGGAGAAGACGTTCCGTCGGCACCCTGCATGTCTGCGCCCACCTGCGCGCACGGACGCCGGACCGCCCCCGGCTGCTCCGGTACCTCCTCTCTTTGACCGAGTGCGTCAATGCCACAGAGACGTCAACGAATTGGCCGCCATGGGGGGCTGTCCCTGCGCGCCGTCAGCTGCCGCCTGCAATCGGACCGCAGGACGGTACGGCGCTGTCGACAGCGACCTCCGCCGGAGCGGACGCCCTCTGGGCGCGCGGCGGCGGTGAGGCTGACTCAGGATGAGCTGACCGGCACCTCACCCGTTTTGTCCGCGACGCCAATTCCCAGGAGCGCGCTCTTGGTTGTTCCGAGGTAGACGAGTCTTGAGGAGTCGAAGACCCAGGCGTAGCCCTTCGGGGCGCCGTCGAACGTGAGGCCGATACCTTCCCGTCCCGCGGCGTCCTTGACGTGGTCCACAACGCGCACACCCGGGAGCTTGGCGGTGGCACGGTAGAGCGCGGCACTGAGGTCGGGCAGCAGGGTGGCGTCGTCGAGTATCGCTCCGAGATTCTCGACGACCACTTCCGTGACGCGGCTCGCTTCCACATTCTTGGCGTCACCGGAGAGCTTCTTCAGCAGCGCGTCGGGATCGGTGGGCAGAGCCTGAAGCTGCCTGAAGGTCAGATATCCGGTGCCGACCACGTCCATGACCATCTTCTTGGAAGGGTCGGTGAGCGCGACGCCCTTCCTCAAACCGTCCCGCTTGCCGTCCACCGAGTCCCATTGCTCTTGCCGGACGGTCCCCTTGTACTCCTCCACCTTGAAGGTCCCCTTGCGCTTCGCGAGCTCTTCGGGACTGCTGAAATCGACGCCCAACTCACCTGCTCTTCCTTGTGACTTGGTGTAGATGAATTGGTCGTCGCGTACCGTGACCGCCGGGCGGTCGGCCGCCGCCAGGGCGATCCGGTCCAACAACTGCGTGGCCTTCCGGTGGTCGTCCGCCGTGACACCTGCGGCAGCTGTGTCGCGCTTGCCGTCCTGTGCGCTGTCGACCGCCACCACGCCCAGGCCCACGACGGTGGCCAGTGCCAGTGGCGCCGCGACGAGAACCAGACGCCGGCCGGGGCTCCGACGAGCGGGGATCACAGGTGAGGCGCTCGGTGAGATGCTCGATGAGGTGGTCGTCGCACCCGACTGCTCGCGGGTGGTCTCGTGGGTGATGTGCTCCATCAGGTTTTCCCTCAGTACGCGGTGGCGGTCCTGCGCGAGCACCGGACGGCCCGGCGCGGGCAGCAACTCGGCCAGATCCTGGTAGTCGACCGGCTGATCGCGTCGTCGCGGGTTGGTGTTCATCGCTTCTTCTCCTGCGTGGACCGAGCCGCCTGAAGGCGGCTACCCAATGACTGTCCGACCGCGGCCGGGCGTTGCACTCCGCTCTGCCCGAGGCCGCCCTCCGTGCCGCGGCTGCCGCTCCGACCGTTCACCCTGTCGGTGCCGTCCGTGCTGTCCGTGCGGCTTGTACGGCCCACGCCGCCCGCGCCGCCGTCGAGTTCGAGCTCGGTGAGCTTGCGCAGGCGCTTTCTCGCGCGCGAGAGCCTGGCCCGCACGGTGCCGACGGCCACGCCCAGGGCCTCGGCCGCCGTGGCGGCGTCCAGGCCCTCCCACACGCAGAGCGTGAACACCTCGCGCTCCCCGCGGCGCATCTTGCTCAACGCCTTCTGCGTGGCGGCCAGTTCCTCGGTGTCGGCCAGGCGTTGCGTCACCTCGTTGGCGAAGTCCGGCACAGGGTCGGGGGGTGGGACTCTGGTGAGCGCGGCCTGGTGTCTTCGCGCCGCCCGCGCGGTGTTGCGCGCGACGTTCGTCGCGATGCCCAGCAGCCACGGACGCAGGCTGTCGTCACCCGGAAACACCCGCTCACGCAGCCGCCACGCCTCCAGGAAAGTCAGCGACACGATGTCATCGGCCATGACCCAGTTGCCGGTCATCCGGACGGCATGCCGGTGTACCACCGCAGCGTGCTCGTCGAAGAGCTGCCTGAACGCATCCGGATCCCCGGCCCGCACGCGGGCCCGCAGTGAAGTCTCCACACTCCTCCCTGTCCTCTGCGCGGACCACGCTGCGGTGATCCACGTCACACCAGGGCCGGACCAACCCTGCAGAGCGCATCACCGGACCGCTGCAACCATTCCGGCTTCTCGGACCATGCGCCTCCAACGCTGCGAACCTGTGTGGTGTGTGGTCACAGCATCAGACAGACGTCTCGGCTCACCGGAGATGCCTGGCCAGGAAATCGGTGGCGGCTCGTGTGGTGGGCCGTTAACTTCCGCCTGAGCGTGGTGAGGTACGAGACGCGACGGCGAAGGGAACCAATGTATGGAGACCGAAGGCGTGCGGACCGATCGTTTGGGCTTGCTGCTCAGCCAGTTCGACCAGGCCAGGGAGATGGCCCAGGTGCGGCTGACGGGGCTCGGCGACGAGGAGTACCTGTGGGAGCCGACGCCTGATAGCTGGTCGATCCGGCGTCGGGGCGAGGCGGCGACGCCCAGAGCGTTCGGGCCGGGCGAGTGGGTGCTCGACTTGGGCAGGGCGGACATCCCGGCGAGCGAGTACGCCGAGGTCGCCCGGCAGGCCGCCGGCGGCATGACCGTCGCCAAGATCGCCGACGACTGGAGTGTGAGCGTCGAGCGGGTCGAGCAGATCCTCGCCCACACCGGTACGCCGGAGCCCGACACGACGCCGATCACGACCATCGCGTGGCGGCTGGGGCACCTGCACTTCCACTTCGCGGGGGGATGGGAGTGGACCTTCGGTGAACGTCGGCAGGAGCCTAAAACGCTGGTCGACTTCACTCCCTCCGCCGCCGTGGCACTCGAGCGGTTCTGGGCGCTGATCGACCGCTGGCGCGATGACGTCGCCGCCCTCACCGACGAGCAACTCGACATGGTCGGCTTCTCGCAGTACCCGTACGGCTCCGACCCCGACGACCCATACATTGCCGTGCTTTCGGGGACCAACCTCGAATTCATCCATCACATGGCCGAGATCGCGTTGCTCCGCGACCTGTGGCGGGCTCGCGTCGCCACTCCCAGGTAAGCCCGGGCGCGCCGCGAGGGTGTTCACTGGTGTTTCCGGCTCACGCGTCGGCCTGCGGTTCGTAACCCCTCAAGCGCGAGTGGCCCGAGCGGTCTCTCGCCCAACGCCGTGGCGGCGGCCCCCGGAGTCGTCATACCTAACTCGGCTGTCAGCGCTTCGAGTTGTTCGATCACCGCGGTGCGGTGGGGGCCGGGGCGCGAAGGCCACGACGACGAGCCGTTCGGCCGGCGCGGCGAGTGCTCGCCGGAACATGGTCTCGTCAGACCTGTGCACGGGTTTGCTCATTCTCGTAGGACGTTGCTTGCGGTGTGTTCGCCCTGACGGCTTGGTTCCAGGCGTCAGCAGGCCGCCGGTCCGGCCAGGACGAGTCAGGCGCTGGGATCGGCGGCTACTGTCGTAGGTGTCGGCGTACGCGAAGAGTCCTCCCACGTACGCAGCCGCAGACCGGCTCGTGTCGTGCAGCTCGGTCAGCACCTGATGCGGCAACTGGAAGCGCAGCACGACGAGTGTCACGACTGGTCGGTCAACGCCACGCCCTCAATGCTCTCAGGAGTCGTCGCCATGACCGCAGGCGGCCTCGCAGGACTGCTGGCGGGGCATCAGCCCAGTACGGCCTCTCCCGCGTGGACGGCACGCATGGCACGCGCGACAGTCTCCTGGTTTTCGCCGACCGGAGCCACGTACCCGATGACGTCGCGCGCGGCGTCCTCCCCGAGCATCCGGGTGATCACCCACGTGGCGAGATACTGGGACGCCAGACAGCCTCCCGCTGTAGCGATGTTCCCCTCGGCGTGGAACGGCGCGTCCAGCACGGTGACGTCGCAGGCCTCGACAAAGGGCCGGCTCGTCATGTCGGTACAAGCCGGCATGCCACCCAGCAGACCGAGCCGCGCAAGGACCAGTGCGCCGGAGCACTGTGAACCGATCAGTTGTCGCGAAGGGTCGAGCAGCAGCCTGGAGATCAGCCGGTCGTCGGCGACCACGTCTCGCGTCTTCACTCCGCTGCCGATCAGCACGGCGTCGGCTTCGGTCACGAACTCCATCGGGCGCTGCCCGGTCACCGCGACGCCGTTCATCGACGTGACCACCGGCGTCGGCGTCGTGATGAAGGCTTCCAAGCCGTCCTTACGGCACCGGTTGATCAGCGCGGAAGCGATGAAGCTGTCGAGCTCGTTGAACCCGTCGAAGGTGACCACGGCTACCTGCATCACAACTCCTTAAAGCACGGCAACAGATCTCCAGTTTCCCTGGATCGCCGTTCCGGAGCACGGGCCAATCCTCGGCCGGTGGCATGCCTACCGCCGCGCGGCACTTCAAGGTCCGAGCCTCAGCACCGTACGTGCTTGTCCCGCTGTCCCGCCGAGGTCCCGAGGCTCTCCAGACTCTGAAGGAGCCCATCGTCCAGGTCGCTGGACCGCGCCAGCGCCAGCGCGGGCTCTCTCACGTCGGCGTCTTTCCAGAAGTCGACGATTGCCTCCGCGAGGTTCTCGCGCAGTTCTGTCTGATCCAACACTTCGGCCGGTACCGGCACACCCGAGACCAGGGCCGGTGTAACACCGGCGTCGTCCGCGATCTCCTGAAGGGCTACCAGTGTCCTGAGCCGGAGATTCGTCGGCAGTCGATGAACAGGGGTCCTCGACAGCTTCAACGTCTCGGCCCGGTGCGGCTGCAACGGCGAATGGCCGCCAGATCCGCGAGAGCGCCGACTGCGGCATCCCGGTCGCCGCGGCCATCGACCTCGTCGACCAGCCAGTGACGTCCTTCGGGGTCTCCTCCAGCGTCTTCGCAATGACCCGTTCGACGTCGGCGTCGGTGATCCTTCGTGAGACACCGGGCCATGGCCCGTCGCACAGGCCGTCGAACCGACGCCCCAGTAAGCGCCGGCCCCGGACACGAACGGTGTCCGCGGTGATGCCCAGCCGCCGGACGACCTCCGCAAACGCCTGCCCGTCCGCACTCTCCAGGACGATCCGCGACCTCAGCACCAACGACTGGGTACCCGAACGACGACGCACCCACGACGGCAACATCGCCCGCTCGGCATCAGACAGCACCACCGGCGCAATCTTCGGCCCAGGACGACTCACACCAGACCAACGACGAACGCATCTGCCCCAGGCTCATCTACAAGAGCCAAAAAAGAATTCGGACGGCGATGTCGAGAACCCGTGGCCGGCTCCGTCCCCGTAATGAACGCGACCACAATGGGTCGGACCAGCATCGAGGAGAAACACGATGGCCAAGTACTTGCTGCTCAAGCACTACCGCGGCGCTCCGGCTGCGGTCAACGACGTGCCCATGGACCAGTGGGCGCCGGAGGAGATCTCGGCCCACGTGCAGTACATGAACGACTTCGCGGCCCGGCTTGAGAAGACCGGCGAGTTCGTCGACGGTCAGGCGCTCGCGCCCGAGGGGACGTGGGTCCGGTACGACGGCGAGGGGCGCCCGCCGGTCACCGACGGCCCGTTCGCCGAGACCAAGGACCTCATCGCCGGCTGGATGGTGATCGATGTCGACAGCTATGAGCGCGCCGTCGAGCTGGCCGGGGAACTGTCGGCCGCTCCTGGGGCGGGCGGGAAGCCGATCCACGAGTGGCTGGAGCTGCGTCCGTTCCTGGGCGTGAAGCCCACCATCACGGAATGATCGCCGACGTGAACGAGGTCCTCCTCCGGAGCCTCACACCGAGCGTGCTCGGGATCCTCGTCCGCCGCGGAGCCGACTTCGCGGCGGCCGAGGACGCCGTGCAGGACGCGCTGGTCGAGGCGGTCCGCGTCTGGTCGGCCGACCCGCCGCGGGACCCGAAGGGCTGGCTGGTCACCGTGGCCTGGCGCCGGTTTCTCGACGCGACCCGGGCGGACGCCGCTCGCCGCAGGCGCGAGGACCGGGTCGACGAGGAGCCGGCGCCCGGGCCCGCACCCGCGGTGGACGACACGCTCCAGCTCTACTTCCTGTGCGCCCACCCGTCGCTGACGCCGTCGTCCGCGGTGGCGCTCACGCTGCGAGCGGTCGGCGGGCTGACCACCCGCCAGATCGCACAGGCCTACCTTGTGCCCGAGGCGACCATGGCGCAGCGCATCAGTCGGGCCAAGCGCACTGTCTCCGGCGTGCGGTTCGACCAGCCCGGCGATGTCGCCACCGTGCTGCGCGTCCTCTACTTGGTCTTCAACGAGGGCTACTCCGGCGACGTCGACCTCGCCGCCGAGGCCATCCGGCTCACCCGGCAGCTCGCGGCCGCGATCGACCACCCAGAGGTGGCGGGGCTGCTTGCCCTCATGCTGCTCCACCACGCCCGGCGCGCCGCCCGGACCGCACCCGACGGCAGCCTGGTACCGCTCGCCGAGCAGGACCGCGGCTGCTGGGACACCGAGTCGATCGCCGATGGCGTCGAGATCCTCCAGGCGGCCCTCGCCCGCGACCGGCTGGGCGAGTTCCAGGCCCAGGCCGCCATCGCGGCACTCCACGCCGACGCGCGCACCGCCGAGGAGACTGATTGGGTGCAGATCGTCGAGTGGTACGACGAGCTCGCACGCCTGACCGACAGCCCGGTCGTCCGGCTCAACCGCGCGGTGGCCGTCGGCGAGGCCGACGGACCGCGCGCCGGCCTGGCCGCGCTCGCGGCACTGGACGACACACTGCCTCGCCACACCGCGGTGGCGGCCTACCTCCACGAGCGCGACGGCGATCTGACCACGGCGGCACAGCTGTACACCGAGGCGGCCCAAAAGGCACCCAACCTCGCCGAACGCGACCACCTGACGCGCCAGGCCGCCCGGCTCAACACCCGCGGGGGTCGTTGACGGTCACTTTCGGATTTGCCCACAGCACTCGGCGCGGCCCCGTGGCCAGAGCGGGCGCCTCAATGTGAGTAGGGGGTCGAGACCAGCTGCACGACGCGTTGCCGGTGGGGAAGCCAAGGTTGAAGTGCCGGAGTGTCCGAGGGCGCCACACACCCGACCCGCTCCGGCTCGTCGCCACCCTCCCCACCCACCGTTGCCGGACGGGTGCCGCGCACGAACTCGGCGGTGGGTCAACGCCTTCCATGCGAAATCGACGCCGAGTACCAGAGGGTCGGGTTGTCGGGGTCGCCGATACCGAGCTTCAGCCCACTCCGGAGAGTCCTGTGACCACGACTTTCATCCCGTCCGACCGCAAGATCGTCCTCGTGGCAGGGGCGTCCAGCGGCGTCGGCGAGGCGACCGCCCGCCACCTGGCCGCGGCCGGGCACAGCGCCGAGTACGCCGAACTGGACGTCACCCACCCGGCCGGCGTCCATGCCTCCACCGAGGGAGCGCTGGCCTGTCATCGCCGCATCGACGTGCTGGTCAACAACGCGGGAGTGATGCCGCTGGCACCGCTGGCAGCCCTACGCGTCGCGGAGTGGAACTTGTAGGCGCGGGTGAGGGCCCCGACGGTCTGGTCGTTCCACAGGGTCCGGAACTCATCTGACAAGTCCAGCAGTTCCTGGGCCAGGTCGCTGATCTCGGGGGCGTCGCTGAACCGGCCGCATCAGGTGCAGCGCGTACACGGTCGCGCTGGCGACCAACTTCAAGTCGCGGAAGACGTTGCGGTCCCGCGGGTGGGTGAACAGGATCCGCGGCGTGCTGGTCTCCCCTTTGAAGGGGGACAGGAGGGCGTCGGCGATGGCGTTGGTGGCCAGGATGTCGAACGCGGGACCCATGGCAAAGGCCGCGGCCGTCGGGAAGGCGTCGAGCAGCCGCAGGTGGTCGGGGTGTACTTGGTCGCGGGAGCTGGCGGCCTTCGTGCGGGGGTGATGCCGGTGAGGCGGAACAGGTGGGTGCGCGCATCGGCGCTCAGGCGCAGTGCCCTGCCGAGCGGGTCGACGACCTGGGGTGAGGGGTTGGTTTCGCGGCCCTGTTCCAGGCGGATGTAGCGGCCCTGTTCCCGGCGGATGTAGTAGTCGGCGCTCACGCCCGCCGGCACGGCGACCTCTTCCCGGCGCAGGCCCTTCACGCGGCGGGTGCCGCCGACGGGCAGCCCGACGTCGGACGGGATCCAGGCTGCGCGAGCGGCCGAAGGCGTGTTGACGGCTCCCGCGGACCGACACACCCGCCCGTCGATCAATCAGGTGTCTCGGCCGACTCGGTCGGCTCGGAGTCGTTGGTCGGCGCGGACCGCTCGACGTCGTCGTCGGCCGCGGCCCAGCTGGCCAAGAGGTTAAGGGCCTCTTGCGAAGGTGACCCGGGCTCGGCGGTGTACGTGAGAAGGCTCTGGCCGGCGTCGGTCCCCAGTGGGAAGGCCTCGAAGGGCAGGTCGAGGTCCCCGACGACCGGGTGATGGAGGAGCTTCATGCCCGAGGTGTGGATCCGGACGTTGTGGGCGGCCCAGCGGCGACGGAACTCCTCACTGCGGGTGGACAGCTCCCCGATAAGGTCCGACAGTCGCCGGTCGTAGGGATCGCGGCCCACCTCGGCGCGCAGCATGGCGACCGTGTCGCCTGCGACCTTGTCCCAGTCGCGGAAGAACTCGGTCGCGCCGGGGTCGAGGAAGACGAACCTGGCGTTGTTGGGCGGCCGCACCGGGTCTGCGTAGACCGGCGAGAACAGCGCTCGCCCGAGAAGGTTGGCGGCCAGGATGTCCAGGCGTCCGCTGAGTACGAACGCGGGCGTGCCGAGCATGGAGTCGAGGACACGCTGCACCGTGGGACGGACGCGCTGCTGGGCCGGGCGGCGGCGCGGTGGACGGGTCGTGTTGGCGCCGCGCAGGAGGTCCAGCAGGTGGGTTCGCTCGGCCTCGTCGAGCCGCAGCACTCGCGCGATGCCGTCGATGACACTCTCGGAGACGCCGGTGGCGTTGCCACGCTCCAGGCGGGTGTAGTACTCGCTCGAGATGCCAGCGAGGAGGGCGACCTCCTCGCGGCGCAGCCCGGTGACCCGTCGGCGGTCTCCGTACACGGGCAGTCCGACCTGCTCCGGAGTGACCCTGGCCCGTCGCGTGCCCAGGAATTCCCGGATCTCCGCGCGGAAATCGCCACGGATATCGCGGTCGGTGTCGTAAGGGACGTTTCTACCTGCCATGGGCTCCACTCTACGAGCGCTTCCGCACGGCTGGGGGTCCCTCTCAGTACCCCCTCTCATCAGGGTCTCCCGCCGCCCCGTGACAACCGGTTCCGTAGATGGTGCACCGCCCACGGTGGTGTGAATCGCCCGGATGCGGCGGCACATCTGCCGCCCGTCGCCGGCCTCTCTGCGGAGCCGTCCGCGCCGCGATTCTCCGCAACAGCAACACGATCCTCCGGAACAGAATCAGAAGGACGAACAATGCGTCGACACACCAAACCGGCCGTCGTACTCACGACGCCGGCAGCGCTCACCCTCTCGGCCTTCGGAGCGAGTGCTGCGGACGCGGCCGGCACAGCGGGAGGCACCACCGGCTCCGGGTCGACGTCACGCGCCGCCGCGGACTCCTTCTCGTGGAACCAGTGGAACCAGGGGACCGCCCGGGTGAACAAACGCATCATGGAGCGCTTCACCAGTGAGTTCCTGCCCACCGGTGACCCGGCACTGGCGAGGAAGTTCATCGTCCCGGACATCGTCATGCACTTCGGCGGCCGGACGCAGCAGGGTCGGGACACCTATCTCGGCATCGTCGCCGCGAACATGAAGGCATTCCCCGACCTCAGGTGGACGGTGGAGGACATGCGCGCCGAGGGCGACACCGTGGCCATCCGCTACACCATGACGGGCACCCACAAGGGACCGTTCGCCGGCGTCGAGGCAACGGGCAGGGCCATCCGCGCGGAGAGCATGGCGTTCTACCGCCTGGCAAACGGCAAGATCGTCGAGGAGCGCGCCCAGCTCGACATGCTGAGCATCCTCCAGCAGATGGGCGCTATACCGGCCGCGTAGCAGTGCCCCACTTCCCCCGGCATCCCCTGCGCCAGCTCCCCCTCCCCCGCCGCACCCGCCGCCACGCCCATGCGGTGACCGGCGTTCGCCTCGCCCATGCGGTGACCCGCGCCCCTCGCCCCTCGGCACGGACGGGTCCGCCCCCGCCGCCCCCGCACCTCGCAGCCGCGCACGGCGCGGCAGCGTCGCACCGCGCATCCAGAGAACCAAAGAAAAAGAACAGGACACCCCCATGCCATCGAAACTGACCGGCACCGTCGCGCTCGTCACCGGCGCGAGCAGCGGCATCGGCGCGGCCACCGCCCGCCGACTCGCCGAGGACGGCGCCTCCGTCGCCCTCGTCGCCCGCCGCAAGGGCCGCCTGGACGGCGTCGCCGCCGAGATCGAGAAGGCGGGCGGCACCGCCCTGGTGGTGGAAGCCGACATCACCGACCGCACCCAGGCCGAGGCGGCCGTACAGCAGGCTGTCGAGCACTTCGGACGCCTCGACACCCTGGTCAACAACGCCGGCCTGATGCTCCTGGGCCCCGTCGTCGGCGCGGACGTCGACGAGTGGGAGCGCATGCTCGCCGTCAACGTCCAGGGCCTGCTCCACACCACCCACGCCGCTCTCCCACACCTGCTCAAGGCCGCCGAGGCCGGCCCTCGCAAGGTCGCCGACATCGTCAACATCAGCTCGATCGCCGGCCGCGTCGCCTGGAACGGCTACGGCGTCTACAACCTCACCAAGTTCGGCGTGAACGGCTTCACCGAGTCCCTGCGCCAGGAGGTCACCCAACGGCACGTCCGCGTCGGCGTCCTGGAGCCGGGCGGCGTGGACACCGAACTGGGCTCGCACAACACCCCCGAGATCCAGGGCGCGATGATCGCCCCCTTCTACGAGACGACCGAGGTCCTCACCCCCGACGACATCGCCGACGGTGTCGCCTACATGGTCACCCGGCCCCGCCACGCCTCCATCGGCGAACTGTGGATCATGCCCACCGACCAGGCCTGACCCCGCCCGGCCGACCACCGGGACGGGCACCACGCGTCATCACCGCACGACACCGAGTGCCGCGCCGCGGCATCTGAAAGGAACCCCTCATGAGCAAGGTCATTCTCGTCACCGGCGCCGGACGCGGTCTGGGCACGGACATCGTCCGCGAAGCCCTCGCCGCCGGCCACCAGGTCGTCGCCACCGGCCGCCGCCCCAAAGAAGTCGAGAAGAGCTTGGGCGGACCACAGGACAACTTGCTGGTCACCAAGCTGGACGTCACCAGCCTGGAGGACGCCGAGGCCGCCGCCCAGGCCGCCATCGACCGCTTCGGCCGCATAGACGTCCTGGTCAACAACGCCGGCAACTTCTTCGCCGGCTACTTCGAGGAGATCACACCCGCGCAGATGCGCCGGCAGATCGAGACCAACCTCTTCGGCCCGATGAACGTCACCCGCGCTGTCCTGCCCGTTCTGCGGAAGCAGCGCGCCGGCCACATCATCACGCTCTCCTCCTCGGCCGGTCTGATCGGCCAGGAGTTCTGCGTCGCGTATGCCGCCTCCAAGTTCGGCGTGGAGGGCTGGATGGAGTCGCTGCGCTACGACGTGGAGCCCTACGGCATCCGCACCACGGTCGTGGAACCCGGCTTCTTCCGCACCGAGCTGCTCGTGGACGCCTCCACCACCTGGCCCGAGCCGACCATCGACGACTACGCCGAGCGCACCACCGCCACCGTCGCGGCCTGGAAGAACATGAACGGGCGACAGACCGGCGACCCCGCCAAGCTCGCCCGCGCCCTACTCGCCATCGCCGAACAGGACAAGCCGCTGCTGCGTTTCGTCGCCGGCGCGGACGCCATCGAAGGCGTCGAGGCCAAGGCCAAGGAACTCCTCGCCCAGGCCCAGGCTTCGCGCGAACTGGGCGGCAACCTGGCGTACGACGACACCAGCGCCTGAAAAGGGACGCGGTTGGTGCCGCCGAGGCCTCGCTGGTCTCGGCCGTCCGGACTGGTCAGGCGGGCTCGCTGGGACCACCGTGCGGACCGTGCACACCGGCGTTGTTGATCAGGACGTCGATCACGCCTCCGTCGCCGCAGCGGCGACGGAGGCGTCGCCTCATGGCCGGAGTTCGCACACAGATCTCCGGGAAATTCCGCCGGCACGGCATCCGCGTGGAGTCGCCAGCCGCCGGGTTCGCACTCGGCCGTCATGGGAACGATTCGGGCGGTCGCTTCACACGGTCACTGACTTTCCCCGCAACGTAGCGAGTACATTTCGCCGGTGTTTCCGGCGGTGCGCCGAACTTGGGATTTGGTCAAGAATGGGATTCAACCCTTGTCGCCCGTCGGATCACCGACACACCATGTGCCGAACATAACGATGCTTATCAGCAGGAGGCCCGGGTGTCCGCTGGTCTGTCCAAAATAGAGGTGGATACCACCACTCTCGCAGCGGAGTCCGAGCGGAACAAACTCCGCAAACACTTCGGCCGCTTCGACATCCTGTTCTTCCTGGTCTGCACCCTCGTCGGCCTCGACACCATCGGTACGGTGGCCGCTTCCGGAGCGGAGGCGTTCACCTGGCTGATCGTGCTGGCCGTCATCTTTTTCGTCCCGTCAGCGCTGCTCACCGCGGAACTCGGCACGGCCTTCGCCGAGGAGGGCGGCCCGTACATCTGGACCAGCCGGGCCTTCGGACGGCTGGCCGGAGCGGTCAACAACTTCCTCTACTGGGTGACCAATCCGGTCTGGCTCGGCGGCACTCTCTCCGTCTCGGCGGTCGCCGCGTTCACCACCTTCTTCAATGACGGCAAGGATCTGAGCACCCCCGCCTTCTACGTCTTCACCCTGCTCTTCATCTGGGTGGGCGTGCTCGCGGCGATCCTCTCCTTCGATGTCGGCAAGTGGATCCCCACCGCCGGGGCGTGGTCCCGCTTCGTGCTGCTCGGCCTGTTCACGCTCACCGTGGTCATCTACGCCTTCAAGCACGGCCTGCACGGTTTCGGCTTCGGCGACTTCTCCCCAACGTATGCCGGCTTCGTCGGTCTGGTCCCGGTCCTGATGTTCAACTACGTCGGCTTCGAATTGCCCAACACCGCGGGCGACGAGATGACCGACGCGCAGAAGGACGTCCCGTACGGCATCTTCCGCGCCGCCGGGCTCGGCGTGCTGCTGTACGGCCTGCCGATTCTCGGCATTCTGCTGGTCCTCCCGGTCAAGGCCATCACCGGTCTCGGCGGCTTCCTCGACGCCATCCGCCAGGTTTTCACCGTCTACGGCGGCCACGTCGCCTCCGACGGCACGGTCACCCTCAGCGGGGCCGGGACCGTGCTGGGCGATCTGGCCGCAGTGATGTTCATCCTGACTGTGCTCTCCTCGGGCGTCACCTGGATCATGGGATCGGACCGTGCGCTGGCGGTCTCCGGGTACGACGGCGCCGCGCCGCGCGCCCTGGGCGTGATCTCCGAGCGGTTCGGCACGCCGGTCCGGGTCAACCTGCTCAGCGGAGTGCTCTCCACCGGCGTACTGATCCTCGCCCACCAGCTCACCGGTGGTGACGCGGGCAAGCTCTTCGGCGCCGTGCTCGGGCTCGCCGTCTCCACGACCCTCATCAGCTACCTCGGCATCTTCCCGGCGCTGCCGGTGCTCCGCCGCAAGTACCCGCAGGTGGAGCGTGCCTACCGGGCTCCCGCTGCCTGGCCGATCGCGATCGTGCTGACGCTGCTGATCCTGTTCGCGTCGGTGCAACTGCTGGTCCCGGGCGCGCCCTTCGACTGGTTCAGCTCGGACTTCCGACCGGACGGCTGGAGCTACAGCGAGCGCTGGACCTATCTGCTGACGGAGGCGGTGCCGCTGGCCGTCTTCATTGTCACGGGCGTGATCTTCTGGGCACTCGGCGCCCCGACCCGCGCCAAGACGAAGAAGACGACGGCCACAGAAGTGACCCAGGGTTGAGCGCCTGGCCACTGGCCGAAGTCTGAGGCCGCGCTCCCCGTGGTGAACCGCGACCTGATGGCAACCCCGCCCGGCCTGCACCCGTGGGAACACAAGAAATGAGTGGAGACGGGGCGGGTCTGGCGGCCGAGTTCGTCGCGATACTCGAGCTGTGGGCCAGCCGTTCTCCGAGCCGACCGAAGCCCAGTTCGGGAAGCTGGTGGCGTTGGTGCGGTGCCGCGGGGGTGATAGGCAGCCGGGCCGGTCGTGCCGGCTGCCACTGGCTGACCGAGTCCTGTTGGTGGCCGCATCCTGGGGTACCAACCTGGCGTCGAGTCAGATGGTGCCCGTGTTCGGGACTTCGAAGTCCGCGACCGATCGCGTCCTGGACCGCGTCGCCGCCTCCAGCAAGAACCATCGGCACTCGCTCCAACCCGCAGGTCGTCATCACGCCGCTGGTCGGCTGGTGGTGGTGACAGGAGCGCCGATCTACGGGCATCTGGCCTGGTAGGTTCCCGGGCGAGCTGACGGCTGTTGAGGGGCCGGTGTGCACCGGCCCGCAGCCGCCTTGACACACCGTTGACCACTTGCCGGTGATCCCGCATTGGCTCTGCTCGGACGGTTGACCGGCAATGAACCGCGACACCCGTTGTGGCGACGCAGCACCGCACTAAACGTGTCAGGACCTACCCTGGGCGCATGATCAATGGTGGGCACATCATCGTCTACAGCCGTGACGCGGAAGCGGACCGGGTCTTCTTCAGGGATGTTCTGGAGTATCCGCATGTCGACGTGGGAGGTGGCTGGCTGATCTTCAAGCTTCCGCCGACCGAGATCGCCGTGCATCCCACGGACGGCCCGGAGACACAGGAGCTCTATCTGATGTGCGACGACGTCGACGCGACCGTGCAGAGCCTGACCGCGAAGGGAGTGGAGTTCACGCAGCCCGTCACCGACGCGCGCTGGGGGCGGCTGACCAGGTTCCGTCTGCCGGGTGGCGGCGAGGTGGGCCTGTACGAGCCCCGCCACGAGCGGGCTACCGACCTGTGAGGCATCCCGGCACTCGGGATTCGTTCCCGACCTCACCGGTGAGAGGCAAAGTCACCGGCAAGAGCGAGTCCCTGGAACGGGAACCACTGCCTGATGAGCAACGATCCGTATGGGGAGGGGTGGCTGGCTGGCGGTGACGACCGTGTCCGGTACCAAGGAAATCTCGCGCTTCGCGCCGATCGCGACTGGAGCGGGGCAGCCTGGGTCGGATGCCCTGCCGATCGTCACTGCGGCTGGCGCAGTCCGGCGATGAGGAGGCCGACCAGTCGGCGTGCGTCGTAGCGCGGATCGCTGTCCGCACCGACACAGAGGTTGCCCACGCCTCGCATCAGCTCAAGGCCCTCGAGGCCGGAGCGGATCTCGCCGCGACCGGCCGCGGCGTCGAGCAGCTGATTGCACACGGGCACGAGCCGGTCGAGGAAGTAGGCGTGCAGAGTGTCGAAACCGGCGTTGTCGGGCTGCAGCACGGCAGCGAGTCCGTGCTTGGTGACCAGGAAGTCGACGAACAGGTCGATCCACTGCCCCAGCGCGGCGTATGGACTGGCGCAGTTCGCCAGCAGAACCGGACCGGCCTCGGCGCAGGCGTCGACCTGGTGACGGTAGACCGCGATGATGAGGTCCGCCCGCGTCGGGAAATGCCGGTAGATCGTGCCCATCCCGACGCCGGCCTTGGCCGCGATGTCGCGTACCGGCGCCTCTACGCCCGAGGTGACGAAGACTGCGGCGGCCGCATCCAGCAAGCTCTGTCGATTACGCCGGGCATCCTTGCGCTGGGATCCCGCTGCACTGCCCGCGCCCTGACCGCTGTCGTTCACCGCGGCGATCCTTCCATGAGACTTGCGAAACGGAGCAGTGCCTCGTATCTCCTTCGGAGCAAAGTTCCGTTTTCGTGCATTGTGGCAGACCCGGGACCGGCACCCAAGCCGTCTGCCGCCGACAGGCTCCGCCCGGACGAAAGACGCGGACTCGCCGACCGGCCTGTGCGCCGACCTGACCCCGTTCGGCGTTGAGTCAGTCGCTTCACCGGCTCGCTGCGACACGAGTGAGGCGGGCTGCCGGTGAGCCCAGCCCGAAGATCACGACACGTACCCTGACGCACATGGTTGAGCATCGAATGGTTGACGTGAACGGCGTTCGGCTGCACATCGCCGAACAAGGCGACGGCCCCTTGGTAGTCCTCCTGCACGGCTTCCCCGAGTCATGGCACTCCTGGCATCACCAGTTCGGCCCTCTGGCCGATGCGGGCTTCCGCGTGGTCGCCCCCGACCAGCGGGGATACGGACGCAGCGACCATCCCGACGACGTCGACGCGTACACCATCCTCCACCTGGTCGGCGACGTCGTCGCACTGATCCACGCCCTGGGCGAGGAGAAGGCGTACGTCGTCGGGCACGACTGGGGCGCGCCAGTCGCCTGGCACACCGCGCTGCTGCGACCGGACATGGTGCTCGGGGTGGCGGGTCTGAGCGTGCCGCCCCCGTTCCGGGGGACGGAGCCTCCGCTGGCCGCCATGGAGAAGAGGTTCGAAGGCCGCTTCTACTGGAACTACTTCAACCGCCCCGGTGTCGCCGACGCCGAGTTCGCCAAGGACACCCGCACCGCGTTGCGGAAGTTCTTCTATTCGGCCTCCGGCGACGCTCCGGGCGCCCGCGAGGGCAAGCAGCCGCTGGTCGACCCCGAGCGGGGCTGGCTCGCGACCATGCCGGACCCCGAGGTGCTGCCGGACTGGTTCACCGAGGACGATCTCGACGCGCTCACCGAGAGTTTCTCCAAGGGCTTCACCGGGGCCCTCAACTGGTACCGCAACCTCGACCGCAACTGGGAACTGACCGCTCCCTGGCACGGCGCCGTCGTCACCCGGCCCGCCCTGTACATCTACGGCGACCGCGACTTGGTCCCGGCGTTCCCCGGCACTCCCGAACTCATCGAGCGCCTTCCCGACCTCATGCCCAACCTCTGGCGCAAGCCCCTCAAACTGGCCGGCTGTGGACACTGGACTCAGCAGGAACGCCCGGACGAGGTGAGCGCGGCGCTCATCGAATTCCTCAGGGCCTGCGCCTGAGCCCAGCCTGAGGTGGCTCTTCGGAGATGCGGATCGGCGCCGTGCGCCGGCAGTTCGCGCACCTCGAAATTTCCCTTGGGAACGTGGCACGGGGCGCGGCAGGATGGTCGCGTCACCAGCCACACGAGGGGAACGGTGGATGAGGCGAAACCGGCTTGGGAAGAGCAAGGTGCAGGTCACGGAACTGGGCTTCGGTGGCGGACCACTCGGGGGACTCTTCGCTCCGCTGGACGACGAGACCGCCGCGGGAGCACTTGAGGCGGCCTGGGACAGCGGGATCCGCTACTTCGACACCTCTCCGCACTACGGCATCGGACACTCCGAGCGCCGCACCGGTGGGCTGTTGCGCGGCAAGCCGCGTGAGGAGGTGACGCTGTCGACGAAGGTCGGTCGGCTGCTGGTCCCGCAGGACCCGGCGGGCCGGATGGACAAGAGCTTCATGGTGCCCGCCACACATCGTCGAGTGTGGGACTTCACGCGGGACGGCATTCTGCGCAGCGTGGAGGACTCGCTCGAGCGCATCGGCGTCGACCGTATCGACGTGCTGTTCCTGCACGACGCGGAGCAGCATTTCGAGGATGCGTTGCGCGAGGGCTGTCCGGCGCTCGCCGAACTGCGCGGCCAGGGAGTGGTGGGCGCGATCGGCGCGGGGATGTACCACCCCGGCAAACTGACCAGGCTGGTCAAGGAGTCGGACGTCGATGTGGTCATGCTCTCCGGCCGCTACACGCTTCTGGACCAGAGCGCGCTCGACGAACTGCTGCCCGCTTGCACGAACCGGGAGGTCTCGGTACTCGCTGCATCGGTCTTCAACTCCGGGCTGCTGGCCACGGCGCGACCTGCCGAGGGTGCCACCTTCGACTACGCGCCCGCCGCGCCGCGGACGCTGGAGCGCGCGCATCGCATCGCCGATGTCGGCGAAACACACGGTGTGACGCTCCCGGAGCTGGCCATGGCCTTTCCGCTCCGCCACCCCGCCGTCTCGGGCATCGTGGTCGGCATGCGTACCTCCGACGAAGTACGCCGCAACATGGCGGCGTTCGGCGCGGAGATCCCGGCTCAGGTCTGGGACGATCTGCGAAGTGAAGGCCTCTTGGACGAGCGGGCACCAGTGCACGTCTGACGATCAAGCGGGCACCAGTGCATGTCTGACGATCACCGGAACCATGATGCGCCGACCGGCCCTCAGGCCCTGTCCGGCGTGTCTCCCTGGCCCGGCGGTTCGCGGCCGAGCGGTGTGACTTGACGCAGGGCTGAGGGCCGCATGCAGCCCATCGCGCCCGGAGTCGGAGCCGGATGGCCGTGACGGCGACGGTGCCGTGAAATTCGGGGATGCTGAGCTTGATCCGGCGTCGGCCGCGGCGGCGGCCGTCGTGGACGGAGGCTTGGGCCGCGCGGGAATACGAAGATCATCACCCGGGTTGCCGCTCCCGTACGGCCCACACCGGAAGGGTCGTGACGATGAGGGGGGGGCGTCGCATGCGGGCGGTCGGGTTCCGAGTCAACGGAGGCGTCGAGGTACTGGAGACGCTGGATCTGCCCGATCCCGTGCCGACTGCCGGCCAGGTCACTGTGCGGGTCGCCTTCGCGGGCGTCAATTTCGCGGAAATCCAGCACCGCCGGGGCGAGTTCGGCACTCCGGACGGGCCTGGTGGAGTGGACGTTCCCGGCCTGGAAGTGGCTGGGACTGTTGCCGCGCTCGGTGCGGGGGTGAGCGGGCTGGAGGTCGGTGAGCCCATTGCGGCGTACCTACCGGCGTTCGGCGGCTACTCCGAGATGGTGGCCGCGGACACACGGTTCGTCAGGTCTCTGCGCACCGGGGCGGGAGAGGCAGACCTGGCCGAGGCAGCGGGACTGCCGTGCGTCTTTCCGACAGCCTTCGGCGTGCTCAAGGACGCCGGTCGGCTGAGGAAGGGGGAAGATGTGCTGATCCACTCCGCGGCGGGGGGTGTGGGCTCTGCGGCCGCGCAGCTGGCCCGGGAGCTGGGGGCCGCCCGGGTATACGGCACGGTCGGCTCGGTCGAGAAGATTCCGTATGCCGCCGTATTGGGCTACGACGGAGTGTTTCTGCGTGAAGGCTTCGCGGAGCCGTTGGCCGCGGTGACCGGTGGCCGGGGCGTGGACCTGGTCCTCGATCCCGTCGGCGGTCCGATACGTGAGCAAAGCCTGACCGTGCTGGCGCCGTTCGGCCGCCTGGTGGCCTACGGAGACCTAGGTCGACACGAGCAGTGGACGGCCTCGGTGTGGGACTTGTGGAAGGGCAACCGGACCATCGCCGGGTTCAACATCGGCGACCTCGCTCGTCGGGCTCCCGAGCGGATAGGCGACTACCTCGGCGAAGCACTCCGGTTGCTCGCGGCGGGGCGGATCCGTCCCGGGGTGACGCGGACCCTGCCCCTGGCCGAGGCGGCGAAGGCACACCACCTCCTGGAAACCGGCACAGGACGAGGCAAAGTTCTTCTCTCGCTCACCTGACCCCACGTCAATCTGCCCGGCGGGGCGCCTCACTTCCAGGAACGATCGACGACCAGCGCCGATGCCTCGCGTACACAGTTCTCCAGTTGTCGAAACGCGCAGGCAGATCTCGCCACGGCACCCCCCCGTGCGATGCCGGGTGCGCCCTGTGAGACAGCTCAGCCAACGCCCCGCTCGTGGCCCTCCCAATACGGCTCCCGCAACTTGTACTTCTGGAGCTTGCCGGTCGTCGTACGCGCCAACTCCTCCCGGAACTCGACCGAAGTAGGCGCCTTGAAGCCGGCAAGACGCTCCTTGCAGAACCGGATCAGCTCGTCCTGCGTCACCCGCGCGCCGGGAGCAAGAACCACCAGCGCCTTCACGGTCTCGCCCCACTTCTCGTCAGGCACCCCGATCACCGCGACCTCGGCAACCGCCGGATGGCTGAAGAGGACGTCCTCGACCTCGATCGACGACACGTTCTCCCCGCCCGTGATGATCACGTCCTTCTTGCGGTCACTGATCGTCAGATGGCCGTACTCGCCGATCGACCCCCCGTCCCCCGTGTGGAACCAGCCCCCGGACAACGCCCGCGCGCTCTCCTGCGGCTGCTCCCAATACCCCTCCAGAACCACGTTCGAGCGCGCGAGAACCTCACCCTCGGCGTCCGTCCTGAGCGTCACGCCCAGCGCGGGAGCACCGGCCCGCACCAGCTTCTCCGCCCGCTCCGCCGCGGCGAGGCCGTCCCACTCGGCGCGGGCACGGTTGACGGTCAGCAGCGGCGAGGTCTCGGTCAGGCCGTAGATCTGAATGAACTCCCACCCCAGCTCCGACTCCACGCGCGCGACCGTCTGGGTCGGCGGCGGAGCGCCCGCGACGATGATCCGCACCCGATCACGGCCGGGGATCTCCCCCTCCCAGGACTCGGCGGCCGCCAGCACCGCCCCCACGACCGCGGGCGCCGCGCACATCACCGTCACACCGTGCTCGGCCACCCGACGCAGGATCTCGGCCCCGTCCACCTTGCGCAGCACGATCTGTGGCACGCCCAGCGCCGACATCGCGAACGGCATGCCCCAGCCGTTGGCATGGAACATCGGCAACGTGTGCAGATACACGTCCCGGTCCGTCACCCCGGCGTGCAACGCGAAGGTGATCGCATTCACCCAGATGTTGCGATGGGTGATCTGCACCCCCTTGGGCCGGGCCGTCGTACCACTGGTGTAGTTGATGGTCGCGGTGGCGTTCTCGTCCGGCTCCCAGGCCTGCGGGGCGGTGCCGAAGCGGTACAGCTCGGCGTCGGCTGCGGCGCCGAGCGTGAAACGGTGCCTGCAGCTGACATCGGCCAGGCGCTCCGTCAACTCCGGATCGACAAGAAGCACATCGGCCCCCGAGTGACCGACGATGTAGCTCACCTCGTCCGCCGTCAGGCGGAAGTTGACCGGGACCAGCACCCGCCCGTAACCGCTGACACCGAAGAACGACGTCAGAAGCCGTGCGCTGTTCGGCGAGACCACCGCCACGCGAGCGCCCAGCGGCACACCCAGCGCATCCAGTCCGGCGGCCTGAGCCCGCGCCAGCTCCCCCACCCGCCCGTACGTCAGCCCCTCCCAGACCTCGGCCGGTTGGTCCGGCTCGTCCACCACACCCACCCGATCGGCATACACGGTGACGGCACGGTCCAGAAAATCACGGACCCCGAACGGGACGATCATCACAGCCTCCGAAGGTTGAACGACGCAGAGCCTCTATCCCGTCACGCCCTCGCGTATCCCGACAAGCCATCCGACACCCTGCGAACAACTCTGTACCACCCGACCGTGTCGGCCGAAGCGGCGACCACCGCGACGCCCCGAAACCGCCTCCGATCCGGTCGTCGCGGACCGTACGCGAACCGTCCTGCAGGGCCATGCCGACGGTACTCCGCGTCACGTGCCCGACCACGCCGGCCGCGAACCCGATCCCGTCGGTCGCCAGTCGCCGGGGCCCCGCGACGGTGCTGTCGACGATCGGGGCGCTCGACCCTGACGGCGAGCGGTGCCGGCGCGGGGCACGGTCCGGTCCCCGTTGCGATCCGCGGCTATCGTGCCGGCGTGACTGGCTCTCCGCAGCGTCCGCTGCTGTTTCTCGATGTCGACGGACCGCTCATCCCGTTCGGTGCGGCGCCCGAGCAGTATCCGGCCCATGTCGGCTGCCTCGAACCGCTCGATGCCGATGCGAA
Organism: Streptomyces diastatochromogenes; assembly: GCA_001550305.1. Taxonomy (GTDB): domain Bacteria; phylum Actinomycetota; class Actinomycetes; order Streptomycetales; family Streptomycetaceae; genus Streptomyces; species Streptomyces mirabilis_D. The sequence continues at coordinate 33,127 of LRTP01000342.1, forward strand.
TCCGCTCCTGGCCCGACTCGATCCCGAGCACGGGCCTCGGCTGGCGGCGCTCCCGTGCGAGGTGGTCTGGGCCACGACATGGATGGCTGACGCGAACGAGTGCATCGCCCCGCGCATCGGTCTGCCGCAACTGCCTGTGGTGGTCTGGCCGGAACCGTCCGACATCGATGAGCAGGACGAGCGGAACGGACTGCACTGGAAGACCCGCACCCTTGTCGAATGGGCGGCGGGACGCCCGTTCGTCTGGGTCGACGACGAGATCACCGACACCGATCGGGCGTGGGTCGCCGCTCACCATCCAGCGAACGCCCTGCTCCACCGGGTCGACCCCCGCCGTGGTCTGACTGATCACGACTATGCGGCGATCGGCTCCTGGCTGAGGCGGTTGTTCTGACTCCCTCGTGGAGCAGGTGAGGCAGCCGTCGGCCCATCGCCGGGCCCCAACTCGGTAGGGGCCTGTCCAGCCTGTGTCATGGTCCGATTCGCTCGGCAGAACCGCGGATCACCGATGGTCGTCCTTCAAGTACGCGTCCCGCTCCGCCCCGTTGGCACCTCACGCGAGCCGAGCGATGGGCAACCGCGCCGCATCCGTCCCCTGTTGGTCGGATCACCGGGAAGCCGGGGCGGGCCCACCCCGCGGTCTCCTCGCCGGACGTGACCCGCATCACGCGCCGGAAGTGCATAGCGAGGTGCTCACCAACGTCTTTCTCCAGGTGTACGAAGCTGGCAAGTGCGGGGACGGTGCGGATGGAACGGGCTCAGGCCGAGAGTTTCGACGGGTTCGTTGCGGCCCGTTGGTCGGCGTTGTTCCACCTCGCCCGGCTGCTCTGCGGAGGTGACCGGCACCGTGCCGAGGACCTGCTCCAGGAAGCCCTGGTCAAGCTCTGGTTCGTCTGGCCGAAGGTCGCGGACGAGGCGCCCGAGGCGTACGTACGCAAGGTCCTGGCCCGCGCAGCCGCCCGTTCCGCCCGTCGGCGGTGGTGGGGTGAGCGGCCCGTGGAGCAGCTGCCCGACCTGGCACAGACGGGGGACGAGTCCGCCGCCGTGGTGGAGCGGACGCGGCTGGAAGCGGCCCTCGCCCAGCTGCCGCCCCGGCAGCGGGCCGCCGTCGTGCTGCGTTACTACCAGGACCTGCCCGAGAAACAGGTCGCGGAGGTTCTGGGATGCCCGCTGGGCACCGCCCGGTCCCACGCGTCACGCGGTGTGGCGCGACTGCGTCAGATCCTGGCCGATGTCATCGAGCCGGTGGGGTGAAGGGAAGCATGGATCACTTCGAGCGGGAGTTGGCGCGGATGATGCGCGACACCCAGGAGTACACCCCTTTTGAGCCCGCACAGCAGGACCGGCTCAGGACGGGAGTACTCGTCCGCCGCCGTGTCCGCGCGGCGCAGAAGGCCGTGGGCTCCGTACTGGTGGCCGCCGGGCTCGGCGTAGGCCTGGTCCTGCTGCCACACGCGCCGGACCGCGACCAGCCCCAGGCCCCGGTGCCGCGGCCCTCGACCGGCTCCTCCTCCGCGACCATCACGCCGTCGCCGACCCTACCCCCCAGCACCAGCCCTACCGGGTCGGTCCCCACCACGCCCACGGCACCGATCACGACCCAGAGTGCGACAGAGAGTTCGAGCTCGGTCGGCACCACGCCCTCCGGGACCGCCACTCCCGGTCCGCCGGCCACCGTCCCGGCCACGCCGAGCGGAAGCATCACGCCGTCGTCCCCGCCGACGACGACAATCCAGCCCTCGTCGTTCGTCAGCGCGACCGGCACCGGGTAGCCGCCGAGCGCACGGCCGGCCGTCCCGGCCGCTCCCCCACTGAATTTCCGCGCCGCCCCTTGTCCCTGCTCCGCCCCGGCGTTACTCCCCGATCGCTGCTCCGCCGTGAGCGCCTTCGGTATGCCCTTCGACAGCAAAGAAACCTGGACGAACCATGACCAAGACCGCACGGTCCGCCCCGATGAACCTCGCGACGGGACTGCCCATGGACCGACTGCCGCTCCGCCTGCCGCTGCCGGCGAACCACCCGGAACCCGTACTGGACGTGGTCGTCCCCGTCTTCAACGAGGAGACGGATCTGGAGCCGAGCGTGCGGCGGCTGCACGCGCATCTGCGTGAGACGTTCCCGTACCCGTTCCGCATCACCGTCGCCGACAACGCCAGCACCGACGACACCCCACGGATCGCGGCCCGGCTGGCCGCCGAACTGCCGGAGGCCGAGTGGATACGGCTGGCCGAGAAGGGGCGTGGCCGTGCCCTGCGCGTCGCCTGGTCGCGCTCGCGGGCCCCGGTACTGGCCTACCTGGACGTGGACCTGTCCACCGAACTGAACGCGCTGCTCCCGCTGGTCGCCCCGCTGATCTCCGGACACTCCGACATAGCCATCGGCACCCGTCTGGCCCGTGGCTCCCGGGTGATACGCGGTCCCAAACGGGAGATCATCTCCCGTTGCTACAACGTCCTGCTGCGTTCCACTCTCGCCGTCGGCTTCTCCGACGCGCAGTGCGGCTTCAAAGCGGTCCGGCGCGACGTCGCCGAGCGGCTGCTGCCCCTGGTGGAGGACTCGGAGTGGTTCTTCGACACCGAACTGCTGGTGATCGCCGAGCGGGCCGGGCTACGCATCCACGAGGTGCCCGTCGACTGGGTGGACGACCCCGACAGCCGCGTCGATCTGGTCTCGACGGCCATGGCCGACCTGCGCGGCATCGCCAGGATCGGCAGGGCGCTCGCCCGTGGCACGCTCCCGACGGCAGGGCTGCGGCGTGCCACCGAAGGTGCTCCACCGGGCCCACTGGCCGCCCAGTTGCTGCGCTTCGGCGCCGTCGGCGTGGTGAGCACGGTCGGGTACGTCCTCCTCTACTCGGTCCTGCGCCCGGTGGCGGGGCCCCAGAGCGCCAACGCGTGGGCGCTGCTGATCTGCGCCGTCGCGAACACCGCCGCGAACCGGCGGCTCACCTTCGGGCTGCGCGGGCGGGGCGGAGCGCTGCGGCAGCAGGCCAAGGGTCTGGTGGTCTTCGGCCTCGGTCTGGCGCTCACCAGCGGCTCGCTCGCCGCGCTGCACCGCTGGGCACCGGGGCCCGCGCGGCCCACGGAAGTCGCGGTGCTCGTCATCGCCAACCTGGTCGCGACACTGCTGCGCTTCCTGCTCCTGCGGGCCTGGGTGTTCACCGCCGCCCCCCGCGGCAACGGAACAGGAGCCGAGCCCCGATGAACGACCCGAGCCTCGCGAACGCTCCGTCGTACGAGGGCAACGGGCTCCACGCCGAAGGCCGTTCGCCCGCCACGGAACCGCCGTACACCACCGGCGTACCCCCGGCCCCGTCTCCCTCCCCCACCTCCCTCACCTCGACCGCCCGCCGGCGGTGGGCGCGCCTGTGCCGGGCGGCCGAGCAGCACGGTCCGGTGCTCGCGCTGTACGGTGCGCTGAAGCTCATCGGCTTCTGCGTCTTCATGTACCTGCTGGACTCCTCCGGGGACTTCCGCAAGAAGGACCCCCGCTTCGGCGGCGGCGCCCACGCCTGGGACGTCCTGGCCACCTGGGACGGCTGGTGGTACCAGCAGATCGCCGCGCACGGCTACCACCCCGCGCTCGTCCCGGTACCGGGGGCGGGCGGCCTGATCACCATCGAGGGCAACTCCGCGGCGTTCTTCCCGCTGTACCCCGCCCTGATGCGACTGGTCTCCTCCTGCACCGGCCTGGGTCTGTTCGGCGCCGGCCTGCTGGTCTCGGTCGCCGCCTCGTTCGTCGCCGCCCTGGCGATCCACGCCGTCACCGCACGGATCGGCGGACGGCGGGCCGGGCTCGCCGCAGCCGGCCTCTGGGCCGTGTGGCCCGGATCCGGCATGGAGTGGACGGGCTACTCGGAGTCCCTCTACGTCGCCCTCGCAGCCTGGGCCTGCTACGCCGTCATGCGCCACCACTGGATCACCGCCGGCATCCTGACCTGCGCCACGGGTCTCACTCGTCCGACGGCCACCGCCCTGATCGCGGCGCTCACCGTCGCGGCGCTGCTGGCCGTACATCGGCAACGGCGGGAGGTCCGCCGCTGGGGAGACGCTCCCGGCCCGGACGGGAAGAGGCGTCGGGTCAAGGCACTGCGTCCGCTGGTCGCCGTCGCGATCGCCCCCCTCGGCCTGTTCGGCTACCTCGGCTGGGTGGGATACCGGATGGGCGACTACAGCGGGTACTTCAAGCTCCAGGAAGGCGCCTGGGCCCACACGTTCGACTACGGCAAGCACACCCTCGACGTGTTCACGTCCCTCCCGGTGGGCCACTTCGACTACCTCTTCGCCTACCCCTACGAAGACCTCATCGGCGTAGGCACGGTCCTGCTGGCCCTGATCGTCCTGCCTCTGCTGTTCCGGCTCCGCCCGCCGGCGGTCCTCGTCGTCCACACCCTCCTGACGATCGCGCTCGTTCTGGGAAGCCAGCAGATCTTCGGCAATATCTCCCGCTACCTTCTCCCGGCCTTCCCCCTGTTCATCCCGTGCGCCGTCGCCATGCGGCGGCTCAGCACGCCGGTGCTGTGCACCGTCCTCGGAATCGCCGCGCTCGCCTCCGGCTCATACGCGGGGTACGCCCTGTTCGAACTCGGCGTTCCATAACCGCCATCGATGTTCAGCGATCGCGATCCCCCGGTACCGGTACCGGTACCGGTGACGCGAGCGCGGTGCGCCGGTCGTACAGGAAGTCGTACGGGTACTCGCGGCGGACCCGGGTGGCGGCGTCGATCCGTTCGAGCTGCTTGCCGTCGAGCCGTACGGCGAGTGCGCCGCGCGCGAGGGGGCTCCACGCGGTCACGGTGAGTCCGAGCGACCGTGCCATGGGGGCTCCGCCGAACGGTGGCCGTCCGCCCGCGACAGATCGGTCCACCACCGTCCGCGAAACTCATCGAGCTGCTGCCGCACGGCATCCTGACGGACTGACCGGTGACGCCGCCCCGGAGCCGTCCGCGCCTCCCCTGCGGGATCAGCGCTCCGTACGCACCGGATGCTTGCTCATGATCGAGACCCGGTTGAACGCGTTGATGGTGATCGCCACCCAGATCACCGCGGAGATCTGGTCGTCGGTGAGGACGTCGCGGGCGCCCGTCCAGGCGGTTTCCTGCGCGGCGGCGTCGGTCGGCTCGGTCGTCGCCTCCGCCAGCGCGAGGGCCGCGCGTTCCGCGGGAGTGAACAGCTCGGTGTCCCGCCAGGCGGCCAGCACGCCGAGCCGCTGCGCCGTCTCGCCCGCACGCAGGGCGGCCCGGGTGTGCACGTTGAGGCAGTAGGCGCAGCCGTTGATCTGCGACACCCGGAGGTTGATCAGCTCCACCACGGCCCGGTCGAGCCCCGCGTCGGCGGCAGTCGCGCGCACCGCTTCCGACGTCTGGACCAGTGCGTGGTAGGCCTTCGGGCTCTGCTTGTCGATGAAGATCCGCTGCGTCGCGGTTCCTGTCGCGTGGCTGCTCAACCCCGGACTCCGTCCTACTATGCTGCGAGTATCATTGTTGAATCTGAAACTATCATGGTGACGGAAGGCGGTCCCCGGTGAGCGATGTCGACGTTCTCTCCCCACGTGACGTACCCCTGGGCGGCCCGCGCGCGATGACCGTGCGGCGCACGCTGCCGCAGCGCGCGCGGACCCTGATCGGAGCATGGTGCTTCGCCGACCACTACGGTCCCGACGACATCGCCGAGACGGGCGGCATGGACGTCGCCCCGCATCCGCACACCGGACTGCAGACGGTGAGCTGGCTGTTCAGCGGGGAGATCGAGCACCGCGACAGCCTCGGCAGCCACGCGTACGTACGGCCCGGCGAGCTGAACCTCATGACGGGCGGGCACGGCATCAGCCACTCGGAGGTGTCCACCCCGGGCACCACGGTCCTGCACGGCGTCCAGCTGTGGGTGGCGCTGCCCGATGAGCACCGGCACGCCGAGCGGGACTTCCAGCACTACGTCCCCACGCCCCTGCGGATCGACGGGGCCGAGATCAGGGTCTTCCTGGGCTCCCTCGCCGGTCAGGAGTCCCCGGTGCGCACCTTCACACCCCTGCTCGGCGCCGAGATCGTCCTCGAGCCGCGTGCGACGGTCACGCTAGCCGTGGACCCCGACTTCGAGCACGGGCTGCTCGTCGACCACGGAGACGTCCGGCTGGCCGACACCCTGCTGCGTCCGGCGGAGCTGGGCTATGCCCAGGCCGGAACCGCAGCTCTGACGTTGGTGAACGAGTCGGACGACCCGGCTCGCACCGTACTGCTCGGCGGAACCCCGTTCGAGGAGGAGATCGTCATGTGGTGGAACTTCATCGGCCGTAGCCACGAGGACATCGTCCGCGCCCGGGAGGACTGGGCGAACGCCTCCGATCGCTTCGGCGCCGTCGAGGGGTACCCGGGGGACCGCCTTCCCGCTCCCGTTCTTCCGCACGCCACCATCTCGCCGCGCGGCAACCCGCCGCGTCGCCGATCCGCATCCGAAAGGCACACCATGACCGAGTCGTCTCCCGCCGCTCCGACCGTCGAGCGGAACGACGCCAGGCATCGCTACGAAATCCTGGTCGACGGCAAGCGCGCCGGCCTCACCGCCTACCGCGACCGCGGTGAACAGCGCGTCTTCTTCCACACGGAAGTCGACGACGCCTTCGCCGGGCAGGGCCTGGCCGCGCGGTTGGTCGAGTACGCGCTCACCGACGTGCGCGCCCTCGGTATGCGGATAGTGCCCGTGTGCCCCTACGTCGCGAAATTCCTGAAGAAGCACGACGAGTTCGCCGACATCACCGACCCCGTGACCCCCGACGTCCAGGCGTGGCTGAACACGCAACTGGGCTGACCCACACCCCCTGCCACCGCTCCCCGGCCGAGCCGCCGGCGCGCAGACGCCTGCACGAGGCCGGGGGCGGAAGCCGGGCCGGAGGGTGAGCCACGGGTTGTCGTCGGGGTCACGGTGGAGGACCGACTCGGGGAAGTCGCCGCTGTGAAGACGCAGCCGTAGCCGGCACGACCGGGGCGCAGCCGGTGCCCGACGTGGCCACATCCAGCTCGTCGTCCAGAACCCGTTCGCCTCCCTCGACGCACGCCAGACCGTCGGCGACGCTAGGGCGAGTCGGCTCCGCGTTCGCCTTGGCCCACAGGCCACCGGTGCGCCGAGCGCACGCGCGCCATGCACGCCACCGTCCACGCGTTCCTGGCGGTCTGTCACAGCAAGCGGTCCGTCGCCCCGCAACTCGGCATGACCCTCGACACCGTCCTGCGCCTCTCCCGCGCCACCGAGGCGAAGGAAACACGACTCTGCGGCTTCCCTGGGTAGGGACTTCGCCCTGCTCGTGGTTGGTGATGAGGCCGATGAGGCTGTGTGGGGCGGCCTCGCGGAGCAGGGTCACGCCGGGCACGCGGTCCCACCGGTGTCCGATCAACACCGCTGTAACCCACCCCCCACCCAGCGGGGTTCAGCCCATCGGCGCGTGCTCGGGTGAGGGCGTCGGCGCGCCGGCCCATCCGTGCAGGGCGGCTTCGAGGCCGGTGGTGGCGGCGACGTCGGTGGTGTCGGAGGCCCAGGCGACCACCCCGTCGGGGCGTACCAAGACCCCGGTCGGCGTCGCGTGGTCGTCGGTCACGATGCGCACTCGCCCGGCCCAGGCCGCGGCGAGGCGGGCGAAGGTGCCGTCCGGAGTGCGGTCGAGCAGCAGGAACCCGCCGCCGTGACCGTGGTCGGACAGACGGGAACCGTCCGTCAGCCACAGGTCGGGGACGTAGCGGCCGACCAGCGGGTGGTCGCCGGGAAGGTCTATGCGCTGCGTGACGCCGGAGATCTTCTTGACCGCGTAGGTCGTGCCGTCCCGGGTGCTCAGCAGATCGGCGACGACCTCCCGGAGCGCGGCCGACTTGGCGTCCCCGCGCATCACCCCGATCTGGGCCCGCGTCCAGTCCAGCACCCAGGCGCCCAGGGGACGGCGCTCGGCGTCGTAGGTGTCGAGCAGCCCTTCGGGTGCCCACCCGGCGACCACGGCACCGAGCTTCCAACCGAGGTTCATCGCGTCGCCGATCCCGAGATTGAGCCCCTGGCCGCCGAACGGTGAGTGCACGTGCGCGGCATCGCCGGCCAGAAGCACCCGTCCCGACCGGTAGGTCGCGGCCTGGCGGGCGTTGTCCGTCCAGCGGGTCGCGGCGCCGCGCAGCGCGGTCACTGTGACGTCGGAGCCCGAGACCCGGCGCAGACTGGCCTGCAACTCCTCAAGAGTGACCGGCGCCATGGGGGTCCCCCCGCGCGAGCGAAGCCGAGCATGGCGGAGGTCGGCGGGAGCGCCGCCGAACTCCACGGTGACCACCCGTCCGGGCTGTGGCCCGTAGCGGTATGCCCCCCGGGTCGACCACACCCATCCGTTCGCGAGCTTCTCCGGGTCGGCGATGTCGGCGACCGCCAGGTGTCCGGTGAGTTCGGGGTCGGTGCCGGGGAAGTCGATGTCCGCGAGGCGGCGTACGGTGCTGCGCCCGCCGTCGCACCCGACCAGCCACCCGGTGCGCACCGTGCCGGCCGTGGTGCCGACGAGCACGCCGTCGCCGGTGTCTTCGAGCGCGGTGACCTCCACCCCGCGACGCACCGGTACGCCGAGTCGCGCGACATGCTCGGCCAGCAGCTCCTCCAGCTCACGCTGCGGCACCATCCTCGCCCCGTCGACCGCGGCGTGCGCGGCGAGGTCGGCATCGGACCAGTCCACGAGGCCGGCGTCGAGGACCATCCCCGCGAAATGCCCGGTGAACCGTGACGCGTGCGCTCGCCGACCACCTCCGGGCCGCTGGTCGTCGGCCATGGGAGCGAACGACCCCACCCGCTCGAGCATCTCTCGCTGCACGCTCTCGGCGGCGGGCAGCAGGCCGCGGCGGTCGAGCGCCTCGGCCGTCGGCACGTTGATCGACCCCGCCTTCATCGCCTCGGACGGCTCGGCCAGTCGCTCGAGCACCTGCACCGTCGCCCCGGAGAGCGCCAGCTCCGCGGCGAGCACGAGGCCCACCGGCCCGGCTCCGACCACGGTCACGTCCACATCCTGGTCCACATCGATATTCACGAACAGCGTTCTATATACGAACGCTGTTCGTGTCAAGTTATAGTGGTCGGGTGAACCCGAGAGAACGACGCGCGGCGCGCCACCAACTGCCGAATCCCGAGGTCGAAGCCGCCCCCAGGCAGCGGCGCCGCAAGGCCCCGATCACCGTGGACCAGGTCGTCGACACCGCGTTGGGCGTGATCGCCACAGAGGGCTACGAGGCCCTGACCATGCGCCGACTGGCCGGCGCGCTCGACACCGGACCCGCCTCGCTCTACGCCCACGTGGTCAACAAGGCCGACCTCGACGAACTGCTCATCGCGCGGCTGTGCGCCGAGCTCGTACCACCCCAGCCCGACCCCGCAGCCTGGCGGGAGCAGATCCGCAGCGTGTGCACCCAGTTGCGCGACCAGTACCTGAAGTACCCCGGAATCTCCCGCGCCGCGCTCGCCATGGCCCCCACGGACCTCGAGACCCTGCGCGTCAGCGAAGGAATGCTGGCGATCCTCATCGCCGGCGGCGTCGCCCCGCAGGCCGCCGCCTGGGCCATCGACGCCCTCTTGCTGTACGTGGCCGCGTACTGTCTGGAGATCTCCATCCTGGATCAGCGCAAGGTCCACAACGAGGCGGACTGGGTGGTCGACACCGACGAACTCCAGCGCCGACTGACCGCACTGCCTGCCGAGGTCTTCCCTCACACCACCCGCTACGCGGCCGAGCTCACCGCCGGTGCGGGCCACGACCGGTTCGACTTCACGCTCGCCCTGATGATCGACGGGCTCTCCCACCGCTAGCCAGACGTCACCGTGGTGTGACTGGAGGTCAGTTCACGGTTGCCGGGCGAAGCGCGGGTACGACCGTGAAGGCCGTCCACGACGCGCGTTCGACGACCAGGCGTCGCAGCATGCGTACCTGACGGGGGGGTGTTCCAGCCGAGTACGCCGACCACCCTCCCTTGGTGACCGTAGGCGGCCGCGAAGCAGCCGTCGACCGGGTCGCCGTGGACGATCCGCACATCCGCGTCGGGTGGGAAGACGCCGTACGCCTGGATCCTGGTGTCGTACTGGTCCGTCCAGAAGTAGGGTACGGGGGCGAACGGTTTGGCGTCGCCGAGCAGGTTGCCGGCCGCGGCCATGGCCTGTTCGGTGGCGTTCATGCGGTGTTCCAGCCGCATGCGGGTGCCGAAGTGCGGGTTGTGCCAGGAGGCGACGTCTCCGGCGGCGTAGATGCCGGGTGCGGCCTGGCACAGCGCGTCGCACTCCACACCGCCCCGCAGTCGCAGGCTCGAGCCGGTCAGCCAGCGGGTCGCGGGCGTGGAGCCGAGGGCCAGGACGACGACGTCGGCCGACAGCGTGGTGCCGTCGCCGAGTTCCACCCCGGTCACCCGGCCGCCCGCTCCGCGCAGCCGGCGCACCGGTGTCCCGCAGCGCAGGCGCGTGCCGTGGTCGCGGTGCAGGTCGGCGACGAGCGCGCCGATACGGTCGCCGAACGGGCGCCGTACGGGGACGGGCTCCGGCTCGACCACGGTCACCTCCAAGCCCATGGTCCGGGCTGCCGCGGCGACTTCGGTGCCGAGGAACCCGGCGCCGACCACGACCACCCGGGGCCCGGTGAGCAGCGCGGCGCGTAGGCCGAGAGCGTCGTCGAGCGTGCGCAGGACGTGGACTCCGTCGAGATCACTGTCGGGAAGGTGCCGGGGGGTCACACCGGTAGCGATGATCAGACCGTCGAAGCCGATGCTCTCGTCGTTGCCGAGGCGCACTTGGCCGCCCTCCACGTCGAGGGCGGTGGCGCGCTGTCCGAATCGCAGGTCGGCTTCGAGCCGTGCCAGGTCCTGCAGGGAGCGCAGGGTGGCCCGTTCGGGCTTCCAGGCGCCGGTGAGGATCTGCTTGGACAGCGGCGGCCGGTCGTACGGCGGATGCGGCTCCTCGCCGATCAGGGTGAGGTCGCCGCCCCAGCCTCGGCGGCGGAGGGCTTCGGCCGCGGTCAGGCCTGCGGCCGAGGCTCCGACGACGACGATCCGCTTCACTGCTTGTCCCCGTTACCGTCTTCGTGGCCTCGTAATGAGGCTCCCGGCCTTCGGCCCCGGTATGACTTGGTCCCCCAGTCGAGATGATCGAAAAGGTGGTG
>LRTP01000343.1 GCA_001550305.1 Streptomyces diastatochromogenes
CGCCGCCCAGGCGGCTGCGGAGGCCGGGCGGGCGCCCGCGAAGGGCGGCGGCCGGGCGAAGGAGGAACCCTCGGTCGTCGAACAGGTCGTCGGCAGCGGGATCTTCAAGTCGCTGGCACGGTCGATGGGCACGCAGATCGGCAGGGAGATCACCCGCTCCCTCTTCGGGACGGCTCGGCGCAGGCGATAGCCGGTAGCCGGTGGTTGGTAGCCGGTGGTTGGTGGTTGGTTTCTGTCATCTGTCATCTGTCATCTGTCGGCTGTCATCTGTCGGCTGTGAGGCGACCGCCCCGCCCGTGGGCGGGACGGTCGCCTCACCGTTGTGCCTAGCTGTTTCCGTGTTCCTTGGCCGGGGGCGCCTGCACCTGCCGGGCGTCCGGTGCGGGCCTGGGCTCGGGCTGCGGCTTGGGCGTGTTGCGGACGGCTTCCGCGCGCAGGAGGGCGCGCAGGACCGCGTACGGGTCGGTGGGCATGGCTGTGTCCTTGCGTTCGCTTGGTTCACTGACTGGCTGGTGGGGACGGTCCGGAGGCCGGGCCGGGCCTGTCAGCAGCGCAGGACCACGGAGCGCAGGGCGTGCAGCGTGCGGGAGTGCGACGGCGGTACGTGACGGGGGCGGGGCGCCGGCTCCGGGCAGTCGGGAGCGGTCGGCGCGGGGCGCAGCGGGGCGAGGGGGCGGTGGTCCTGCCGGGCGGGCGGCCGAAGGGCCGTGTCGAGTACGTCGTGTTCAGCGCCGCAGCCCGCTTCGGCGGAGGCCACGACGGGGTTCGGGGCGAGGGCGTCGACGTGGGCGCCTGCCGCGAGGATCGTGACGACGAGGAGCGTCAGAACCCGCATCCACGCGTGCCGGTGCGACGGGCGCGGCCGACGGTGTGGAGAGGAGCTCATAGGAGGTCGTGTCCCCATCCGGAGTGGGTGGTTCATCGTGTGGGCGGCGAGATCCGCCCTCATGGGCTACGGGCGAGGCGCGGAGTTGACGTACGGCGTGGACTCGTCGTGTGGTCGGGCGTGCGGTCAGACGACGGCCGGGATGTGCTTGGCGCGGCCGCGGATCACGAACGCCGTGACGATTTCCGTGACGCCGACCGCGATGAGCCAGCAGCCGCCGACGAGGGTGAGGACGGCGACCGAGGTGAACGGGGACACGATGAGGACGATCCCCGCGAGGGAACTGACGATCCCGAGGAAGATCTGCCAGCCGCGGGCCGGCACGGTCGGGTCGGACGCGGCGGCCAGGGTCTGGGTGATGCCCCGGAACAGCCAGCCGATGCCGATCCACAGGGCGAGCAGGAGGGTCGACTGCATCGGGCCGCGGAAGCAGAACAGGCCGAGCAGGATCGAGAGGGCGCCGCTGATGAAGGCCATGACGCGCAGCGAGGTCGCGACGTGGGTGCCGAACGCGGCGACGAGCTGGAGTACGCCGCTGAAGAGCAGGTAGAGGCCGAAGAGCACGCCTGCGGCCAGCAGGGAGGCGCCCGGCCAGACCAGCACCAGCACGCCCAGGACGAAGGCCGCGATGCCGGCGAGCAGGACGGCCTGCCAGGCGCTACGGGCGATGAAGTGCAGGGGGCCTTCGGGGGTGACGCGTGGTTCGCGGTCGTGGACGTGACGTTCGTGGACGTGACGGTCGTCGTACTGCGGGCCTTGGCGGGGGGCGTTCGGTACCTCGCTCATGGTTCATGCTTTGGCCGCGTGGGACCGCTCTGCCACCGCGGTGAGCCATCCGACGGACCCTCGTTCCCGGACCCCCGGGGGCTGGTCACGCAGTTCCCTGCGCCCCTTGGGAGCGCTGCGGCGGGGCGAGACAAGTGGAGGGCTACTTGCCGGAGGCCTTCGCCTGGGCCTTCATTTCCTGTTTGTGGGCGCGGACCTTCGCCAGGGACTCCGGCCCGGTGATGTCGGCGACGGAGCGGAAGGAGTCCGGCTCGCCGTACGCCCCCGCCGCCTCGCGCCAGCCCTTGGGCCGCACACCGAACTGCTTGCCGAGCAGGGCCAGGAAGATCTGGGCCTTCTGGGCGCCGAACCCGGGCAGTTCCTTGAGCCGCCGCAGAAGCTCCTCGCCGCTCTTGACGCCCTCCCAGATCTTGGCCGCGTCCCCGTCGTAGTGCTCCACGAGGTACTGGCACAGCTGCTGGATCCGCTTGGCCATGGACCCGGGATAGCGATGCACGGCCGGCTTCGCCGTGAGCAGCGCGGCGAACTTCTCCGGGTCGTACGCGGCGATCTCGTGCGCGTCCAACTCGTCCGCCCCCATGCGCGAGGCGATCGTGCGCGGCCCCTTGAACGCCCACTCCATCGGCACCTGCTGGTCCAGCAGCATCCCGGTCAGGGCGGCGAGAGGACTGCGGCTGAGCAACGCGTCCGCTTCGGGATCCTGGGCGATGTGAAGGCTGACGTCCATGCCTCGATGATCCCGCGTGAGGGTGCGGAACGCCTCTCAGCCCGCCGTGCGCCAGTAGCCCATCGCGTTCACCCGCTGCCTCGGGACGGAGAGTTCCTTGCGGACGTACGTCGGCCCTCCACCCCTCGCGTACGATTTCGCCAATGAAAGTTAGGTTAGCCTAACCTGACAAAAGTGGGATGGATTGTGACCGCCGAGCTCTACCGTGACCCTTGGGGGATCCCCCACCTGCGCGCCGGCGACGCCCGCGCCCTCGCCCGTGCCCAGGGCCGTGTCACCGCCCTCGACCGTGCCTGGCAACTGGAGGTCGAACGGCACCGCGCGCAGGGCACCTCCGCCGCGTTCCTCGGCGCCGAGGCCGTCGGCTGGGACCGGTTCGCACGCCGGGCCCGGCTCGACGACACCGCGAGACGTTGCTTCGCGGCGTTGGAGAGACGGGATCCGGAGACCGCCGACTGGGTGGTGGCGTACGTCGACGGGGTCAACGAGGGGCTGGCCGAAGGCGCCCGGCGCGCACCGGAGTTCGGGGAGACCGGGTTCGCCCCGGGGCGCTGGGAGCCCTGGACCCCGCTCGGCGTCTGGCTCGGCGCGCACATCCTCTTCGCCGGTTTCCCCGTCAAGCTGTGGAGGGAGGAGGTCGTCCGCCGGATCGGGCCGGAGGCCGTGGACCTCTTCGCCGCCGACGGTCCCGGCACCTCGGGCAGCAACGGCTGGCTCGTCACGGGCGAGCGGACCGGCACCGGTCGGCCGGTCATCGCGGGCGACCCCCACCGCTTCATCGAGGACCCCGGCGTCTACCAGCAGATCCACCTCTCCTGCCCCGAGTTCGACGTCGTCGGCCTCGCCGTCCCCGGCGTTCCGGGCATCGCCCACTTCGCCCACACGGGCACGGTCGCCTGGGCCATCACCAACGCGATGGCCGACTACCAGGACCTGTACCGGGAACGACTGCGACGCGTCCGACCCCAGGGACCGGAAGGACCGGAGCGATCGCAAGGACCGGAGGGATCGGAGGGGTCAGAGGGGTCAGAGGGGGCGGAGGGATCGGAAGGATGGGAGGCGCTCGACCCCTACGGGGAGTGGCGGGCCGTCGCCCGGCACGTGGAGACGGTCGAGGTGGCGGGCGGTGAACCCGTCGAGGTCGAGGTCGTCGAGACCCCGCGCGGACCGGTCGTCATCGGGGGAGCGGAGCAGACCGAGGGCGTCGAAGCCATCAGCCTCCGCTACCCGCCCCGCGTCACCGAAGACCTCGGCTTCAGCGCCCTCCTCCCGCTCCTCCGGGCCCGCGAAGTCGCCGACGTCGACCGGGCTTTCGACCACTGGGCCGAACCCGTGAACGTCGTCCAGGCCGCCGACACCGAGGGCGGCGTACTGCACCGGGTCGCCGGCCGGGTCCCGCTCCGCGGCGCGGACAACCGCACCCGGATCGTCGCCGCCTGGGAGCCCGGGCACGCATGGCGGGGCTGGCACGAGATGCCGTACGGGACGGTCGAGGACGGCGTCGCCGTGATGGCGAACCAGCGCGGCCCCGCCGGTCCGCTCGGTGTCGAGTTCGCCCCGTTCCACCGGGCCGCCCGGATCCGGCAGCTCCTCGACGAGCGGCCGAAGTGGTCGGCCCAGGACATGGCGGACATCCACATGGACACCCATCTCGCCTCCGCCGCGCCCCTGATGGACCACCTCGCCGCGCTCGACGGACTCAGCATCGAGGCGACCGCCCTGCGCGACTGGCTGCTCGGCTGGGACCGCCGGATGACGGCCGACAGCATGGCGGCGGCCGCCTACGCCGCGGTGCGTGGCGCGGTGGTACGGCGGCTCGCCGCGCACCCCGCCTTCGCCGCGCTGGCCGACCCGCCCGCGTACCCCGAGGTCTTCCGCCCCTGGCTCGCCCTCCTCCCCCGCGTCGGTTTCGCCCTCGAACACCTTTTGAAGGCCGAGGAGTTGTACGGCATCGATCGCGCCGCCCTCGTCCGCGAGGCCGTCGAGGAGGCGGCCGCGCAACCGCTCGGTGTCTGGGGCGACACCCACCGCCTCGCGCCCTGGCGCGCGCTCCCGACCACCTCGTACGACGAACCGGGGCTCTCCGGTGACCACGACTGCGTGCTGTGCACCTCGGCGGTCCCCGGCCTGACCGACCTGAGCGCGCGCGGCCCGGCGGCCCGTTACGTCTGGGACCTCGCCGACCGCGACCAGAGCCTCTGGGTGGTCCCCTTCGGCGCCTCGGGTGTCCCGGGCTCGGCCCACCACCGCGACCAACTCCCCTTGTGGCTCAAGGGAGAACTGGCCCAGGTCAGCACCGACTGGAGCCGGCTGACACCGGAGCAGGAGACAGAGAAGGTTGAGGACGACCATGAGCAGTGAGCCGTACGCCGCCGACCGCGAGGCCGTGCACGAGCAGAAGTTCGACGGCTTCGGGACCGTGCGCGTCCTGCCCGTCGACCCGGGCGCCGACCTAGACGTCATCCACCGCTGGGTGAGCGAGGTGCGTGCCGTGTTCTGGGGCATGAACGGGCTCACGAAGCAGCAGGTGCTGGAGACGTACGTCCATCTGGACGCCCTCGACACCCACCACGCCTTCCTCGCGGTCAAGGACGGCGAGCCCGCCGCGCTCTTCCAGACGTACGAGCCCGAGGCCGACCGGGTCAGCGAGTGCTACGCCGTCGAACCCGGCGACATCGGCGTCCACCTGCTGATCGGCCCCGCGGGGTCCGGAGGCGGCCGGCCGGGCTGGTCGTCCGCGCTGCTCACCGCGTTCACCACGTACGTGCTGGTCGGCCTCGACCGGCAGCGGGTCGTGGTCGAACCCGACGCGCGCAACGAGAAGGCGATCGCGCGGCTGGTCCGGCAGGGCTTCGTGCCCGGCCCGGAGATCGTGCTTCCCGAAATCGACCTTCCCGGGGTCTACTTGCCCGAGAAGCGGGCCCGGCTGGCCTTTCTGACGCGAGAGGCGGCCCTCCCAGGGGGTTCCTCGCCGGGTTCCTCGGCGAGCTGATCGGTGGGTTCCTCGCCGGGGGAGTGAGCACGGCGCCGGATTCGTCCGTACGTATCCGTGACTCTGGAAGTGCGGACCGGGCGGACCGGAATGCGGAGACCGCAGGGACGACGGAGACGACGGAGACGGCGTGTGAGCGGACGTGGAGGCGGGCAGCGGGAGCGACGGCGGATCGCCCAGGGGCTGGCGCTGCTGGGCACGGTGCTGGTCCTGGTGCTGTTCGGCGGTGTCGGCGGCGCGTCCGCCCACGCCGCGCTGACCGGCACCGATCCGCAGGACGGCAGCGTGCTGAAGACGGCGCCCACCGAGGTGACGCTGTCCTTCAGCGAGTCCGTCGGGCTCCTCGACGACTCCTTCCGCGTGCTCGACCCGGACAACCGACGCGTGCACACCGGCGACCCGGGGCACGCGGGCGACCGTTCCGACACCGCCCGTGTGACCCTGCCGAAGGGGCTTGGCACGGGCACCTTCACGGTGGCCTGGCGGGTCGTCTCGGCCGACAGCCACCCGGTCTCCGGCGCCTTCACCTTCTCCATCGGCAAACCCTCCGCGACCGCCCCGCCGGTCCCCGTGGACCCCTCCGGGAACACCGTCGCGGGCACGCTCTACGACGCCGCCCGCTACTTGGCGTACGGCGGTCTGGCCCTCCTCATCGGCTCGGCCACCTTCGTCCTGGTCTGCGGGTTCCCGGGCCCGGTGCGGCGACTGCTCCTCACCGGCTGGTGGATCCTGGGCGGGTCCACCGTCGCGCTGCTGCTCCTGCGCGGACCCTACGAGCGCGGCAGCGGCCCGGCGGACGCCTTCGACCCGTCCGTCCTCAACGAGACCCTGACCAGCAGGCCGGGACTGGCCCTGCTGGCGCGGCTGGTGCTGCTCGCGGCGGCGGTGTTCTGTCCGGTACACGAGCAGGCGCGGGGCCGGCTCGTCCTGGCGCTCGGCGGGCTGCTCACCGTCTCCCTCGCCGTCACCTGGGCCGTCGCCGAGCACGCGTCCGCCGGGATCCAGGTCCCCGTGGCGATGGTCTCCTCCGTACTGCACCTGCTGTCGATGGCGGTCTGGCTGGGCGGCCTCGCGGCCCTGCTCACCGCGCTGTACCGGTCGGCCGAGCCGCTCCCCGCGGCCGTCGTCAACCGCTTCTCCCGGCTCGCCCTCGCCTCGGTCACCGTCCTGGTCGTCACCGGCGTCTACCAGTCCTGGCGCGGTCTCGGCTCCTGGGACGCGCTGACCTCCACCTCGTACGGCCGGCTCCTCCTCGCCAAGCTGGTGGCGGTGCTGGTGCTGCTGGCCGGGGCGGGGGTCTCGCGGCGCTGGACCGGGCGGCTGATGCTCGCGGCGGATGAGTCACGGACAGCGGCCGCGGTGTCGGTGGAGGAGCGGGTGCCGCAGACGGTGGGGGCCTCGGTCGCCCCCACCGACGTACGGGTCGGGAGGGCGGACGGTCCCTCGGACGACGGCGCATCGGACGACGGCGTACCGGATCCGGATCGCGAGTCTTCGGACAAGGCTTCCGACAAGAGCTCGGGCAAGAGCTCCGACAAGAGCTCCGACAAGGGCACCGACAAGGACTCCGGCAAGGCCTCGGGCGCGGCCTCCGACGAGGCCGACCGGTACCGGCGGGCGTTGCGCCGTTCGGTGCTGGTCGAGGTCGTCGTCGGCATCGTCGTGCTGGTGATCACCACCCTGCTCACCGGTACCCAACCGGGCCGCGCGGCCACCGAGGCCGCGGCGGCCTCCGCCACCGCGGCCGCCGGGCAGACCACGGCCTCGACGACGACGATCCCGTTCGACGTGGGCACGAAGGGCGGACACGGCAAGGTGCAGATCGAACTGACACCGAGCCGGGTGGGCGAGAACTCCGTGCAGGCCGTGATCTACGGCTCCGACGGCGGCTTCGCCACCGTGCCCGAACTGCGCCTCACCTTCACTCTGGAATCCCAGCAGATCGGCCCGATCGACGCCGAACTGACGGACAAGGGCGGCTACTGGACCGCGGACGGCGTCACCCTCCCGGTGGCCGGCACCTGGACCATGAAGGCCACCGTCCGCACCACCGACATCGACCAGGTCACGGTGTCGAAGACCGTGAAGATCGGCTGACGGGACCACCGCGTCGGCTCACGGGGTCTGCTTCATGCCGTCGACGACGGCCCGGGTGACGATGGCGTTGGTGAAGGTCACCGTGCCGGGCTTGATCAGAGCGTCCTCGCCGGTGCTCGCGGTCACCTTGACCGAGCGGTCGCCCAGGAAGACATGGGTCTTCTTGTCGAAGATCCACTCTTCGCGTTCGCCGCTGGTCTCGTCCAGCCGGGCCACCGCGATCCCGTGCCGGCCCACCGCGTCCACCGCGTCGTTCACCACGACGACTCCGGGGATCTTCGCGGCGGCCTTGAACAGGGCCGAGTACAGCTCCGCCGGCGGGTAGCTCTCGACGAGCAGGTCGCCGATGGTGGTGAACGCCTCCTGGTCGGGTGAGTTGCCGTGGCCCTTGGTCTCCTTGTAGATCTTGGCCAGGATCTTGTCGGGGTCGGTGGTCAGCTTGGCCAGGTAGTCGTACGTGGGGTGGTTCAGGCTGCCGACCGGGGTGTTGCCCTGTTCGTCGGGCAGGCTCAGGGTCTCGCCCTCGGAGCTGACGTTGACGGCCGGGTCGATCAGCCAGCCCTTGGTGCCGTCGGAGGACATCCAGACCTGGCGGCGGTGCAGCGCGTGACTGGCGAGGCTGCTCTTGTCGTCGACGGTCTTCACGAACGAGTCGGCCGTCTTGGACTCTATGTAGACGTACTGGCCGGGCTTGACGGCCGGGTGGCTTCCCCCGGTCTCTGCCGCCGCCAGTGAGATCTGGCCCAGCAACTGGGGGACGCCCTTGGTGGTCGCGGCACCGATGTGGGTGGTGAGGGCGGGTCCGGTGGCGACGCCGCCGTCCCTGACCCCGCCGCCGTCGTTCATCACCACTGCGGCGACGACCGTACCGGCCAGGGCGGCGGCCAGCGCGGGCAGCGTGATCGCCGGACGCGGCAGCCGGAACCGCCGGGTCCGCGCCGGGGCCACCGCCGCCGCGGCCGCCGTGCGCTCTTCCTGCTGGATCTGGTGAATCTGGGCCATCAGGCGCTCCTTGTGGAACTGGTGACGGCCCGCCGGGAGGTCGCGCGCCGTGCGGGACAGGAGCTGCTGGGCGCTCTCGTCCCGCTCGGCCGGACTCTGCCGGGGCGTGTTCGCGTTCATCGGTTTCCTTCCTGTGCGGGCCGGATCACTTGGGTGCGATCGCCTGTTATCTGTCGGGCGCGGCGGCTGCCTTCCCGTCTTCCGCGAACTTTTTTCGGCGGCGGTCCGGGTTCTTGGCCCGCCGGTCCGGGGTCGGTGAGGGTGCGCAGCTTCTTGCGGGCGCGGGAGAGCCGGGAGGCGACCGTGCCGACCGGAATCCCCAGTGCTTCGGCCGCGGCCTCGTAGTCCAGGCCCTCCCCCAGGCAGAGCGCGATGACCTCGCGCTCCGGGGGACGCAGCGTCGCGAGGGCGGTGAGGGCGGTCGCGAGGCGGCACCGGTCGTCGACCTGCCCTGCCACGTCCTCGGCGTGGTCGGGCACCGACAGCTCGGCCGCGGCGGCGGCCTGTGCGGCCTGCCGGTAACGCCGGTTGCTCCGGTACTGGTTGCGCGCGGTGTTGGTGGCGATGCCCAGCAGCCAGGGCCGCAGCGAGCCGCCCTCGGGGTCGACACGGTCGCGCAGCCGCCATGCCTCCAGGAAGGTCGCGGCCATCACGTCCTCGGCCGTCGACCAGTCGGCGGTCAGCCGGAAGGCATGGTTGTAGACCGCGCGCGCATAACTGTCGAAGAGCTCCGCGAAGGCGCTCGATTCCCCGGCCCGTACCCGGGTACGCATATCAATGCTCACCCCTATGAGCTGTCCGGCACCCGACACCGACTTCCCGTGACCTGTGTCACAGCTCGCCGTGTGCGGTGGGGACCGCCGGGGCAGAGCGCGGAGCTCCGTGGAACACCTGCCGGGTGTGCCAGGTCCGGTGGTGCGCGGCGACGGGCGCGGTGCCGGGCTGGGGACCGGTCAGCTGACGGCCCGCCAGCGCGATGACATGGTCGCGGGCCGCCGGGCTCCGTCCGACGAAGCGCTGCGACACCAGGATGCGGTGCCCGTCCCCGATACCGAGGACGCCCTTGTCGAACAGTTTGTGGTGCAGGGAGCACAGGCACAGACCATTGTCGATGTCGTCCGGCCCGTCGAACGCCCACCAGCGCACATGCGCGGCCTCCAGCCCGACCGGCACCGCCCCGATCCGGCCGTCGTACCCGCAGAACGCGCACTGGTACTCGTACGCCGTCAGGACCAGCTCCCGCATGCGCCCGTCGCGTCGGCGCCGGTCCCGCGGCCCCGCGTCCGGCAGGTGCACCGCCCCTTCCGGCTCCCACTCCCACTCCAGGCCCACGGCCTCGCACAGTTCGTCGTGGAGCGAGGGCGGGAAGTGCAGGTCGAGCAGGATCCGGGCCATCCGGCCGAGGAGCGCGGGCTCGCGTCGCAGCGCCGCCCGCAGCTCCGGCGCCAGCCGTCCCGCCGCGCCCGTCGACCGCAGTTCCCGCACCCCGCTGCCGGGGCTGCCGGGCCCGCGATCGGTCCGTACCTCCCACACCCCGTCGCCGACCAGGTGGTGGAAGGGGTACGCCGGTGTCGTCCGGTTGGCCGGACCGTACTCGGCCAGCAGCCGCTTCAGATCGTCCTCGACCGCGCTGTAGCGCAACTCGCCGTCGGCGTCCCGCTGGAACCGGCCGAGGGCGTAGAGGAGGAGCAGGGGCTTGTGCGGGGCGCGGACCCCGTTGCCGGTCCACTGCCTCAGCTTCGCCGCGCGCTCCAGCCAGTCCTCCATGACGGGTGATCGTACGGGTGCGGCCGGATGATCGGACCGGTGGCGTGATGGGGAGGGCGGAGACGTTCAGCGCGGTCGCGGTGACCCTCCGACTCTCCGGGACGGCGGGGCCTAGGCCCAGGCCAGGGCCCGGTGCGGCCGGGGTGCCGGGCTGTTCACCCGTACCGGCTCCGTGGCCCTGGTCCGTCCGCCGGCGAAGACGTAGAGGCGCAGGAGGAGGAAGCGTCCGATGCCGGCGAGGCCGGAGGCGCTGAGGTAGACGAGCTGTTCGGTGAGCATGCTCGGGGAGGTCTGAAGGGTGTGCAGGATGAGGATCGCGACGGAGGTGACGGCGTAGGCGGCCGCGGCCGATCCCGCGGACTGCCAGTGCTGGCGCCATCCGGCGTGCTTCCCGCTGCCGAAGGTGAAGCGTGCGTGCAGCTCGGTGCAGAGGATGGTCGACGCGACGGTGATGACCGCGTTGGCCACCGCCCAGGGCATCAGTCCGGCGACGAGGGGGACCGCGAGGCTGGAGAGGACGCCTGTGCCGCCACCGCAGAGGACGAACCGGGCGAAGGAGGCGAGCGGACCGGGGGCGGCCGGGGTCGCCGGTATCCGGCGGGCGTCGTGGGCCCCGGTCCCGGTCGGCTCCGCACCCCGCACCGCGGACTCCGTCTCCGTGCCCGCCTCCGCGCCCCTCTTCGTGCCCGTCTCCGGCTCCGTCTCCGGCTTCGACGAGAGCAGCGCGTTCATGGGCTTTCCTTCCGGACGGGGGAGCTGTGAACCTCTGGGACCAGCTGGGTTCAACGATGCCGTCGTCCGTGCGCCGAAACGATGAGGTGCACTCCCGAACCGGGGGTGTAGCCAGCTGCACCCCCGGCCCGGGGGAGAGCGGGGTGCTCAGAAGGGGGAGGCGTCCGGGTGGGTGGGTGAACGATCGGCGCCCTTCAGCAAGTTGACGACGCGCTCGTGGACATCGCCGACCCGGTCCACCACACGCACCCGCACGAATACGCTCTCCAGCTCGCGCATGGCCTTCTCGGTGAACCAGCCCAGAAACAGCTGCCCCTGCCCCTGCCCGGGGATGGGGTAACCGCGTCGACAAGGTTCAGCTGGAAGTCCTGCCGCTCCGCCAGCTCACGGCTCGCGATCGCCGCTGTCGCCTCCGGCTGGCTCATCCACTCCGACGAGTCGACGGCGCCGGCGGCGCGTGCCGCGGAGGTGTACTCGATCCAGTAGCCGGTGTCCGCGGTGATCGCCACCTCCTGCCCGCCGTTGAGGAGCTTGCACATCCAGGCCAGCCGCTCGTTCGGAGCCGTGTTCGCGACGACGCGACCCCCGTATCCGATGGCGGGCCGCACCGTCCGCGCGTACTGGGCCCGGGCCAGCGCGGCTCCTCCCGTACAGAGCACCGCCGTGACAGCGCTCTGTATGTCCAGCAGTCTGAGCTTCCAGGGCCAGTCACGGGTCAGCCGTGCCGACAGGTTCTCCCTGAAAGGCTGTAGCCGAGCAGCAGGACCGCCACGCCCACCAGCACGACCAGCAGCCGTGAGAACAGCGCGCTCCGCGGTGTAGCGGCGACCGTGGGTCGTGGTGACGGTGCCCGGCTGGGGCAGCGCAGAGCTACGCCCGGATCACGTACGAGGCGATGGACTCGTCGTACGCCGAGGGCTCGGCCGAGACGGTCGCCGCAAAGATCGGCACCCTGCTGCACTCCCTGCACACCTGATCCGGCGGATGCCATCGAGCTCGGCTCATCGCTAGCTGGGAGGGGCGATGGTCTTGGTCCATCCCACCGAGAGTCCCCAGGACCCACTCGTCTTGCTGGTGACCGAAACAGCGACGTTCTTGTGGCCGTGGCTCATGGCTACTTCGTCGACCTGCCCAGGATCGCCGTCTGCGCAGACGACGGTGTAGGTCACGAGAGAGCCGACATTGACCTCGATGGTCCCGGAACCCGAACAGATCACCGCGACTTCCAGAGTTCCCCGCTGGATTTGAGCAAGTGCCGGAAATGAGTGAGACCCGGTCTTTCCGCCTGTTTTGATGAATGTTTTCTGCGCGTCTGGAAGCTGGGGCGGAAAGAGAGGGCCTGCGGTGACGGAGGGTGTGGCGGAAGGGCCGGCCGAGGGGGTACTGGACGAAGCTGTGTCGACCGGCGTCTTACGCGCAGTCGCTCGACCCGTTGCCGTCGTACTGGTGCACCCGGTCAACGTAAGTAGGACCACCGGAATGACTATTCCTATTCGTCCCATGCGTGCCACCCTTTCGTCGCTGTCACGGCTGCGGGGGACTTCCGTCTAGGTGCGCAGGTGCGCAGGTGCCGCCGGGGACGGAAATGGCTGGTCAGACCGTTGATCACGGAGCCTAGGGGGCAAAAAGATCCCGCGTGCAAAATTGAGCGAACCCTGAGGCTACTGACGGGGCTGCCCCTACCTCTCCTGCCGGTGCGACGAGCTGGCCCGAGTGCTCGGTCGAGAACATCGCTCGACGAGGCGGCCGAGCTCCGCGACAGCGCGCAGGGTGGTCGCCCTGGGGTTCGGGCTTCGGCAAGGGGAAGCGCTCGGGCTCCGCTGAGAGGACGTCGGCCTCGACGCGGGATACGTCCGTATCCGGAAGAACCGACTTCGGCCCAAGCACGCGCACGACCGCGGCGACACCCGTGCGGTAGGGATGCGGCCTACTGCCCGAAGCGGGAGCGGACGCGGCGCGAGCCAAGTCCACGAAGTCGCGGGCGGAGCGCCCAACGATCGGTCTGCCCGGTCACGGGCGACTGCATGACGCTCGCCACCCGGCTACGACCGAGACGGCCAACGTCGAAGGGCCCCACCGCAAGCGGTGGGGCCCTTCGACATCGTGCCCGGTGAGGCACTGGCGGAGGATACGAGATTCGAACTCGTGAGGGGTTGCCCCCAACACGCTTTCCAAGCGTGCGCCCTAGGCCTCTAGGCGAATCCTCCGCGGCAAACAATACAAGACGTTGAGGAGTGCTCGCGAACTCGTTCCCTCCTCCCGGATCAGGTACTCTGTGCGGAGCCCCTCACGTGGCGCTATCTGACTGAACTCCCCCAGGGCCGGAAGGCAGCAAGGGTAGGTTGGCTCTGGCGGGTGCGTGGGGGGCGCTTGCGTTCACGGGGCGGGATGCGGCACGGGGGTCCGGCCGCCGGGGCCGCGGGCCCGGGGGCCGGTGAGCGGTCCCTGTTGTCAGTGGGCGCCTATAACCTCGTATGTGTGTCGTCTCTCGCGCTGTACCGCCGCTATCGCCCGGAGTCGTTCGCCGAGGTCATCGGGCAGGAGCATGTCACCGACCCGTTGCAGCAGGCGCTGCGCAACAACCGGGTCAATCACGCGTACCTGTTCAGCGGGCCGCGCGGATGCGGGAAGACGACCAGCGCCCGGATTCTGGCCCGGTGTCTGAACTGCGAGCAGGGGCCGACGCCGACCCCTTGCGGGGAGTGCCAGTCCTGCCGGGACCTCGCGCGGAACGGGCCGGGGTCGATCGACGTCATCGAGATCGACGCCGCCTCGCACGGTGGTGTCGACGACGCTCGTGACCTGCGGGAAAAGGCCTTCTTCGGGCCTGCGAGCAGTCGGTACAAGATCTACATCATCGACGAGGCCCACATGGTCACCCCGGCGGGCTTCAACGCCCTGCTGAAGGTGGTCGAGGAGCCGCCCGAGCACCTCAAGTTCATCTTCGCCACGACCGAGCCCGAGAAGGTCATCGGGACGATTCGGTCGCGGACCCACCACTATCCGTTCCGGCTCGTGCCGCCGGGGACCCTGCGGGGTTACCTGGGCGAGGTCTGCGGGCATGAGGGCATTCCCGTCGAGGACGGCGTACTGCCGCTGGTCGTGCGGGCCGGCGCCGGCTCCGTGCGTGACTCCATGTCCGTCATGGATCAGCTCCTCGCGGGGGCGAGCACCGACGGTGTGACGTACGCCATGGCCACCTCGCTGCTGGGGTACACGGACGCGTCGTTGCTCGACTCCGTGGTCGAGGCGTTCGCCGCGGGCGACGGCGCCGTGGCCTTCGAGATCGTGGACCGCGTCATCGAGGGGGGCAACGATCCCCGGAGGTTCGTCGCGGACCTGCTGGAGCGGCTGCGCGACCTGGTGATCCTGGCCGCCGTTCCCGACGCCGCCGAGAAGGGGCTCATCGACGCCCCGTCGGATGTCGTCGAGCGCATGCAGGCCCAGGCCGGGGTCTTCGGCGCCGCCGAGCTGAGCCGTGCCGCCGATCTGGTCAACGAGGGGCTGACGGAGATGCGCGGCGCCACCTCGCCGCGACTCCAGCTCGAGCTCATCTGCGCGCGTGTGCTCCTGCCCGCGGCGTACGGGGACGAGCGATCCGTCCTGGCCCGCCTGGACCGCATCGAGCGCGGGGTGAACTTCTCCGGTGCCGGCGCTGGCGCCCCCGCCATGGGGTACGTACCCGGCCCCGAAGTACATGGAGGGGCACCGGCCGCGGCCGCTCCGATGGTTCCGCCGGGCGGCGGGGTCGCCGCGGCCCGGGCC